>NZ_CP102409.1:1045000-1365000 GCF_024628725.1 Ruegeria sp. YS9
GGTTTGGTCTTCAGTTCGCCCGAGGCCTTGATGTAAGGCAACAGTGTCAGGTGCATGAAAATGCACTGCCCGCGCGGTTTGTCCTGACTGAACTGGCGGATCGCCTCGAAAAACGGCAGGCCCTCGATATCGCCCACGGTGCCGCCGATCTCACACAGCATGAAATCAACCTCATCCTCGCCAATGGCGATGAAATCCTTGATCTCGTTGGTGACGTGCGGGATCACCTGAATGGTCTTGCCCAGGTAATCGCCGCGGCGTTCCTTTTCGAGCACGTTTGAATAAATCCGCCCCGAACTGACCGAGTCGGTCTTGCGTGCGGCCACGCCGGTGAAGCGTTCATAGTGGCCTAGGTCCAGATCGGTTTCCGCCCCGTCATCGGTGACGAAAACCTCACCATGTTCGAACGGCGACATCGTGCCCGGATCGACGTTCAGATAGGGGTCCAGCTTGCGCAGGCGTACCGAGTATCCCCGGGCCTGCAACAAGGCGCCCAACGCCGCCGAAGCCAGTCCTTTGCCCAAGGACGAAACCACACCACCAGTGATGAAAATAAAACGCGCCATAGTTTTTCGGCTGCTCCCGTGAGACGTCAAAATCAGCTGCCCGACGGTTTCGAAAAACCGCTGCATCACGGGACTTCACGTATAAAGGATTCGCGCCAAAAGCGCAAGAGAACCGCAAGATGCTGTTGCAGTCCTCTTCCTGGTTTCTAGGTTTTGTAGGTCAGTCGGCCTGCGGGATCAGCGGCGCGTTGTCGCCCTGTGCAGGCGGAAGAAGGTCATCCGCCGACGGAATTGCCGGAGTGTTTTCTTCGCTTGAAGCCGGAGCCGGGACGCCCAAACGGTCGATCACCGAGCTGCCCGAAGACTTCTGCGCCGCCAGAATGGTCAGCGTGATCGAGGTCACGATGAAGCAAGCGGCGAGGATCCATGTCAGTTTGCCCAAAGCGGTCGCTGCTGCACGGCCTGTCATGGCACCACCGCCGCCGCCCATGCCAAGGCCACCGCCTTCGGACCGTTGCATCAGAACAACGGCAATCAGGCCCAGAGCCAAAAGAAGGTGGATGATGAGAACGACGTTTTCCATGGTGGTCCTGTACAGCGTGGCGTGTATCGCGTGGTACTTATGCAAGTTTGCCAGCGGGGGCAAGTCACGAGTTCGCATCACCGCACGTGATATGTCATATCACGTCAAAGGGACTGGACAGAACGCCGATGCGTGACGCAGGCTGCGGCCCATGCCACATGACGACCACGACCACCCGCACGCCCTTTTGCCGCCCGAACCCGCGCTGCGCGTCAAAGCGCTGGAAACGATTCTGACCCGCAAGGGCCTGATCGACCCGGCGGCTCTGGACGAAATCATCGACACCTATCAGAACAAAATTGGCCCGCAGAACGGCGCGCGTGTTGTCGCAAAAGCCTGGAGCGACCCAGCTTTCAAGGCCGCGCTGCTGAAAGACGCCACCCCGGTGGTCGCGGATCTCGGCTATTATGGTCGCCAGGGCGAACACATGGTTGTCGTCGAAAACACGCCGGCCCGGCACAACATGGTCGTCTGCACCTTGTGCAGCTGCTATCCTTGGCCGTTGCTGGGTATCCCGCCGGGCTGGTACAAGTCTGACGCCTACCGGGCCCGAGCGGTGCGTGAGCCCCGCAAAGTGCTGGCCGAATTCGGTGTCACCTTGGACGAGCGAACGTCCGTAAGGGTCTGGGATTCGACGGCCGAGGTTCGCTATCTTGTTCTGCCGATGCGTCCCGAAGGTACCGATGGGATGAGTGAGGAGGCGCTTGCCGCACTTGTGACACGTGACAGCATGATCGGCACGGGTCTGCCGAAGGCCCTTTCATGACCCGCGTTCACGATATGGGCGGCCGCTTTGGAGATGGTCCGATAAATCCCGAGGCCGAAGATGCGCCGTTTTTTGCCGAAGACTGGCACGCACGTGCGCTGGCGGTGACACTTGCCTCCGGTTTTCTGGGGCAGTGGAACATAGACATATCCCGCCACGCAAGGGAACGGTTGTCGCCAAAAGACTATTCGCGGTTTTCCTACTACGAGAAATGGATCTCGGGCCTGGCTGACCTGTTGGTGGAACGCGGCGTTCTTTCCCTGGATGACCTGCGCGGCGGCGGAGAGGATGGGCCGCATCCGTTGGCAGAACGGATGCTCAAGGCGGAGGCCGTGTCAGCGGCTCTGGCCAAAGGTGGGCCAGCGGACAGGCCTTCGAACGTGTCGGTGCAGTTTTCTGTCGGTCAACAGGTGGTCACGACCCGCCCAGCGGGAAATCGCATTGTGGATGGCGGGCACACACGCCTGCCGAATTATGCGTCCGGTGCAAAAGGGCGAATACTTCGCCTGCACGGAACCCATGTCCTGCCCGATTCCAATGCTCATGGGCTGGGCGAAGCGCCTGAACCGATCTATGCGGTGGTCTTCCCCGCTTCGGAACTTTGGACCAGCCCGGAGCATCCGGATGACGAAGTGGTGCTGGATCTCTGGCAAAGCTATCTGGAACCGGCATGAGCGGATGCAACGAACATTCAGCCCCAGAACCGGTGTTTGCCGAACCCTGGCACGCTCAGGTCTTTGCCGTCACCGTTGCCCTGAACGAGGCGGGACGGTTCGATTGGTCCGATTGGGCGGCGCGATTCTCGGACACGTTGAAGCGCCACGGGCTCACGCGAGAGCTGGATGGCGGCGACGACTATTTCCAGGCATGGCTGGAAACGCTAGAGGGGTTGCTGGCCGAGCAGGGCGTCGCGCCGCCACAGGAGGTAAAAGGGCTACATCAGTCCTGGGAAGAGGCTTATCTGATGACACCTCATGGGCAACCGGTGCATCTGCGTTGATGTCGGGCAGGGGGCTCTGCCCCCGCCGCCCGTTCCGTGCGGCTCCCCCGGGATATTTTCAGCCAGTTGAAGCAAGGGATCCGCTTTTCATCTGGCCATAAATATCCCCGCCGGAGGCATCGCGCGTTCGCGCGATTTTCATCTGCGGCGAAATATCGGTTTCCCTGCCGTTTGCGCCCCGCTATATGAGCCGGGTTTGATAACTCAGCGCAAAAGGACCAGATATGGCCAACGTGGTTGTTGTCGGCGCCCAGTGGGGTGACGAAGGAAAAGGCAAGATCGTCGACTGGCTCAGCGAGCGGGCGGACGTGATCGCGCGTTTTCAGGGCGGGCACAATGCCGGACATACGCTGGTGATTGATGGCGAAGTTTACAAGCTGCACGCTCTGCCGTCCGGTGTCGTGCGGGGCGGTAAGCTGAGCGTCATCGGCAACGGCGTGGTGTTGGACCCATGGCATCTGGTCAAGGAAATCGCGACCATCCAGGCACAGGGTGTAGAGATCACCCCCGATACGCTGATGATTGCCGAGAACACCCCGTTGATCCTGCCGATCCACGGAGAGTTGGATCGTGCGCGCGAACAGGCAGCCAGCAAGGGGACCAAGATCGGCACCACTGGTCGTGGGATTGGACCGGCCTACGAAGACAAGGTCGGGCGCCGTTCCGTTCGCGTCGCGGATCTGGCGGATGAGGCTACGCTCGAGGCTCGGGTGGACCGTGCTTTGCAGCACCATGACCCGCTGCGCAAAGGTCTGGGGATCGAACCGGTCGACCGCGACGCGCTGATCGCCCAATTGAAAGAGATCGCGCAAGAGATACTGCCGTTTGCCGCGCCTGTGTGGAAAGTTTTGAACGAAAAGCGCAAAGCCGGAAAACGCATCCTGTTCGAAGGGGCGCAAGGCGCGCTGCTGGACATTGATTTCGGCACCTATCCCTTCGTGACCTCGTCCAACGTGATCGCAGGACAAGCTGCGACAGGTGTGGGGATTGGACCGGGCTCGATCGACTTTGTTCTGGGGATTGTAAAAGCCTACACCACCCGAGTCGGCGAAGGCCCATTCCCGACAGAACTTGAGGATGCGGATGGTCAACGCCTTGGGGAACGCGGACATGAGTTTGGAACAACAACAGGTCGCAAGCGCCGCTGTGGCTGGTTCGATGCGTGCCTTGTCCGTCAGACCTGTGCGACCAGTGGCGTGAACGGTATTTCTCTGACAAAACTGGACGTTCTGGACGGGTTCGAAACCCTGAAGATCTGTACAGGGTATGAGCTGGACGGTGAACGCTTGGACTATCTTCCGACAGCGGCTGACCAGCAGGCGCGCTGCACCCCGATCTACGAAGAAATGCCGGGCTGGAGCGAATCCACCGAAGGCGCGCGCAGCTGGGCCGATTTGCCTGCCAACGCAATCAAGTATGTCCGCCGCGTGGAAGAGCTGATCGAATGCCCTGTGGCCCTTTTGTCCACCAGCCCGGAGCGGGACGACACCATTCTGGTGACCGACCCGTTTGCTGATTGATGAACAAAGAGCAGAAAACAGGTCTGAGCTACAAGGCGCGCCGGCGCTGGTCGTTGGTTATACTTGTGATCGGCCTGCCACTTTATATTGTGGCGGTGGTGACGGTTCTGAACTGGCTGGAGCGCCCCAAAATATGGGTGGAACTTCTGGTCTATATCGTTCTGGGCATTCTTTGGGCCCTGCCGTTCAAGTTCGTTTTTCGCGGCGTTGGCAAAGAGGACCCGGATCAATCCTGAGCCGGGCCATTGCTCGGACCAAGGCGGCAGGTCGGGCCCGGTACAATGGGCAACGTCGAGTCGTGTTTGACTAACGGGCGTTTGTCTCTGGACGCGCCATAGCAAAAGGGCCGGGGTGCACCCGGCCCATTTTTTGTCAATTGGCGAGGTTAGTCAGCCTACCGCGCGCTCATCATCAGGACGGAAGCCGATCAGGTCAGAGGCCGCAAAACGGCCGCCACCGGCTTTTTCGATCTTTCCATCGCGCAGCAGCTGTCCGAAGGAACGCAGGCTTTCTTCGCGATTGAACTCATCCTGCTTCAAAGAACGGACCTTGTTCATCAGTTGCGGGCGCGAGAATTGCTGCTGCCCTTCGATGAAGGACAGGTAGGCCGCCGCGGCTTCAAGCAGGTCCTGAAGCGACTGTGCACCCTGATCTTGTGCGAATTGCGCAAAACCGCCTTCTTCCGACCCGGCTTCCTCCACCTGAGTGGTCACGCGACGCGGCATCACGGGGCCGTTGGATTCGCTTTGATCGTCCACGCGCTGCTCGGCAACCAGCTTCAACGGAGCCGGAGCGTCTGCTTCCGGGCGTATGCTGGTCACGTTTACCTCGGGGCGGCGCGGGCTGACCGCTGACGCCAGATCGACGCGATACTCATCGACAGGCGAGGTGTCCGGGGCCGGTTGGCCATCACGGTCGGCCTCGGTCGCGGCAACGGCGGTGCGAAGGTGCGAATAGGTTTCTCGCGCGTCGCTGCTGGAGGGGTCCTCCATATGTTCACCGGTTTTGGCCATCAGCCGCGAGATATCCTGATCAGGATCGGCGTCATCAGTCAGTTTTTGGCTTGAACGGCCTGCCATGTCTTTTTCGATCTCGGAAATCTCGGACAGCAGCTGAATTTCGTCCTCTTCCGTCAATACTCCTTGCGCCTGATCGTCTTGCGCCTCATCACCTGGTTCATCTTCGGATTCGATCGCCACGTCTTCGACGTTGAGGATGTTTGGAACATCCTCTTCGTCGATTTCCTCGTCGGTATCCTCTTCCAGATCCGAGAACAGGGGCTCAGCAGGAAGCTGCGCGTCGTCCGTTGCGACCTCAACTTCTTCATCCAGCAGGTGGTCGGGGGTCAGTTGCACCTGCTGTTCGGAATCGTTCTCGATAATCGGCTCTGCGGTTTCGAAGGCCTGGTTTTCAGATGCTGCCGGCGCGTCGTCGGTTTGTACGTCTTCCGCGTCAAGCGCTTGCAGATCCTCGATTTCTGCGGCCTCGGCCTGGGCGGGTTCCGCAAAGTCCTCTTCATTGAGAGCACCTGCTTCGAACGCGGCGGCCACGGCGTCCACCGGGGGGGCGGTGTTGGCCAGCAGCGAAGATTCTTCGTCTTCGGAATAGGCAGTGGGGGGGACGTCCGAATGGGAAACAACGGCCCGGATGCGTTGCAGTTTTGCTGCAATGCTATCGGCCGGCGGAGATGTGGTGGCGTCGACGGCCTTCGCGTCCGTGAATGCGGTCTGCACCGGGCTTGGTTGCGCATATTCGGGGGGCTGGGTGGTCATAGCATCTGCATCTGGCGCGTGCCGGACCGGTGCGTCAGAACCGACCGGTGCCGGGGCTTCGGTATTTGGAGCGGCACGCAGCAGAAGCCCGGATTCGTTTTGGCTGGCTTCGACGCGTTGCGATGCGTCGCGGCGTGCGATGCGGGTCAGCATTTCGGCGTCTGGTTGGGGAGGCTCCGAGCCGAAGTAACGATCATCCGCAGCGAGATCGCGGAAATACTCGGCAATGGCTTTCATCGTTTCAAAGGAATCGTCGAATCCTTCCAAAGTGCAGGAGAAGGTTCCATATGAAACGGTCAATACCTTGTTATTCTGTACCATCAGACGCACGTCCTTTACAAACTACAAGAGCCCACTTACCCGGAATCGGGAGCACACGGAGGCTCTGAACTTTATGCATGAACCTATCATTTTGTGGTCTTAATGTGTCCAAATCCGGGAAAAATGGCCAATCTTAGGAAAAATGAACCAATTGTACGCTCTGCTGATCCAATCGGGTTGTTTGGGGGCGGTTATGTTGGTTTCGAGGACCTGAATTTGGTGCTGAACCGCGTCACTTCAGTCGTTGCAGCGGATGGTGGGGCGGCGGTTCTGGCAGAATCAGGCCGGATTCCGGACGCGGTCATCGGGGACTTCGATTCGCTGGACACCGCGTCGAAAGCCAAAATCCCGTCTGAACGGCTTTTTGCCATTCGCGAGCAGGACAGCACCGATTTCGACAAGACCTTGCGCAATGTGCAGGCTCCACTGATTTTGGGGGCCGGTTTTCTGGGCGGGCGGCTTGATCATCAGCTTGCCGTTCTGAACGTGCTGGTCAGACGTCAGGAACAGGCCTGCATTCTGCTGGGTGCGCATGAGGTGGTTTTTCACGCGCCTCGCCAAATCCGGCTGCCGGTTGCGCCCGGAGATGTGGTTTCCCTGTTTCCAATGCGCCCTGTGACGGGGCGCAGCACCGGGCTGGAATGGCCCATCGACGGCCTGCGGTTGCAACCGGACGGGCAGGTCGGAACCTCCAATCGCGCACTGTCGGATGTTGAATTGCAGATGGATGGGCCCGGCCTGTTGGTGATGGTTCCCCGCGCCGCACTCGATCCGCTTATGCAGGTGTTTCTGTCGGGGCAGATCGAGCGGTGGCCCGTTCGCGAAGAATAACGTACAAACCGGCGGCGACGGTGATCATGATCCCAACCGCCGCCAGCCCGTCCGGCAGGTCGCTGAAGATTGCCCAGCCAATCAGGGTTGCCACCGGGATTTCCAGATATTGCATCGGGGCCAGCGTGGCCGAAGGTGCATAGCGCAGTGACCATGTCATCAGCAGATGCGCGACAGTTCCCAAAACTCCTATCGCGATCAGCAGCCAATACAAATCGGCGGCGGGCAAGGCGGCTGACAGGTTCCAGATACCAAGCGATGTTCCGATCACAAGGACAGGAACCAGCCCCACAGTGGCCATGACGCCAGACACAGCCTGCAAGGAAATCGGGTCAGTTTCCTTGGCAATCTGCCGCGTGACCAGCATGAACAGCGCAAAGACCACGGCGACGATCAACGGCAGCAGGGCAGGTAGGCCCACCTCGGCAAAGCTGGGCTGTATGACCAGAAGTGTGCCGATGAAACCGACGATGCAGGCCACGAGGCGCCGCGCGCCGACCTCTTCGCCCAGAACGTATCTGCCCAGAAGCAACATGATGAACGGCATGACAAAGGCAATGGCGACGGCGTCAGCCAAAGGCAGGAACTGGAGCGCGCTGAACATCGCAGTTATGCCGATGATGTGCAGCAGCGTGCGGATGACTGTCAGGCGCAGAATCCGCCCGCGCATCCGCCAGGGCCGGCCCGTCATCACCACAAGGGGAATGAGTATCAACGCTTGCACCGCGAAGCGGACAGTAACCAGCAGACCTAACGGGGTCGTCTCACCCAACAGCTTTGCCATCGCATCCCCCAAGGGCGCGAGCACGCAAAAACCGAGCATCAGAAAGATGCCGAAGACGGGACGATCCTGAGTCATGCGCGCGACGCTATCTGCTTCGCGGCGCAGTGGAAAGGTCGAATGTCAGGCGTCCGGCAGGGGTTGAACCTTTGTATAATCCGGCCCGGTGCAGGTGGGCAGGTTGTCATCCAGATGCAGCCAGCTCAGCCTTTCTTCATGAGACACGTGCAACGTGGGCTGTAACGCCTCTGGGGTCTCCAAAGTGGCTACATACAGGTGCAGCACATCCGACATCTTGGCTGACCGGAATGAGATTGGTGTGCCGCAATCCGGGCAAAAGCTGCGCTCGACTCCGGGCGAAGAGTTGAAGCGTTTCGGCTCTTCCCCGATCCAGCGCCACTGACCGTCACGAACCGCGAAATAGGTTGTCATCGGCGCGGCGCATTGGCGTCGGCAACTGTCGCAATGACAGGTGACACAGGACAGGGCAGGAGGGTCAATCTCGTACTTGATGCTGCCGCACAGGCAATGTCCACGCATATCGACCCCCTTTGTTGCGATCTCAGCAGTTTGGCACGTTCACGGCCAATCCACCAAGCGAGGTTTCCTTGTATTTTTCGTGCATGTCATGGCCGGTCTGACGCATCGTCTCGATCACCGCATCCAGCGGCACGAAATGCTCTCCATCCCCGCGAAGGGACAAAGACGCAGCGGACACAGCCTTGATGGCCCCCAGCCCGTTACGCTCGATGCAGGGCACCTGAACCAGACCGGCAACGGGATCGCAGGTCATGCCCAGATGATGCTCCAACGCGATCTCGGCCGCGTTTTCAACCTGTTCGGGCGTGCCGCCCATCACGGCGCAGAGCCCCGCCGCGGCCATGGCTGATGCGCTGCCGACCTCGGCCTGACACCCCGCTTCGGCCCCCGAGATGGACGCATTGTATTTGACCAGCCCGCCAATCGCGGCCGCAGTCAGAAGGAAGTCTTCGATATGGCTCTCCGAAGCACCGGGAACGTGGTCCAGGTAATAGCGCAGTACCGCGGGAAGAACGCCCGCCGCCCCGTTGGTCGGTGCCGTGACGACTTGCCCACCGGCGGCGTTTTCTTCGTTGACCGCCATGGCGTAGACACTCATCCAGTCGTTGATCGTGTGCGGCGCGGTCAGGTTCATGCCGCGTTCGGCCATCAGCGCGTCATAGATACCCTTCGCCCTGCGTCGCACTTTCAGCCCGCCGGGCAGAATGCCGTCGGTGGTCAGACCGCGTTCGATACAGGCATTCATGACGTCCCACAGGCGGGTGCAGCCCTTGGCGAAACTGTCGGCGCAGCCGCGCGCGATCTCATTGGCGCGCTTCATCTCGGCAATGGTTTTGCCGCTGGATTTGGCCATCTCCAGCATCTCGGCCGCGGTGTGGAACGGGAAGGGCACGGGCGGCCCGTCGTTGGTGTCCTTGCCTTGGGCCAGCTCTTCTTCGGTCAGGACAAAGCCGCCACCGATGGAATAGAACACCTGGCGCAGGATCACGTCCCCCTGCGCGTCCGTGGCCATCAGGATCATCCCGTTAGCGTGTCCCGGCAGGTTGGTGTCATAGTCGAAAACCAGGTCTGCTTTTGGATCGAACTGAAGCGTCGGCAGGCCGTCGGGGGAAACCGTGTGTGTCTTGGCGATGTCCGCCAATGCGGCCTCGGCCTTGTTGTTGTCGTAGGTGTCCGGAACAAAACCGGCCAAACCCAGAATGGTCGCCCGGTCGGTCGCATGGCCGACGCCGGTAAAGGCGAGCGAGCCATGCAACGAGCCCTTCAGACCCGCAAATTCAAAGGGTGAAGCACGCATCATATCCAGAAAGCGCGCCGCCGCCACCATGGGGCCCATGGTGTGCGAGGAGGACGGGCCGATGCCCACTTTGAACATATCGAAGACAGAGAGGAACATGTCAGGTAGCTGAGCCTTCTAAGGGGTTGGCGTAAATAGGAGAGGTGTAGGGTGCGGGGCCCAGACCCTCGGCCGCGATGGCTGCGACGGTGGCGGGGCGTGTCTCAAGCTGTGCCAGGATGGTTTGCAAGGCCGGGGTGTCAGTCAGTTGATACCAACTGCGATCTGCCTTGGCCGGGTACAAGGCCATCCAGCGCATCATGCATGCGACGTAATAGGTCAGAACCGACGGGCATTCCGCGCGGAACCAGGCTGGCGCGCGTTTTGCCAGCGCGTCCAGCAGTTGCAGGTGTTGCTTCAAACGAGGGCGGATACCTGCACGCAGGGTATCGGCCTGTGGCGGGGCGATGTATTTCTCGGCATAGAACAGAATGCGCAGATCGGCGTGCAGCGTGTTGGACGCAAAGAACAGCCATTTCAAAAACTCGGCGCGTTCGGGGGCCTCTGTCGCCGGGGCCAGTTGCCCGTGGCACTCGGACAGCCACAACAGGATTGCCGCCGTTTCAAAGATCGGCCCTTGCGGAGTTTCAAGCACCGGGATCAGCCCGTTGGGGTTCAATGCCCTGTACACCGCGCTGTCCTGTTCGTTGCGACGGCGATCGACCAGCACGGTTTCATAGGGCGCACCCATTTCCTCCAACACCAGCCGGATCACCAGCGAGGCGTTGTCAGGGGCGTAGTGCAGGCGGTAACGGGTCAACATGCGGGCAATCTATATGACAAAGATGAGGGCGTAAGACATGATTGCGACGTTTCCGATAGGAAACGCGCAGTCTTCAGGCATCTTTACGCTTGCCGAACCTCAAATTGTGGTCGCAGTCGCGCGGCGCATTCCCTATAACTCGGGCAGGCCAAACTGGGAAAGCTGCCATGACCGGAGAACTGTCGCCCATCGACACCGCAAAATACGTGGCCGCATGTCGTGCCGCCCAAATGGTCGAGGACGGCATGCGCGTGGGTCTTGGAACGGGATCCACTGCGGCCTGGCTGGTCCGTCGTTTGGGCGAACGGGTGCAGGACGAAGGTCTGCGGATCAAGGGCGTTCCCACATCCACCCGCACCGCGCAGCTGGCACGCGAAGTCGGGATCGAAGTCATTTCTCTGGATCAGGCCGGGTGGCTGGACATGACCATCGACGGCGCGGATGAATTCGATGCTGACCTGAACCTGATCAAGGGCGGCGGCGGCGCGCATTTGCAGGAAAAGATCGTTGCCACGGCCAGTGATCAGATGATCGTCATCGCCGATGCCGGGAAAGAGGTGGAAACGCTGGGTGCTTTCCCCTTGCCGGTCGAGGTTGTTCCATTTGGCTGGCAAACCACGCGGACACTGATCGAAGAAGCGCTGGACGCGATGGATGTACTTGGGACCTCGTCGGCGCTGCGTATGAATGGCGCGGCCCCGTTTGTGACGGATGAGGGCAACCACATTCTGGACCTGCATCTGCAACGCATCGGCAATCCCCGTCAGATGGCCTTGATCCTCAATCAGGTTCCCGGCGTGGTGGAAAACGGCCTGTTCATCGATATCTGTGACAAGGTCGTCATCGGCCATGGCGACGGGCGGGTCGAGCTGCGGGATATCAACGCGGGCACCCTTGAACTGGATCAACTGTTAAGTGGAACCCGGGAAAACCTGTTTTCCGACCAAACGGACTGAGTTTTATGCAAGCCAATCTGACAAGCGTCGGCAAAAGACCGAAAATTCCACGCCCGGGGGTTGGCACCGCGGTTTTCGCGCCCAGATATCCAGAGGATTTTTGCAAGTTGAACGAAGGAACCCGGCATGAGCTTTGACTATGATCTTTTCGTCATCGGCGGAGGCTCGGGCGGGGTCCGGGCGGCACGTGTGGCGGCGGGTGAAACCGGTGCAAAGGTCGCGCTGGCTGAAGAAGACCGCTATGGCGGCACCTGTGTGATCCGGGGTTGCGTGCCAAAGAAACTGATGGTCTTTGCCAGCGAATACTCGGGCATGGTCGAAGACGCACAAGCCTATGGTTGGGCCGTTCAGCCCGGCGCGTTTGACTGGGACACGTTTCACGGCAAACTGGTTGCCGAACTGGACCGGCTGGAAGGAATTTATCGCAGCATCCTGAAAAACAACGGTGTCGAAAGCTTTGATCAACGCGCGCGCCTGGTGGATGCGCATACGGTCGAACTGACCGACGGCACCCGGAAAACCGCCAAACACATCCTGATTGCAACGGGCGGCCGCCCGGTTGTACCGGATTTCCCGGGATCGGATCTTGCGATCACGTCGAACGAGATTTTCCATCTGGACAAGCTGCCCCAGAGCATTCTGATCGTCGGCGGTGGCTATATCGCCAGCGAATTCGCCGGGATCATGAACGGTCTGGGCGTCAAGACCACGCAATTCTACCGCGGTGCGCAGATCCTGCGTGGCTTTGATGAAGAAGCGCGTGGGCTGATCTGCGAAGAGATGCGCCAGAACGGCATAGACGTGCGTCTGGGCACCAATGTTCTGGAAATGGCCAGAGACGGCGACCAGATCCGCGTCAAGGCAACCGACGGCACCGAGGATCGTTTTGACGTGGTCATGTACGCCACGGGCCGCGCGCCGAATGCCGACAATCTCGGGCTGGAAGATCTGGGCGTCGAACGTGGTCGCAAGGGTGAGATCGTCGTGGATGAATACAGCCAGACCGCTGTTCCGTCGATCTATGCCATCGGCGATGTGACCGACCGGGTCAACCTGACGCCCGTGGCCATCCGCGAGGGTATGGCTTTTGTGGAAACCGTTTTCAAAGGCAACCCGACACCGGTGGATCACGACCTGATCCCGACCGCGATCTTCACGCAACCTGAATTCGGCACAGTTGGCCTGAGCGAGGAAGAAGCCTCGGCCCAGGAACCGATCGAGGTCTATGCCACGTCGTTCAAGCCGATGCAGAAGGCGTTTGCCGGTGGCACGCAGCGGGTTTTGATGAAACTGATCGTCTCTCAGGCCACGCGTAAGGTTCTAGGGTGTCATATCGTGGCCCCGGGGGCCGGTGAGATGATCCAGCTGGCTGGTATCGCCGTAAAGATGGGCGCGACGAAAGAAGATTTTGACCGCACGGTTGCAGTTCATCCGGTGATGGCCGAAGAACTGGTGACAATGCGGCAACCTGTACGCACCGCTTGATTTGCAAGCGCGCGCACACACGTTACAAGGGAACCCGTGATCACACGGTCCAATACAAGGGAAAAGATACATATGGCGGGCAACAGCGGCGGCCCCTGGGGGGGCGGAGGCTCATCCGGAGGCGGAGGAAATCGGGGTAACAACGGGGATGGGCGCAAGCCCCCCGAAGGCGAAGGCCCGCAGATTCCCGAAATCGACGAGCTGATGAAAAAAGGCCAGGAGCAGCTGCGCGTCCTGATGGGCGGTCGCGGCGGCGGTGGCCGTGGTGGCAGCGGTGGTCAGGGCGGTGGAGGCCCGGCCTTTACCAAAGGTACTGTTGCGATCGGCCTGGTGGCGGCTGCCGTTTTGTGGGGGCTGGCCAGCTTTTACACTGTAAAACCGGAAGAACAGTCAGTTGAGCTGTTTCTGGGTGAGTTCTCGGCCGTTGGCAATCCGGGTCTGAACTTTGCGCCATGGCCGTTTGTCACTGCCGAGGTGATTCCGGTCACTCGCGAACAGACCGAAGATATGGGCGGAGCCCGCGGCAGCGACGATGGACTCATGCTGACCGGCGACGAAAACGTGGTCGATATCGACTATCAGGTCGTCTGGAACATCAGCGATCCGGCCAAGTTCCTGTTCAATCTGCGTGATCCACGCCAGACCATCCGCGCCGTGTCGGAATCGGCGATGCGCGAGATTATCGCGCAGAGCGAGCTGGCACCGATCCTGAACAGGGATCGTGGCATCATCGCGGATCGTCTACAGGAACTGATTCAGGCGACCATGGACAGCTATGATTCGGGGATTAACATTGTTCGCGTCAACTTCGACAAAGCCGACCCGCCGCAGGACGTGATCGCCGCCTTCCGCGACGTTCAGGCCGCCGCGCAGGAGCGTGACCGGCTGCAAAACGTCGCCGACGCCTACGCCAACCGGGTTCTGGCTGAGGCGCGCGGTGAAGCGGCACAGGTTCTGGAAGAAGCCGAAGCCTACCGCGCACAGCAGATCAACAGCGCCATGGGTGAAGCCAGCCGTTTCAGTGCGGTTTTGGAAGAATACTCCAAAGCGCCCGAGGTGACCCGCAAGCGTCTGTATCTGGAACGGATGGAGCAGGTTCTGGGTGACGTCGACAAGATCATTCTGGACGAAAACTCGACCGGATCGGGGCAGGGCGTTGTACCTTACCTGCCGCTGAACGAACTGCGCCGCAATTCCGGACAGGAGAGCAACTGATGCGTAAAACGACCTTTATTCTACCGATCGTTTTCATCGCGATTGTTGGTGTTCTGTCCTCGATCTTTATCGTGGATGAACGTGAGCGCGCGTTGGTTCTGCAATTTGGCCGCGTTGTTGCGGTCAAGGAAGAGCCGGGTCTGGCGTTCAAGATCCCGCTGATTCAAGAAGTTGTCCGCTATGACGACCGGATCCTGTCCATCGACGTTCAACCGTTGGAGGTTACGCCTCTGGATGATCGTCGTCTCGTGGTGGACGCTTTTGCACGTTACCGGATTTCGGACCTGAACCAGTTCCGTCAGGCCGTTGGTGTCGGTGGTATTCCGGTCGCCGAAGACCGTCTGGATCGTATCCTGCGCGCCGAAACCCGCGAAGTACTGGGTTCGGTGTCGTCACGTGACATCCTCAGTTCGGACCGTGCCGCGCTGATGCTGCGCATCCGCAACAGCGCGATTGCCGAGGCACGTGCGCTGGGCGTCAACGTGATCGACGTACGCCTGAAAGCGACCGACTTGCCGCAAGCCAACCTCGAGGCAACCTTCGACCGGATGAAGGCCGAACGCGAACGTGAGGCGACCGACGAACGCGCCCGCGGCAACGAAGCTGCGCAGCGTGTACGCGCGCAAGCTGATCGTACCGTGGTCGAGTTGGTTTCGGATGCGCGCCGCGAGGCCGAGATCATCCGTGGTGAAGCTGACGCCGAACGAAACGCGATCTTTGCTGAAGCCTACGGTGCAGACCCGGAGTTCTTCGAGTTCTATCGCTCGCTGACCGCGTATGAAAAAGCGTTACAGGGCGGCAATAGCTCATTGATCCTGAGCCCGGATTCCGAGTTCTTCAACTATCTCAGTTCACCAACGGGACGGTCGGCCCCGGCTGCCGCGCCGTCTGAATAATGGGTATGATCCTTCTGGCCTTCGGGCTGGTGCTGATTGTCGAGGGGCTGGCCTATGCGCTGGCCCCTTCGCTTGTCGAACGGATGCTTGAAGCCCTGCGGGACATGCCAGAGCAAGCCCGGCGTCTGGTCGGATTGCTGTGTGTGATCAGCGGGCTGCTCCTGCTTTGGGGCGCGCAACACCTGGGATTTTGACGCTGCGGTTTCACTTGCCGGTGATTTCGTTGCGATCCCGAGTTGCTCGTGGGGTCAAACTGACTACATTGGTTTGTAAGAAAGGCCGTGAACAAGCGGTCTTGACGAGAATGTCGACAAGGAGAGCTCAAGTGCAGGCGAAAGCGCGCAGTGTATCCGTCCGGTGGGACGAAGTGAGTATTTGGATGCGGCTGATGTGGCTGGCTTTTGCCGGTTCACTGCTTTTGCTGGCGCAATCGGCGGTGGCACAGGCGAGGGGCGAAAGCCTGGCACCACTGGCCGAGAAAGTCAGCCCGGCGGTTGTGAACATCACCACCAGCACCCTGATCGAGGGCCGGACCGGCCCGCAGGGCATCGTGCCCGAAGGCTCTCCGTTTGAAGACTTCTTTCGCGAGTTCCAGGACCGAAACGGCGGAGAAAACGACAACGCGCCGCGTCGCAGCAATGCGTTGGGGTCGGGGTTCGTGATCTCGGAAGACGGCTTTATCGTCACGAACAACCATGTGATTGCCGAAGCTGATGAGATCCTTGTGGAATTCTTTCCCGGCGATGGTCAGCCCAAGAAAGAACTGGTGGCCAAAGTCATCGGAACTGATGAGAAGACCGATATCGCTCTGCTCAAGGTCGAGGCTTCGGGTCCGCTGAAATATGTGAAGTTCGGCAACAGCGATGTGGCACGTGTCGGGGACTGGGTCATCGCCATGGGCAACCCGCTTGGGCAAGGCTTTTCGGTATCGGCAGGGATCGTTTCAGCCCGCAACCGAGCGCTGAGCGGAACCTATGACGACTACATTCAGACGGATGCGGCGATCAACCGGGGCAACTCGGGCGGGCCACTGTTCAACATGGACGGCGAAGTAATCGGTGTGAACACCGCAATCCTGTCGCCCAACGGCGGTTCGATCGGCATCGGTTTCTCGATGGCATCGAATGTCGTCGTGAAGGTCGTGGATCAACTGCGCAAATATGGCGAGACCCGTCGCGGCTGGCTGGGCGTCCGCATTCAGGACGTAACCGAAGACATGGCAGAAGCCATGGGCCTGGAAAAGCCGGGCGGGGCGCTGATCAGCGATGTACCGGACGGCCCCGCCAAGGAAGCTGGGTTGAAGGCGGGTGACGTGATCCTCAGCTTTGACGGCGTCGAGGTGGAAGACACCCGTGGCCTGGTGCGTCAGGTCGGCGAAGCAGAGGTCGGCAAATCCGTCAGAGTGATCGTGCACCGCGACGGCGGAACGCAGACCGTACTTGTGACACTGGGGCGTCGGGAAGATGCGGAACGCTCCGACAGTGGCGAGGAGGAACCGCAGGAAGCTCCGATTGAAGAGAACGCGGATATTCTGGGCCTCACGATTTCCCCCCTGACTGATACCCTGCGTGCAGATCTGGGGCTGGATTCTGATGCAGACGGTCTTGTGATTACGGATGTCGATGAAGCATCTGAGGCCTATGCCAAGGGAATGCGGGCAGGTGATCTGATCACCGAAGCAGGCCAGCAAAAGGTGGAAACCATCGGAGATCTTGAAGCCCGCATGGAAGAATCGCGCGAAGCTGGTCGCAAATCTTTGCTGCTGTTGGTGCGCAGGGGCGGCGATCCGCGTTTTGTGGCGCTGAGCCTCGAGAACTGATTGAACAGGCCGGGAAACCCTCCCGGCCTTTTTTCTGATTGCGGGCCAGACCAGGTATCACTGATGCGCCAAAAAAATGAGCCATACGCAGTGATTGCGTATGGCTCAGATACAGGGAGAGGTCAGTGGACAGATATCGGGGATGATTCTCTGACCTCCTACGGTAACAATCTCACGTTAGGTCAAAGCGTAATCGATGGTCTGTGAACCAGATCACACCGGATCAAATAAGATCTGAATCAGCCAATTCTCGCAGGGCTTCAAAGTCCTGGATCAGCAAACCACCTCGAGAGGCTTCGACCATGTTGTCGCGTTTCCAGATCGAGATGGTTTTGGATACTGCCTCGCGTGTGGCACCGACAAATTCGGCCAGTTCGCTCTGCGACAGGGTGATGCGCGCGGCCGGGTCGTCCTGTAAACTGGACAGGTGCAGCAGCTTGCGGGCCAGCCGAATAGGCATGGGCAGAAAGACCTGCTCGTTCAATTGCAATCCCATCCATCGCATCCGCAATCCGGCCAGACGGATCATATCCACGGCAAGGTCTGGCTGTTGTCTGATCTGGTTCATAACGTCGTTGCGGCGCACGCGCAGTACACGCGACTTTTCTGCCGCCGCAATGGTGGCCGTACGCGGACCATTGTCGAACAACGCGATTTCACCGAAGACTTCGCCGGGGCGCATCAAGGTAAGTGTCAGTTTGCGGCCGCTCATTGCCAGAAAGGAAACCTCTAACGTGCCTTCCAAAATGGCATAGAGAGAGTCGCCCTCGTCACCTTGTTCAAAAAGTATTTCACCTTGGGACAGAGATATTTCGGTCGCCTGCGCCGAAAGCATTTCTCTGAGCCCGTCGGAAGCTTCGGCAAGGAAGCCGCTGGTGGGAAAGGCCGTCATGTATGCACCGATCTTGGGCAGGGTATGAGAGTGGGTGGTGGCACAACTTCCCATAGCTGGGCGCTCAAGCCAAGAATTTTGTTTGTTTTGGCAGGTCTGGCGGGTGTAAAGGCCGCTATTTCTGCTCGGGATCGTCCATATAGCGTTGCAGAATGCTGAACTGAAGCATCAGGAAGGCCATCAGCGCGATGGGAAAGCCGAAGGTCTCGATCTTGACCCACAGATCCGTCGACATGGTGCGCCAGACGAATTCGTTTGCGGCGGCCAGAACGGCGAAACAAGCACACAGACGGCGCGTGAGTATCATCCAGCCTTCGTGTTTCATCGGCAGCATTTCGTCCAGAACATAGGCCAGATAGGATTTCTTTTGCATCAGACCAATGCCGAGGATCAGGGCAAACAGCCCATAGACAAGCGTGGTTTTCATCTTGAAGAACCGCTCGTCGTTGAACCAGGCTGTGAGGCCGCCGAAGAAAATCACCATGAAGGCCGTGAAGATCTGCATCCGGCTGAGTTTGCCGGTCAGATACCACAGGATACCCATTGCCCCCAGCATCAGCGGGACGAAGATTATCGTGGCGATGATAAACCCGGAATACTCGATGCCGCCGATCAGAAAGCTGTCGTCGCGCAGGCGCAGGTAGATGAAGAAGAAGGCCAGCGGGGGGCCAAGTTCCAGAACCTGTTTCAGAAACGGGTTGATGTCTTTTTTGCCTGTCATCTGTACTTCCTGCTGCTTACCCGCCCATTTCAACTATTACGGCGCCAAGTGCAATCAATGCCATCAGGGCAATGCGTCTTGGGCCGACAGTTTCCTTTAGCACAAGCCAGCCGATCAGCGCAGCGAAGACCGTTGAGGTTTCGCGCAGAACGGCTGCTTCACCGACCTTGTCCAACCGGGTGGCCAGCATGATCGCCCCGAAGGACAAAGGGGCGATGATACCGCCGGCGAGGCCGCGCAGCATCAGCGGGCCAGGTGCAGGTCTGTGCGCCATCGCGCGCCACCTGAGAAATGCGTAGATCGGCATGGCCGCGCCGTCGATCATGAAGAACCAGGCCAGAAAGGTGAACGGATCGGCGGTGGCGCGAATGCCATAGGCGTCATAGGTGGTGTACAGAGCCACAAACAGGCCTGTGATGATCGCCAGTGTCAGCGCGATGCCCAGCGTATCCCTGTCGGTTTCCAGGAACCTGAAGTTGTAGGCGGCCAACCCGAATATCCCGGCCAGCAACGTAGCTACGCCCAGCCATTGCACGGCCGAGAATGTTTCCCCGAACAGAAGATAGGCACCGATGACGGTGAACAGCGGACCCGTCCCGCGCACCACCGGATAGACGACGGTGTAAGAGCCTTTGGTGTATGCCATGGCTTGCAGGGTCTTGTAGGCGATGTGGATCAGCCAGACGAGTGCGAAGATCGGCCACATATGAGGTTCGGGCCATGGGACCACGAAAAAGGCGAAGGGGGCTGCCATAAGGCAATAGCAGGCGTCGATCGCGCCGCGGGACAGCCACGGGTCGTGCCTGCCTTTTTGCAATGCACCGAAGACCGCGTGCAGGAACGCCGCCATCAAGGCCAGCGCCAATGCCAGTTGGTGTCCGGTCTCGGTGCCTTCGAGAGAGATCAGCCAGTCGCTCAAATACGCGGACCTTTTGCGGAGCGGAGAAGTGGGGGGCTGTCTGCCCCCCACACCCCCCGAGGATATTTGGGGCCAGATGAAGCCTGGGATCAGCCTTTGTCGAGACCGGTGAGGGCGGCGGCGAATTCTTCGGGGTCGAAAGGGGCAAGGTCGTCGATCTGTTCGCCGACTCCGATCGCGTGGATGGGCAACCCGAATTTGTCTGCCAGGGCAACAAGAACACCGCCCTTGGCCGTGCCGTCCAGCTTGGTCATGACCAGACCGGAAACGTCCGCCAGATTGCGGAACGTTTCCACCTGGCTCAGTGCGTTCTGTCCGGTGGTGGCGTCGAGTACGAGCAAGGTATTGTGTGGAGCGGTGTCATCAACCTTGCGGATGACGCGGACGATTTTGGCCAGTTCCTCCATCAGGTCGGTGCGGTTTTGCAGGCGGCCTGCCGTATCTATCATCAGCAGATCGGCGCCTTCTGCCTGTGCACGGGTCAGCGCGTCAAAGGCGAGGCTGGCAGGGTCCGAGCCTTCTGGTGCGGTCAGAACCGGAACTCCGGCGCGATCGCCCCAGACCTGCAACTGTTCCACGGCCGCAGCGCGGAAGGTGTCGCCGGCGGCGATGATGACCTTTTTGCCGGCCTCTTTGAACTGGCTGGCCAGTTTTCCAATTGTCGTGGTCTTGCCCGAGCCGTTGACGCCGACGACCAGCACCACTTGTGGCCGTTTGGGATAGATCGGCAGAGGCTTGGCCACAGGCTCCATCACGCGGGCGACTTCCTGGGCCAGAAGTTGCTTGATCTCTGTGGTCGACAGTTTGCGGCCAAAGCGGCCCTCAGCCATGTTAGACGTGACCCGCAAGGCCGTGTCGACGCCCATGTCCGAGGCGATCAGCAGCTCTTCGAGCTGTTCCAGCATGTCATCGTCCAGGGTGCGGCGCATTTCCGTGGCGGCGCCTCGATTGAACAGGCGGTTCAGGATACCCTTGGATTCCGGTATTTCCGGCGGTGGAGCGACAGGCGTGGGGTCAGCCGGGATCGGTGCCGGCGGTTCAACCGGTTGCGGGGCCGGGGCAGGCTCTGGCACTTCTGGAACGGGTTGCGGATCGGGCTGCGGCTGGGGGATCACCGGGTCCGGCGCCGCCGTTTCCTCGCCGCCATCCTCGACGATGGCTTCCAGCCCTTCTTCAAGACGAGATGAAGATTTGAACAGCTTGTCCTTTAGCTTTGAGAAAAACGCCATACTTGGTCTCCACAGGTGTTCCCTTCACCTAATGCGGATTTGCGGCAGTTGCAAAGGGTCACACAAACGCAAGGACAAAGCCAAGCTGAGCACCCCAGTAAAGGGGCCACACCAGATAAGGCGTTACCTTGAGGGCAGGGTGGTTCGGTGGCAGCAGGAATTTCTCGGTTGCGAGGATCAGATCTGACGCGATGAAGGCCATGGCGGCGGGCAAGGCCCACTGAAGCGGGCCGGCATCCGGCAGTGCCAGCACAGTGATCCCCATTCCGAGAATGATCGGGATATAGGCCAGAACGGGCCCCTTCAGGTCTCCGGCGCGGGGCGCAAGCAGTGTGGCCATGATGATGCCAAGAATGATCAAGGACCATACAATCGCTGGTGCGTTCCAAATCAGCGCAACGGAACTTGTCGGATGAGACAGGAACAGAGCGATATAGGCCAGATGCCCGGCGGCAAAAGCGGCGATGCCCGCCATGAACGTGGCATCTGTTTCGCGTGACAGCATAGCGTCGCCGGACGCACACAGAGCGAGCGCAAGAACCAACAACCAAGGCCCACCGTGCAAGACGGCTATGACCGCCAACAGGACGACCGAAGCGGTTTTCAGCACGGTGCGCAAAGATCCGGCAGGTCGGGAGGTCAGCGGCAGATAACCAAGGGCACTGCCAAGGGCGATCCAGAACAGTATGGTTGTCATGTCATCTCCTCGCCGATTGAGAATAATCTGATCTGGGGCGTGACGTGAAATCAACCGCTTACGTCGAGTTAAGTGTTATGTGATGACACCGGTCCAACAGGCGAATGGCATGACCGGAGCGCTTCTGCCAAAATGGAAACATGTTCAGATCCATTATGATTCTTGCAACTTTTGCCGCACAGTCAGTGGCGGCACAAACGCCTTTGTCTGACTCGGAGTTCGACAAGTATACGCAGGGCAAAACTCTGTTCTACGGGTTCGAAGGTCAGATTTACGGGGTGGAGCGGTATCTTCCGAACCGTCGTGTGATCTGGTCTTTTCTCGACGGGAATTGCAAGGAAGGTATCTGGTACCAGCAGGGTGAACAGATTTGCTTTGTCTACGAAGACAGGCTGGATCCGCAATGCTGGGTTTTCACTCAATCCGGTGGCGGTTTGATTGCGCAATTCGAAGGTAATCCGGAAGCGACCGAACTGTATGAGGCAGAGGATCTTGGGGAAGAAATGGTTTGTTACGGGCCCGACGTTGGCGTTTGATCAGTTTCGGCGCAGCTCGTCATAGCTGATCATGACATGGGTCTGGTAGGCTGGCCTTTCGGTCAGCGTGTCATAGTACCGGCGCAAATTGGGCAGTGATGTACGTGATATATCGATGTCATAGTAGCGATAGAGAACGTGTCCCAACTGGATATCGGCCAAAGTCAGGCAGGAACCGCACAGGAACGCATGTTCAGACAGTTGCGCATCGGCGATTGCCAGCGTGCTTTCTAGCGCTGTCAGGGCTTTTTCGATTGCATGGTGGTCGTGCTCTGCCTCCGGTGTCCGCACAACCCGCCAGAACACAGGTACCGTGAATGCCATCGCGACGTTGATCTTGGCCCATTCCGCCCACTTGTCCACTTCGGCTTGCCGGGTCGGGTCGCGTGGCCAGAAATCATCTTCACCATACGCGGAGGCCAGATACCGCAGGATTGGGCCCGTCTCCCAAAGCGGGGGGCGTTCGCCATCCTGTATCACCGGGATGGTGCCGTTTGGGTTCAGTTTGCGAAAGCCATCCTTGTTCAGCCCACCGAACCTGTGCCCCACATCGTGGCGTTGAAAACCTAGTGCCAGCTCACCTACGCACCACATCAGGGCCTGTACATTGGATGATGTTCTTCGGCCCCAGATGGTCAGCATGGCCTAGAACAGCGATCCTTGATCCGGGGCGCCCGGTTTGGGTTTCTTCGAAGACGGTTTCGCGGCCGCGCCGGTGCTGAGAATGCCGTCGGCGAATTCGATCTCGAGCGCCGTTTGTTTGGCGGCCTGAGCCTTGGTGGTGATCACATTCCCTTCGGCCCGGACGACCGCGTATCCGCGGTCCAAAGTGGCCTTGTAGCTCAACGTCTCGCGCAGGCGATCCGTCGCTTCGAGTTGCTGTTTGAGGCGGTCCAGTCGCGTGGTTTGGGCCGTGTGCATTCGATCGCCAAGACGGTTGAGGTTTTGCCGCTGCTGATCGATTTCCTTTTGAATCGGTCGCAGGGACAGGCGCGAGGACAGGTTGTGTAGTGATTCCCGTCGTGCAGATACCAGACTGCGCAGGGTTGAGGGGCGCAGATGGGCAGACAGTTCCACCACTTGAAGGCGACGGTTCTGAACCCCGCGGATCAAGGCGGGTGTGAGTCTATCTGCAATCAAATCAAGGCGTTGCCTCGGAGAGTTCAACAGGCTATCCGGGCGCGGCAGGGCGCGGGACAGATCGCGCAGCCTTTGCGTTCGGCGTTGGACTGCATCCGTTGCCGCGCGTGACAGGCGTGCGCCTTGCTCGCCAGTCCAGGCAAGCAGTTCCATGCGCACCGGAACGGCCAGTTCGGCGGCCGCGGTGGGTGTTGGCGCGCGCTGGTCCGAAACGAAATCAATCAGGGTGGTGTCGGTTTCATGCCCAACGGCCGAGATCAACGGTATGTCCGACGCAGCTGCGGCGCGGGCGACGATCTCTTCATTGAAGCCCCAGAGGTCTTCGATCGATCCGCCGCCACGGGCCACGATGATCAGGTCGGGCCGGGGCAACGCGCCGCCGGGTGTCAATTGGTTGAAGCCTTCGATGGCGCGGGCAACCTCGGGCGCGCAGTTGGCCCCTTGAACCGCCACAGGCCAGATCAGCACCTTGCGCGGGAACCTGTCCCTGAGCCGATGCAGAATGTCGCGGATCACGGCGCCTGAGGGGGATGTGACCACGCCAATAACCTGCGGCAGGTATGGCAGGGGCTTTTTGTGTTCGGGCGCGAATAATCCTTCGGCCTCAAGCTGTTTCTTGCGCTTCTCCAGCAGCGCCATCAGCGCGCCCTGACCCGCGACGGAAACCTCATCGACATTCAGGTTGTATTTGGATTGCGCCCCGAAAGCCGTGAGGCGACCGGTGGCGACGACCTCCAATCCTTCTTCGGGCACAACGGACAGGCCGGAAATCTGACCTTTCCACGTGGTGCAGGCCAAAACGTTCCTGTCGTCCTTGATGTCGTAGTACAGATGCCCGGATCGGGCTTTGAACACGCGCCCAACCTCACCGCGCACGCGGATTCGACCGAACGAGCCTTCGAGCGTCCGTTTCACCTCACCCGAAATTTCGGACACAGTGTATTCAGGGGTGTTTTGGCCTGGAATCGGGTCATCAAGCAGGTCGGACATTTCAGCGCCTTGTTTCAAATGCGCGCCCAGCTTAGAACGCCGCGCAGGCAAGGCCAAGCAGATCGGAGAGCTTTCATGAATATCCTCATTCTCGGCAGCGGCGGGCGCGAACACAGCCTGGCATGGGCAGTGCTGCAAAACCCCAAATGCGACCGTCTGATCGTGGCTCCGGGGAATGCGGGGATCGCTCAGATCGCTGACTGTGCCGCTCTGGATATTGAAAACGGCGGCGCTGTTGTCGGCTTTGCCGAAGAAAATGCGATTGATTTCGTGATTGTCGGACCCGAGGCGCCTTTGGCGGCCGGTGTGGCCGATCGGTTGCGCGAAGCCGGTGTATTGGTTTTTGGACCTTCAGCCGAGGCGGCGAAGCTGGAAGCGTCGAAAAGCTTCACCAAGGAAATCTGCGACGCGGCCAACGCCCCCACCGCGGCTTATGCCCGGTTTACCGAGGCTGAGCCTGCCAAAGCCTATATCCGCGAACAGGGCGCGCCGATTGTGGTCAAGGCCGATGGTCTGGCCGCAGGCAAGGGCGTGATCGTTGCGATGGACGAGAAGACCGCATTGGACGCCATTGACGACATGTTCGGCGGTGCCTTTGGCGGTGCGGGCGCGGAAGTCGTCATCGAAGAATTCATGGATGGTGAAGAAGCCTCGCTGTTCGTTCTGTGCGATGGTGAGGACATTCTTTCAGTCGGCACGGCCCAGGATCACAAACGGGTTGGCGAGGGCGATACCGGCCTGAACACCGGCGGAATGGGGGCGTATTCTCCGGCGCCGGTGTTGAGCGAAGAGGTGGAGGCGCGTGCGATGGAAGAAATCGTGCGCCCTACTATCGCCGAGATGAAGCGCCGGGGAACGCCGTTTCAGGGCGTTCTTTATGCAGGTTTGATGATCAAGGACGGGCAGCCAAGGCTGGTCGAATACAACGTCCGCTTCGGTGACCCGGAATGTCAGGTTCTGATGATGCGTTTGGGCGCGCAGGCGATGGACCTAATGCACGCGGCTGCCGAAGGCAGGTTGGGTGAGATGCGGGTGAATTGGGCGGATGACCATGCCATCACGGTGGTGATGGCGGCCAATGGCTATCCGGGTGCTTACAAGAAAGGCACTGCGATCAAAGGGCTTGAAGGCCTGCCGGAAGACAGCCGGAACATGGTGTTTCACGCTGGTACAAAGAGTGCCGATGGGCAGGTGGTTGCATCGGGCGGGCGCGTGCTGAACGTGACCGCCCGTGGGAGCACACTGAAGGAGGCGCGCGACCGGGCCTATGAAATGGTTGAAGCCGTGGATTGGCCTGACGGGTTTTACCGGCGCGATATCGGATGGCGTGCATTGGATGGTTGATCGGGCAGGGGGTTTGCCCCTCGGCCTTGCGGCCTCCCAGCGCTGCGCGGGTTCGCGGTCGAATTCGTCCACTGGACGATTTCCTTTCAACCGCTCATCCCTCAGGATGTTTTTGGCCAGATGAAGAGGCGGATCAGCAGTTCAGGGCTTGGGCTAGGCTTTTGCGGCCGTTGAACGGGCCCCGGTCGGATGTGATCCAGCCGTTGTCGTAAGAGACGCTGACGATCCGCGTCCAGTCGGCGCTGGCCACGATCAGTTCCGGGCGGTCGCCGCAGGTGCGCAGGCCACCGGAAATGAAATCTTCACCGATCCTGTGGTTGGTCAATCCGGGCAGAGCCGCGATTTCGCTCAGGGCGTTGTCTTTGTAGCGCCAGATGCGCAGTGTTTTGGCCAGATGAGGACGGTCGATATAAGCGATTTCGATATGCCCGTCGCCGTCCAGGTCGGCGGCCCCGATCGGGGCAAGCCAGCGGAAGCGGGTGCCGATATGAGGCGTGGCCGCGATCTTGTCTCCGGCGGCGTCGTAAATCGCAAGTTGAGCCCCTGCTTTGTCGTGGGATTCAACGACAATTGCTTCGCGTGCGCCGTCCAGGGTGACGTCTGCCAAGCGCGGGGCGATGTCTTCGAACACGCGATCCTGTGGCAGGCGAACAGTTACGACCGTACTGTCGGTCGTGAATTCCAGCGCGCCATATTCGATCGTATCACCCAGGACGCCATGGGCGTAACGAGTGGTTGGTTCTGTGAAGCGGGCGTCGTTGATGGTTTCCGCCGCGTCAGCCGGTTGCAGCGTGAGCCAAAGTCCGAAAGATAGCAAAGCGCCGCGTGCCCGAGATTGCCAAAAGCGGCGGGGCAGGCGCGGCGCATTGTTGTGCATCAGATCTGCTTTTCAGGCATCTGAACGACCAGACCGTCCAGCGCATCGGTGACCTTGATCTGGCAGGTCAGGCGCGAGCGGGCCGGGTCGGGCTCATAGGCAAAGTCCAGCATGTCTTCTTCCATGTCATCCTTGGCCGGGATTTTCTCGACCCAGTCGGGGTGGACGTAGACATGGCAGGTCGAGCAGGCGCAGGCGCCGCCGCAATCGGCCTCGATGCCGGGGATGTTGTTGTCACGGGCCCCTTCCATGACGGTCAGTCCGTTGGCGACCTCGACTGTGTGTTCGGTACCGCCGTGCTCGACATAGGTGATCTTTGCCATTGCGTGCGTCTTCCTTTTGCGATGTTCGATTTCTTCCTTAGTGAAGGCATTTAGGTCTTTCCAGCCTCATTTGCGACTCAGCGCGCCGTGTCTGGACTTTCTTGTCGTTTGTTCTATTTTTGTTCTTATGCTTGTTACACCCATTCGCCCTGTGGTTTCAAACCGGGATTGGCCGCGCCCGCCGTCCTGTCTGCCTTCCAGCCAACTGGATTCCCCGCCCGAGGGCGCGCGCGTGGCTGTGGCCGGGCTTGTGATCCTGCGGCAGAGGCCGGGGACGGCCAAGGGCGTGATCTTTCTGACGCTTGAAGATGAGACCGGGATCGTGAATGTGGTGGTGTGGCGCAAAATCTACGAACGGTTCCGCCGTGCGGTGATTTCGGGGCGGTTGCTGAAGGTGACGGGCCGGATGCAGCGGGCGCATTCAGTGACCCATGTGATTGCGGAAGAAATCGAGGATATTTCGGGGATGCTGGATATGCTGGTTCAGGGCGCAGGGGCGGCCTGCCGTGACGGACAATAGCGAGCGGCTGCCTTGTTGCCTTGCGCGCAACAAGACCTGTACGCCGATGAATGTCGGTAAGTTTCCGCATATCACGCTGGGTCAAAGGCGCTTTTCCGCCAATTCGGCATTGGTCGGTCGACTCTTCGATGCCGTGTTAGTACTGCGGGCATCTCTATGCGTCGGCCTGTGTCTGAACGCAGGCGCGACGGCACGCCACTCAACATCTTCTCAGAGTCAGTTCAGATGCCTGAAGTAACACGAAATGGATCGTTCGAAAAAACCGTCCAGATGGATGAGAGCCAGATTGCCGGTCGCCTTGGCGAACTGTTGGAGCATACGCGTTCAAAAGGATACGTGCATACCGCCAGAATGATCGAGGAAGCATTGAGTGCCCACTCTTTCGAGCGCAGACACCTTGGGAACACCCAAAAGTACCTCTCGGAATTGCAGCGTCTAAAGCGCAAAGAGATGACACGCTTGGTGCGGGAAACGGGTGCGAAGAAGCAGGCGGCTTTTGTCCTGACGCCCCGGATGCGCGTTGACCACAGAAATCCTGCCGCGCTGCGCAGTGGGGTTTGGAGGAACACCCCGATGCCTTTCCCGGCGGAACCCGAATTCAAGTTTCGCTAGCCGAACCTGCCGCGGCCAAGGCAGCCAGGGCTGATAATCAGCGTCAATCCAAGCGGATTTTCAACGCAGTCATCGTTTGAACAAGACCTCCTGCGCCTGCTTGTCACGATTGTCTCCACGTAGATCTGCGTGCAGAGCGCGCCCGGCCTGAACACCGGGGCGGGCGCCGACGGCCTTCAGCCAGCGCGCAAAGTGGGGTTTGTCCTCCAGCACTTGCTGCTGCCCTTCCCACAGGCTGGCCCAGCCCCAGATCGACATGTCTGCAATCGAATAGAAGTCTCCGGCAACGTATTCGTTCTCGGCCAGCCGTCTGTCGAGCACCCCGTACAGACGACCGACCTCGGCCCGGTAACGATCTTTGGCATAGGGCAGGTCCTGTGGCGGGTTCAGTTGCGGGGCGTATTTCAGGAAGTGATGCGCCTGACCGGCCATCGGGCCAACACCGCCCATCTGCCACATCAGCCATTCTTCGACGGCGATCCGATCACGCTCGGTCTTGCCATAGAACTGCCCGGTCTTGCGGGCCAGATACATCAGAATTGCCCCGCTTTCAAAAACCGAGATCGGTGCACCATCCGGCCCGTCAGGGTCCACGATTGCTGGCATCCGGTTGTTCGGGGCGATCTTCAGGAACTGCGGGTCGAACTGATCACCCTTTCCGATATCGATCAGATGAGTGGTGTAGGGCAGTTCCATCTCTTCCAGAGCGATGGACACTTTCCAGCCGTTTGGTGTGGGCCAGAAATACAGATCAATCGGGTCGGCCATGTGTTCTCCTGATGTTGGGGGGATCATGCGGGTTTCTGCCGGTTCGGCAAGGGCCGCTTACGAAAGCGTGACCGAATGCAAGCCGGGCTTGACCGCAAACCGCCCGAGGCGTATTGCCATCCCAAAGCTACGTGGCGATTTGTTACCGGATTGCGGGCCACGCTAAACAACACCGCTAAAAGGTCAGGATGAAAGACCCCTTTCGCTTGGCCGCGTCTGGGGTTTTTTGTTTGCCTCCGCCGGAGGCTGAAAGGGAATGAGATGAGCGAGAACTGGAACAAGCGCACACAAGCCGTCCATGGCGGTATCCGCCGCAGTCAGTACAACGAGGTGAGCGAGGCGATTTTCCTGACGCAGGGCTTTGTGTACGAAACTGCCGAACAGGCCGAAGCCCGGTTTCTGGAATGCGGCCCCGATGAGTTCATCTATGCCCGCTATGGCAACCCGACCGTGTCTATGTTCGAACAGCGCATCGCGGCCCTTGAAGGTGGCGAGGATGCGTTTGCGACGGCCTCGGGCATGGCGGCGGTCAACGGTGCGCTGACCTCGATGCTGAAGGCCGGGGACCATGTTGTTTCAGCAAAGGCATTGTTCGGGTCCTGCCTGTATATTCTTGAGAACATCCTGTCCCGATTTGGCGTCGAAGTGACCTTTGTGGACGGCACGGACCTGAAACAGTGGCAGGCAGCGATCCGCCCGGATACCAAGGCGGTCTTTTTCGAATCGATGTCGAACCCGACACTTGAAGTGATCGACATCGCATCCGTGTCCAAGTTAGCCCATGCCGTTGGGGCGATTGTGGTGGTGGACAACGTGTTTTCGACGCCCGTCTTCTCGCGCGCGATGGAACAGGGCGCGGATGTGGTCGTTTATTCGGCAACCAAGCACATTGACGGGCAGGGCCGTGCGCTGGGCGGTGTGATCATCGGCACCAGGGACTTCATCCGCGGAACCGTTGAGCCGTATCTGAAGCATACCGGCGGCGCGCTTAGCCCGTTCAACGCCTGGGTCATGCTCAAAGGTCTGGAAACCATGGCGCTGCGCGTCAATGCGCAGGCCGACAGCGCGCAAAAGATCGCAGAGGCGCTTGAAGGGCATCCCGCGCTGGAGCGTACCCTTTACCCAGGTTTGAAGACTCACGCGCAAAATGCTCTGGTTCAATCGCAACTTGGCGGAAAAGGCGGAACCGTATTGTCCCTGGATATCAAGGGCGGCAAGGACGCTGCTTTTGCGTTCCTGAATGCGATGACCATTCCTGTGATCTCGAACAATCTGGGCGATGCCAAGTCGATCGCGACGCACCCGGCGACCACCACGCACCAGCGTCTGAGCGATGCGCAGAAAGACGAGCTTGGCATTACGCCGGGGCTGATCCGTTTTTCCGTTGGCCTGGAAGACGCCGGGGACCTGCTGGCGGACATCCAGCAGGCATTGGAGGCTTCGCAGAAATAAACTGGAGCACAGTAAAGAACCTCTTGCCGCTGGGGGCATCGCGTTGTCTGTGAACGCGGCGTCTTTTCGGGCGGTATTCGCGGTTGAAGCCTGGTCTTTGTGCCTGCAAAAGGCGTAATTCGTTGCGAAATGACGGTTTTGCGCCGGTTTTTTCAATCCGGACTGCTATTGCCTGCGTATTGGGTTAAACTGGTAAATCACCTGTAGTCGTATATATTCCTACGACCAATCGAGGAACCGCAGCCGATGAACATTCACCCTCGCGACATTGATGAGACCCCGGATCAGGAACAAGCCGCCGAGGCCCTGAAAGTTCTGCGGCAATGGGCGGAATCTGCGACGGCATCCGAGATCAGCCAGCTGGACCCGGCCATTGCGCGGCTGGTGCCCGGCCTGACGCAGGTGAACTATCCTTCGCTGTCGCGCGCGTACCCGGAGGGTTTCTCGGTTGACGCGGATTACCGCGCGTCACTGCCCGACTTGCAAAACGGCCCGTCCAGCCTGATCCGCGGTGCCAAACAGCAGATTCAGCATGTTGGCATCTCGAATTTCCGCCTGCCGATCCGTTTCCACCGGAAAGATGGGGAAGACCTGACGCTTGAGACGTCTGTTACGGGCACCGTCAGCCTTGAGGCCGAGAAAAAGGGCATCAACATGTCCCGGATCATGCGGTCATTCTACAAACATGCCGAGCGTACTTTCAGCTTTGAAGTCATGCAGGCGGCGCTTGACGACTACATGACTGATCTGGACAGCTTTGACGCACGTATCCAGATGCGGTTTTCCTACCCCGACAAGATCAAGAGCCTGAGATCGGGTCTGGAAGGGTACCAGTATTACGACATCGCTCTGGAACTGGTGGAATCCAACGGTGTACGCCAGAAGATCATGCATCTGGACTATGTCTATTCCTCGACCTGCCCATGCTCTCTGGAGTTGAGCGAGCATGCCCGCGTCATGCGGGGACAATTGGCGACACCGCATTCACAACGTTCCGTCGCGCGAATTTCCGTGGTCGTGGATTGCGATGCCGATTGTCTTTGGTTTGAAGACCTGATCGGGCTGTGCCGACGCGCGGTTCCGACCGAAACGCAGGTCATGGTCAAACGTGAAGATGAACAGGCTTTTGCCGAGCTGAACGCTGCCAATCCGATTTTTGTCGAAGATGCGGCGCGCTTGTTCTGCGCTGAGTTGCTGGCAGATCATCACGTCGGTGATTTTCGGGTTGTCGCCAGCCATCAGGAAAGCCTGCACAGCCACGACGCCGTGTCGATTCTGACCGAAGGTCCAACCTTTGCGGCCTCCAGCCTGGATCCAAGACTGTTCACCACCCTGTTTCACGTTGGGTGAATACACCTGCATAAGCGGCTAGAATTCAATCAGAGATTTCATCTGCAAGCGTTCTTTTGCCGCAACGCAGCAAAAATGCTGCATTTGCGTTGTTCTTGTTGTATATCCATAGGGAATGCAGCAGCCGTTTGTATGCCATTTGAATGGTGAACGGCCCCGAAAGGAAGCCGAGACGTGAGACGCCTTGGACTGCAAGACCGCGATCACCGTTCGAGAAATCGAAGCGGACAAGCCACTTTCGTCACAAATCTCGGGCTGCATCGTTTTTACAGGAGAAACATGTAATGAATCCGATTACCCAACCGCTGGAGTTTCAAGCTGCGGCAATTCGCATGGCTGGTTACGCAATGGTCAACCAGATGAAGATCATGCAGATCGTGACCCGTTCAGCGTTTGAATTGCCGATGGCGCCTGTGCACGCGTTGCACGTGGCTGCAGCGTCTCCGGAAAAGCCGGTGGAAAAGGCGCCGGTCAAGGTAAAAGCCACCGCGCCGCGTGTGCCAAAACCTGCCGTCAAAAAGACCGCAGCAGTGAAAAAAACCGTAAAGAAGGTTGCCGTCGTTGAACCCAAACCGGCGGAGTTCTCCGCGAAGCCACGCGCTGCCGTCACGCCACGGGCTGAACCTGCGGCGAAAGCAAAGCCCGCACCCAAGCCGGCGTCGCAGCCAAAAACCCATGCGAAACCGGCCGCAACTGTAGCCAAGAACGCCAAACCGGTTGCGCGGAATACAGCCCCCGCCGCGTCTTCCACTGCTGCGGCGACCCCGCCGAAGAAATCTCGGGCCCGTACGGCGGCTTCGGCGACCAAGGCGTCTTCTGCTGCGCAGTCAAAATCCGCGGCAGCGGCAGAACAAACAAAACCGCAGGCGCGCAAAACGCGACCGCCGTCGAAACCGCCCGCAATGCCGGGGGCAGATACCAAAACAGACACGTAAACCGGGATCATCTGCTTGACACGGTCGGGCTGGCGCGCCAACGCTGCGCGTCATGATGGATCTTCGCCCGGTCGGATATGTGATTGGCTTGCTGGTCGCCATTCTTGGGGCGACCATGCTGTTTCCTATGCTTGCGGACATCATCGAGGGTCGCGGCGAATGGAATGTCTTCCTGGAAAGCGCGATCATCACGATACTGACCGGATCCGTTCTGGCGATGAGCTGTTCCAACGGCGTGGGCGAGGGCTTGACCATTCGGCAGACCTTTCTGTTGACAACAGGGGTCTGGGTTGCGCTGCCGGTCTTCGGGGCAATTCCGTTTCTGTTCGGTGAAACCGAGCTGCGCTTTGTCGATGCGTATTTCGAGGCGATGTCAGGTCTGACGACCACAGGTTCGACCGTGATATCAGGGTTGGACACGCTGCCAAAGGGTCTTTTGTTGTGGCGGGGCATCCTGCAATGGCTGGGGGGCATCGGTATCATCGTTGTTGCGATGGTGTTCCTGCCGGAATTGCGGGTTGGTGGCATGCAGATCTTCCGTTCGGAAGGGTTTGAGACCATGGGGAAAATCCTGCCTCGCGCGCAGGAGATTGCGGGGCAGATTTCCCTGATCTACGTCTTCCTGACAGTTGTATGCGTGCTGGTCTATGCCGCGTTTGGGATGAGCTTTTTTGACGCGTTGGTCCATGCTTTCACGACGGTGTCCACGGGCGGTTTCTCGAACTATGATGCCTCGTTTGGTACATTTTCAGGCCCGGCCGAATATGCTGCATCCGTCTTCATGATCTTGGCGGCTCTTCCCTTTGTGCGTTATGTGCAATTGGCCAATGGTCATACATCTTCACTGTTGAAAGACAGTCAAATTCGGGCGTTTCTGGCGACCATTCTGGTTCTGGTTGTCATCATGTCAGTCTTTCTGACCTCGGTCTTTCCCCATCACTGGGAACAGGCGTTCCGCGAGTCGTTGTTCAATATTACCTCGATCATCTCGGGGACAGGATATGCCAGTGTCGATTACATGGGGTGGGGCAGCTTTCCGATCATGCTGTTTTTCCTGATCGGATTGATCGGTGGATGCGCGGGGTCGACGGCGTGTTCGATCAAGGTTTTCCGGTATCAGTTGCTGTTTGCCTCGATCAAAAGCCAGATCAAACGGATCCGGTCCCCACATGGCGTGTTCATGCCGCTCTATGATGGAAGGCCGGTCGGACGGGACGTTCTGACCTCGGTGATGAGTTTCTTCATGTTCTTCGTTCTGTCGATGGGCGTATTGTCCTGGGCGTTGGCACTGACAGGTCTGGACTTCATTACTTCGGTGTCCGGGGCCGCGACAGCGCTGGCCAACGTTGGCCCGGGTCTTGGCGATCAGATCGGACCGGCGGGTAATTTCGCAGGTCTCAACGATACGGCCAAATGGCTGCTGACAACCGGAATGCTGGTCGGGCGGCTCGAGCTTTTAGCGGTATACGCGATCTTCACCGTTCAATTCTGGAGAGGCTGATGAAAAGACCCCTTGGCGCGCAAATTTCGCATATGCTCAAGGATCGTGGCGTGGATGTGATTTTCGGCATTCCCGGTGTCCACAATCAGGAAATGTATCGTGGTATCGAAGAGGCCGGGATCACGCATGTTCTGGCCCGGCACGAGCAAGGGGCTGGATTCATGGCTGACGGTTACGCGCGCGCGACCGGCCGCCCTGGCGTCGCCTATGTGATCACCGGTCCCGGTTTGTGCAACATCATGACCCCGATCGGACAGGCCTACAGCGACTCGGTTCCGATGCTGGTTCTGTCTTCCTGTCTGGATGAAACGCAGGCTTTACGGGGGCAGTTGCACCAGATGAAAGATCAACGTGCCGCCGCCGGTACGGTTGCGGATTGGTCTGTACAGGCCAACTCCGCCGAAGCTGCCTATGGGCTGATAGAACGGGCGTTTGAAGAATTCGAGCTTTCGCGCCCGCGCCCCAAGCACATTCAGGTGCCCATCGCGCAGTTGCAGGCCGAGGCCGACCCGGCGCCGTTCCCCAACCAGCCCGCGCTGCGCACCAAAGCCTTGCCGCCTGACGTGTCATCGGTCGTGTCCATGTTGAACCTGGCCCGAAGGCCGCTGTTCATTCTGGGTGGGGGCTGCAAATCCAATGAATGGCGGCAGATTCTGACGCAGCTGGGGGCGGCGTGCTTTACCACCTATGCCGGGCGCGGGCTGCCGGGCGCAAATTATCCGCTGGATTTCGGGTCCATGTTGCCGCGTCCCGGCAGTGCCGAGGTAATCGCCTCGGCGGATCTGGTGATCGCTGTCGGGGCCGAGCTGGGCGAGGTCGATTTGTGGCGGCAGGATTTGGGGCACAAGGCGACCTTGATACGCGTTGATCTCGACCCCGAGGTTCTGTCTGATCGCCACCGCGCTGCCATCAAGCTGCAAGTCGACAGCCAGAGCTTTGCCCGCGCCCTGTGGCACGCAACCCAGGAGATGAAACCGGCAACAGGCTGGTCACCCGAGGAAGTGGCCGATGCGCGCGCGCGCTGGCGTGCTGAGGTGGATGCCGAGCGGCCCGGAATCGTACCGATCGCAGATGCCCTGCGCGCGGCCATGCCGGCCGATACGATGATCTATTCGGACATGACCCAATTTGCTTATGTTGCAAAAGAGGTCTGGGACATGGCCTACCCCCATCATTGGCACCACCCGACGGGGTTTGGCACTCTTGGCTACGGGTTGCCCGCCGGTATTGGCGGGGCGGTTGCCCGACGCGGCAAACCCACGGCGGTTATCGCCGGGGATTACGGGTTCCATTACACGATGCAGGAACTGGGCGTGGCGGTTGAACTGGGATTGTCGCTTCCGATCATTCTTTGGGACAATGGCAAGCTGAAGGAAATCGAAGACAGTATGGTGCGCAGCCAGATCGCCCCCAATGCGGTCATGGCCCACAATCCTGATTTCTGCAAACTCGCCCAAGCCTTCGGTGCGCGCTCTTCAGCACCTTCGAATGTGGCAGAGATGCAAAGTGCCGTCCGAGCCGCATTCGATGCGCCTGTGCCGACCTTGATCCACGTGACACCTGACATTCTGTAACGAAAAAGCGCCGCATTTTCATGCGGCGCTTTTTTTTTGTTGATGTGCTGTCGGATCAATCCCAGCAGTGAACCAGAACCGTCATGCCGGTTGCGCGCCGGTTCAACTCATTGGGTGAGATCCGTGTGGTTTCCTCGCTCGACTGACCGGACACTCCGGCCTCTGCCAGAATTTCCGTCAACCGATCAACGGTGGCCGCAAGGCTGACCGAAGCGGGCAGGGTGCGCCCTTCGGACGGTGTGGGCAACAACATTCCGACGACGTTGCCGCTGTCGTTGAAGACGGGGCCGCCTGCATCGCCGGGTTGGGCATTCAGCGCCAGACGTTTTACGCCGGTCTCACCGTTCAGCCCACGAACGTCCGCGACCTGCCCGTAGGTCAGAGAGGGGCCGCCCAATGCGCCCTGATAGGAAAAGCCGGACACGGCCACCTCTGACTGGATGCGCGGCTTGGCGGCACTGAACGCGGCGACGCTCATGGGGGCGAGAGTCTTTGCAGGGCGCAGGACTGACACGCCAAGTTCAGGGTCCGTCAGGGCCAGTTGAACCTCGTGATCACCATCCAGAGTGATCCGCGTGCAGCTGTCCGCGGCCTCGGAAACCGTCAGTACTGTCCCATTCTCATCCGCAAAGAAACCAGAGCGCGTCAGTCGGGGCTTGCGGACCTGAAGGCCCGACACCAGATCGATGCGCTGTTCTGCGGATGCACCGGCGGAGGCATCCAGAACCGCATCCGTCGTGCTGAAGCTGGAGGTCATCGCTGACAGAACCCGCAGGCGACGTGCTTCGTCTCCTTCGGGCCAGACAAGGGTGAAGCCCTTGATTTTTCCATCCGCCAATTGCGCTTGCGTAAAGGACACTATGCCGTTGCCGCGCCCTTCAAGGGTAAACCGGTCGCGGCCCAGTTCACGAGGGCCATTCAGCGGAACGATCTCAAGCGATTGCATCACCTCGTAAAGCGCGCGGAGCGTGTTCTTGTCCCCCTCCTGGCTGATCAGGAGCGCCTTGGCGTTCAGGTCAGAGATGCTTTTGAAATGTGCAAACGGGGCTTGATAGCGATCAAGGCTCACAGCGCCCAGAGGCATGTCGAGCACAATCCCGGCCTTGTCGTCGGAATACCGCTCCATTCCGACAGAGATCAGCGGCGCGTTGTATTCATCCATCAGGGCCTTGCGCTGCAACGTGGTCAGAACACCCGTGGCGTCAAACCCGTTATAGCGCTGCCAATCGCTCATTGATCGGCGGGTGCCTTGCCCGAACGCACCATCAATGGTCGAGTTGTAAAACCCCGCCGCGCGCAGAGCCGTTTGCAGATCCTTGCGTTCCTGTGCGGTCAACAGCCGTTCGGATTGAAGCGCCTGCGCACGGGTTTCATCCGAATCCTGTGGTGTGGCGACTGCCGGAGCCTCTTCCGGTTGTGCCGCTTGTTCAATTGGTGCCGCGATGGCGCCACGGTTCAGAACGTTTGCCCCGATGGGCCAGAACTGTTGCCCCATCGCGCTGGAAAACGCGATGTAACTGTCGCGCGGGATCTGGCCTTCCGCCCGATAGACGCGCAGCACCTGTTCGGCGTCGGTCCGCGCATAGGGGCCGATCACGATCGCGTACCAGCCGCTGTTCAGGCGAAACCCGTTCACGTCCGGCAAAGCGCTGGCATAGGCCTGTGCCCGTTCCTGCGCTTCGCGCAGCGAGGGCTGGGCCTCGACCTGGACCCAGACGCTGGGATCTTGTTGTGCGGTTGCGGCGCGCAGGCCGACCAGAAGAAACAATAGGATTGCTGAAAATACGCGTGTCATAGTCTGCCCGTCTTATGCAGTGTTCGTGCTTTTGCGCAGAATACGCGAATTCATTTGCGAAAAGCCATGCCGCGAATGCGGGGAATTTACGGTGTGGCCCTGCAGATACAGGCTTGGCCCCAAGCCCCGTTGACGCCCCTTTGCCCCTTGCATAGGAAGGGCAAAACCGACCGGAACCGGGCGCAAAGGCGCCCAGAGGGAATGCCATGACCGAACCGACCAGCGCACCGCGTTCATTTCAGGAGATCATCCTGCGGCTTCAGACCTATTGGGCGTCTAAAGGCTGTGCGATTCTACAGCCCTATGACATGGAAGTCGGGGCCGGAACGTTCCATCCCGCGACCACCCTGCGCGCGCTTGGCTCGAAAGCCTGGGCTGCGGCTTACGTTCAACCGTCACGCCGCCCGACGGATGGGCGTTATGGCGAGAACCCGAACCGGTTGCAGCACTATTATCAGTACCAGGTGCTGATCAAACCCAGCCCACCGGATTTGCAGGAGCTGTATCTGGGAAGCCTCGAGGCGATTGGCATCGACATGGACCTGCACGACATCCGTTTTGTCGAAGATGACTGGGAAAGCCCGACGCTCGGCGCGTGGGGTCTGGGTTGGGAAGTCTGGTGTGACGGAATGGAAGTCAGCCAATTCACCTATTTCCAACAGGTTGGCGGCCATGACTGCGCGCCGGTATCAGGCGAGCTGACCTATGGGCTGGAGCGTCTGGCCATGTATGTGCTGGGCATTGATCACGTGATGGACATGCCGTTCAATGACCCCCAGTCGCCGAGTCCTTTGACTTACGGCGAAATCTTCAAGCAGACCGAAGAGGAGTACGCCCGCTGGAACTTTGACGTGGCAAACACCGAGGTTCTGCTGCGCCACTTCGAAGAGGCCGAGGCCGAGTGCGCCGCCATTCTGAGCCAGGAGCATGTGGACCCGAAGACGGGCAAACGCATCATCATGGCGCACCCGGCCTATGATCAATGCATCAAGGCCAGTCACATCTTCAACCTGCTGGACGCGCGCGGCGTGATCTCGGTGACCGAACGGCAGGCCTATATCGGGCGCGTCCGGGCGTTGGCCAAACAATGTGCGGATGCGTTCGTGCAGACCGAGGCCGCCGGGTTTCAGGCCTGATGAGGCAATCAGGCCAGCCCGGGCAAAAGCGCCTTGAGCCCGTCTGCGATCATGCTGACGGCAATGGCGGCAAGGATCATACCCATGAAGCGGCTCATGATCACGCGCGCGTTGCTGGACAGGCGTTCAGCCAGCCAGGCGGCGTTCCAGAACGTGATCAGAAGCAGACCGACCACGACAAGAAATACTCCCATAAAAACAAAAGCCTCGACCGTGGTTTTAACCTGATGTGCGTACAGGATCAGGGTGGTTATTGTGCCGGGGCCCACAAGAATGGGAAAGGCCAGCGGGTAAAAGGCGACCGTATCGGTTTCGGGGTAAGCTTCCTTCTCTCCTTTTGTTCCATGATGAGAGGTGCTTTCGTTTCCGTTCAGCATGTTGAGGCCGATCATCATAACGACCAGGCCGCCGGCGACGCGCAGGTGATTGACGCTGATGCCAAAAAGGCCAAGCGCCTGACTTCCGACCAGCGCAAAGGCACCGCCAAGGATCAGGCAATAGATCACCGTCTTCACCGCAATCTTGCGCTGGTCGGCAGCAGGCAGATCCTGAGTGACGCTCAGAAACACCGGCAGGTTGGAAACCGGGTTCATGATGGCAAACAATGCGCCGAAAAAACCGACAGCAAGCGTGGATTCCATGGTGTTGACCTCATTGATGCCTGTACCCGGACGAAACCTGTCCTATTTTACAAGAACTTGAAAGAGGCAGCCTGAAACATGACGGGAAAACTGCTGGCAATTGTTCTGTTGTTGTCGGCCTTGGTGGCCGGGGCCGGAATGTATTATTTGCAGATTTACGGTTTCTACTATGAGGTCGAACCGCAGCCCGGCCAGGACGTGGTCCTGATGACGGACCAAAGTGATGCGCCTGTCCCAATCACCTATTCGGACTTTCAGGCGATCGATGCAGACAGTTCTCCGATCCGCTACCGAGGCTGTTTTGAAACGGATCTGAAGCCGGATCAGATGGCCGGGTTTATTGCTGTTGAAAACCCAGAACCCTTGACCGCGCCGGGTTGGTTTGACTGTTACGACGCCGTTTCGCTGGGCGATGCACTGAAATCGGGGCAGGCGCAGGCGTTTTTGAGTGAGAAGAACATCCATTTCGGCGTCGACCGGATCGTGGCGATTACCAGGGATGGCAAGGGATATGTCTGGCACGCGTTGAACAACTGCGGTGAAAAAGCCTATGACGGTACGGTGGTGGGTGAGGAGTGCCCGAAACGCCCTGAAAACTGAGGAAAACCATGGCTGACGCCGTTTTGATCCCGGACTTCATTACTGCAACTCTGGGGTTTGCGGTGTATTTGTTGGGTGCCCGGATCAACGGCAAAGTCGCAGTTCTGAGGCAGTTCAATATTCCTGAACCGGTCACGGGCGGCCTTTTGGCTTCGCTCGTGGTTTTGCTTCTGTATCTCTTTGCCAATGTTGAGCTGTCATTCGAGTTGCAGACCCGGGACGCTCTGCTGGTTCTGTTCTTTGCCGGGATCGGACTGAACGCGCGGCTTTCTGACTTGATTGCCGGTGGTAAGCCTTTGTTGATCCTCCTGATTTTGACGCTTGTCACGATTGTTGCGCAGAACGTTATCGGCGCGGCAGGGGCTTCCTTGTTTGGCTATCCGGCGCAAGCAGGCGTTCTGTTCGGTTCGGCCGCTTTGATTGGTGGACACGGAACCGCAATCGCATGGGCACCCGAAGTTGCCAGCGCAACGGGTCTGGACGGTGCAACCGAACTTGGCGTTGCCGTGGCGACGCTCGGACTGGTGCTTGCTGCGCTGGTGGGTGGCCCCATCGCCCGTCTTCTGGTGGAAACACGAGGCCTGTCGCCGGACCGACCTGACGAAGAACATACGGTCGGACTGCCGGAAGAAACGACCGCGGCCACCGAAATTGACCATGTGACCATTATGCGCGTGCTGCTGCATCTGAACCTTGCCATCATTCTGGGCTATGCGCTGGGCGAGGCGATTTCGGCCGCGGGGCTGAAGCTGCCGCTGTTTGTGCCCTGTCTGATCATGGGCATCGTGATCTCGAATGTCCGAACGGCCATTGCTCCGTCCGCGCCGCCGGTTGCGCGTACACCGTCGCTGGCGTTGCTGTCTGAATTTGCTCTTGGTGCCTTTCTGGCAATGTCACTGATGAGTTTGCAGTTGTGGACCATAGCGGAACTGGGTGTGGCAATTGCCGTGATCATGTCGGCGCAAACTCTGTTCACGGTCGTTTTCGTGATATGGGTGCTGTTTCCCCTGATGGGCTCGAATTATCGCGGAGCGGTGCTGGCCGCGGGCTTCGGAGGCTTTGCCCTGGGCGCCACACCCACGGCGATTGCAAATATGACGGCAGTAACCAAGCGATATGGGCCTTCGCCTATTGCCTTTATCGTGCTGCCCCTTGTATCCGCCTTCTTTGTGGATATCGCCAATGCCATCGTCATTCAGACGATTGTGAACTTCTAAGGACCGACTATGCCCGACCTGCTGATCGAACTGTTTTCCGAAGAAATTCCTGCGCGGATGCAAACCCGTGCCGGTGAGGATCTGAAAAAGCGGATTACCGATGGTCTGGTCGAGGCCGGCTTGACCTATTCAAACGCTGCCGCACTGACCACACCCCGCCGCCTGACATTGGCGGTGGAAGGTCTGCTGGCGCAAAGTCCGACAATCCGGGAAGAGCGCAAAGGACCCAAGGTCGGCGCGCCGGACAAGGCGATCGAAGGTTTCCTGCGGGGCGCGGGCCTGACCCGCGACCAACTGGAAGAGCGTGAGACCCCCAAGGGCGCCGTTTACTTCGCCACCATCGAGAAACCGGGCCGTCCGGCCGCCGAGATCATTGCCGAAGTGCTGGAAGCCACCATTCGCAACTTCCCATGGCCCAAATCCATGCGTTGGGGCAGTGGCAGCCTGCGGTGGGTGCGTCCGTTGCATTCCATTCTGTGCATCCTGTCGGATGATTCCGGAGCGCAGGTTGTTCCGATGGATGTCGACGGCATCCGTTCCGGAGACACCACAGCCGGTCATCGTTTCATGGCCCCCAACCGGTTCCCGGTTACGTCTTTCGAGGACTATGCCGCCAAGCTGAAACGCGCATTCGTGATTCTCTCGCCGGATGAACGTGCCGAACACATCTGGAATGATGCACAGAACATGGCTTTTGCCGCAGGTCTGGAAATCGTCGAAGACAAGGGCCTGTTGGCCGAGGTTGCCGGGCTGGTGGAATGGCCCGTGGTTTTGATGGGCCAGATCGATGACGAGTTTCTGGAATTGCCGCCCGAAGTATTGCAGACCTCGATGAAAGAGCATCAGAAGTTCTTTTCGGTGAAGAACCCCAAGACAGGTCGGATCGAACGGTTCATCACCGTCGCCAACCGCGAAACCGCCGACAACGGCGCAACCATTCTGGCGGGGAACCAAAAGGTGCTGTCGGCACGTCTGGCCGATGCCAAGTTCTTCTGGGAGAACGACCTGCGCATTGCCAAGTCGGACATCACCCAATGGACCCGAGCGCTGGAGAACGTGACCTTCCACAACAAGCTGGGCACTCAGGCCCAACGTATCGAGCGCATCGCCGCGCTGGCCCGCGAACTGGCCCCGGTGACGGGCGCCGACCCGGACCAGGCCGAGAAAGCCGCGCGCCTGGCCAAGGCTGATCTGAGTTCAGAGATGGTCTATGAATTCCCCGAACTTCAGGGGCTCATGGGGCGGTATTACATCGAAGCCGCCGGCGAGGGTGCCGCGGTGGCAGCTGTGGCGCAAGAACACTACTCGCCGCTGGGGCCGTCGGATGATGTGCCTGCGGCACCTCTGTCGGTCGCCGTGGCGCTTGCGGACAAACTTGATACTCTGGCCGGGTTCTGGGCGATCGATGAAAAGCCCACCGGGTCGAAGGACCCGTTCGCGCTGCGTCGCGCGGCCTTGGGGGTGATCCGGTTGATCCTGAACAATGATCTGCGGCTGAAGCTCGACCGTTTCTTCGACGCGCAACTCGTTCGGGCCGAAGCGGCTTCGAACGAAGCCTTGCACGACGGGCATGTCGCAGAGCTGTTGGATGAGATTGCCGACCACGGTGTTTTCGGAGCAGCGTTCCGTACGGTGAAGGAGAAGCTTGCGGGCGACAAGGCCGGGACGCACCAAATGGCGGACTTTCTGCATCTTGAACGGAAGGTACCCGATACGTCAGATGACCTTTTGTCCTTCTTCCACGACCGGCTCAAAGTCTTCCTCCGAGACGAGGGCATCCGCCATGACATCATCGACGCCTGCATCGCGATGGAGGGCAATGACGACCTCAACCTGCTGGTCAAACGTGCGCGCGCGCTGAATGCGGTGATCGCGACCGAGGATGGGGAAAACCTCGTGCAGGGGTTCAAGCGGGCCAACAACATCCTGACCCAGGCCGAGGAAAAGGACGGCGTGGAATACTCTTACGGTGCGGATGTGAAATTCGCCGAGACCGAAAGCGAGAAGGCGCTTTTCGCGGCTTTGGACAGGGCTCAGTCGCAGATCGATGTGGCTCTGAAGTCCGAAGACTTCGCAGCTGCCGTGGCCGCCATGGCCGCGCTGCGCGGCCCTGTGGACGGTTTTTTTGAGGACGTGCAGGTCAACACCGACAATGATGTGATCCGCCGCAACCGGCTGAACCTGCTCAGTCAGATCAGGCAGGTTTGCTCCAGCGTGGCCGATCTTTCGCGGATCGAAGGTTAAAACCTCGGGCACGCAGCGATGCGTGCCCACAACGCCCTTGCACGAAGGGCGCAAGCGCTTATGCTGCACGCAAATCAAAAGGTGCTGCAGTGCAGAATAATCCGCATACCACGCTCATTACGCCCGATGCTCCGGTCACGGCCCATACCCATGGCGGGCGGGCCAAGTGTCTGCAACGACTGGTTCGACTGGACCTGCCGGTGCCCCGGACCGTCGCGCTGTCGTTTGATGCGGTCCATCAGATTGCGGAAGGCGAAGTTCCGAACCTTGACGCGATCCTTGAGCAATTCGATCCGGCGACCTTGCTGTGCGTCCGACCAAGTTCCGAAGATCCCGACTGGGGCGGGCCCGGTGCGGTTCTGAACATTGGCATGAATGATGCACGCTATGTGGACCTGTCCGATACGATGGGGGCAGAGGCCGCCGCAGCGCTGTATCTCAGGTTCGTTCAAAGCTATGCGATCCACGTGGCGCGGCTGGACGCGGACGTGTTTGATGACATCGACATGGATGGCAGCGAAGGTCTGCGCCATTCCCTGCGCGCGTACGAAGATGAAACGGACGAAGCTTTTCCGCAGGACCGCGGTGAACAGCTGATCGGTGTTTTGCGCTCGATGGCCCGCGCATGGGATGGGACATCCGCTCGGCTGTTGCGGCAGGCCAAGGGCGCCCCGGCAGATGCCGGTCTTGGGCTTGTCATTCAAGAGATGATCCCGGGGGTCGGGCAGGGTGAATGCGGATCAGGTGTGCTTCAACTGGTCGACTCGACCACAGGAATGCCGCAGATCACGGGGCGCTACCTGAGCCAGAGCCAGGGCCGTGATGCGCTGGGCGAAGATGTGGCCGCGCTGTTTCTTGAAAAAGACCCGCGTGGACCGTCGCTTGAAGAAGTCGCACCCAAAGCCTTTGCCGAGTTGAAGCAACAAGCTGCGCTGATGCGTGAAAAACTGCGCGAAGAAATGCAGGTCGAGTTCGTCATTCAAAACGGCAACGTGCATATTCTGGACGGCGTCCGGGTTCAGAGAACGTCGCGCGCGGCGATGCGGATCGCCGTTCGTCTGGCCGAAGACGGGATCATACCGCCGCAAGAGGCGGTGATGCGTGTGGACCCCCACGCGCTGAATGAGCTTTTGCACCGGCAGGTCCATCCGGAAGCGCGGCGTGACGTGCTGACGACGGCCATCGGTGCCAGCCCGGGCGCTTCAACGGGAAAGATCGTGTTTACATCCGCAGAAGCGCAGGCCAGTGCCGCGCGCGGCGAGGCCTGCGTTCTGGTCCGCCGCGAAACCTCGCCCGAGGATGTGCGCGGGATGCATGCGGCCGTTGCGGTTCTGACGGAAAAAGGCGGGATGACCAGCCACGCCGCCGTGATTGGCCGTGGACTTGGCCTGCCCTGTATCGTTGGTGCCTCAGACATGCGGTTCCAGGCCAAAAAGAAGATGCTGACCGCACCCGATGGTCGAGTTTTCAAGACCGGCGATATTCTGACCATCGATGGCAGTTCCGGTCAGGTGCTGGCAGGGCAGCCCGCCATGCTTGAGGCCGCGTTGGATGATTGTTTTCAGACCTTGATGGCATGGGCCGATGCCGAGCGTGATATTGACATCCGCGCCAATGCCGACACACCGGCCGATGCGCAGACGGCGCGCAACTTTCAGGCGCAGGGGATCGGCCTGTGTCGGACGGAGCATATGTTCTTTGAACCCGGCCGCCTGATCGTGATGCGCGAGATGATTTTTGCGCAAACGTCTTCGGGCAGGGCGGCTGTGCTGGAACGTTTGCTTCCGATGCAGCGTGAGGACTTTGTTCAGCTGTTCAGAATCATGGAAGGGCAGCCCGTCTGCATTCGCCTGTTCGACCCGCCCTTGCACGAGTTCCTGCCCACCACGCGCAGCGGTCAACGGGAATTGGCCGAGGCGCTGGATTTGCCGGTTTCCGATGTCGAGCGTCGGGTTGACGCGATGACGGAATACAATCCGATGCTGGGCCTGCGCGGTGTTCGTCTGGGCGTGACCGTTCCCGAAATCTATGACATGCAAGCGCGCGCGATCTTCGAAGCCACGCTGGATGCCAGAAAGAACGGCGCCCCCGTCGTGCCCGAAGTGATGATACCGCTGGTATCCGCGAAACGAGAGGTCGAACTGGTCAAGTCCCGCATCGATACGGTGGCGGCGGCGGTCGCGTCAGAACGCGGGCAGGAGTTTGAATATCGGCTGGGTGTGATGGTCGAAACCCCGCGCGCCTGTCTGCGCGCAGAAGAGATCGCCCCGCAGACCGCGTTCATGAGTTTCGGAACGAATGACCTGACGCAGATGACATATGGTCTGTCCCGCGACGATGCCGGCCGTTTCATGTCCGCTTATGTTCGCCAGGGTGTCTTCGGCGAAGATCCGTTCCACGTTCTTGATCCGGATGGGGTCGGGGAACTGCTGAAGCTGGGAGCCGAGCGGGGACGAGCCGCGAAACCGGATGTGACCCTGTCTGTTTGCGGAGAACACGGCGGAAACCCCGAATCAATCGCCATTTGCAGGGATTTGGGGTTCGACTATGTTTCGTGTTCGCCGTTCCGGGTTCCGGTCGCTCGGCTGGCTGCCGCTCAACTGGCGATTTCCTCCAGACTTGGGGGTTGACAGGGCCTGAAAACCCAAGGATTAGTGGGTTATCTGGACACTCGTAGGCGAAATTTATCTTCGCTACGGGCAAGATTCCACTTGCATTTTCCGAAAGACTGGACCTTTGCGCTCGATTGCGTTAAATGCCTCGTCGCGCCCGCCGGGGGAGGGTATGGCGCGTGAAGTGCCTGTGCGAGGTTATCTGATGCTACGTTACATAATGGCTGTTGCCACAATGGCGGCAACCGTGCTGCCCAGTGCGTCCTTCGCCGAGAGGGAAGCAATTGATACTGCAAAGAAAGAGCTTGTCGCCCGCAGCGAATTGCCGGCGCAAAGCTTTCGCGACTATTTCAAACTGTTCCAACCGCGTAAGGCGGCCAAACCAGTTGAAGTAACATACTCCAAGGACTGGCTTGACCAGCAACCCAAGGCAACCGGTGACGAAAACTGGAAGTGCCTGTCCGAGGCATTGTACTTCGAAGCCCGTGGCGAAAGCGTGCGTGGCCAGTTTGCTGTGGCCGAGGTCATCTTGAACCGGGTCAAAAGCAGCCGCTTTCCAAGCTCTCTGTGTGGTGTGATCCGTCAGGGGACCGGCAAGAAATACCAGTGCCAGTTCACCTATACATGTGACGGTCGCAAAGAGGTCATCCACGAGAAGAAAGCGTATGAGCGCGTGTCCAAGGTCGCTCGGGCCGCCATTGATGGTATCGGCCAAGAGCTGACCGAAGGGGCGACCCACTACCACACGACGGCGGTTCGGCCATCTTGGTCGCGGGTCTATAAACAGACCGCGCGGATCGGTGTGCACATTTTCTACCGCCACAACTATCGGACAGCGAGCAACTGATTGACGCACCCGCGCTGGAAGCTTGGTGGCGCGCGGCAGGTTGCAGTCTATATTGCGGGCCCAGGAGGCCCGTAATGCTTTTCACCCGACGACACATTCTGAAAACAGCCGCCGCCGCCACAATTCTGCCGGTCGCGACCCGCGCCGGTTATCCGCCGCTCAAGGCGCATCTGAGCCGGCAGCGCGTTGCACCCGAAGGGTTTCCTGACACAACGGTCTGGAGTTACGGTGACACTGTCCCCGGAACGGTCCTAAGGGTCGAACAGGGCGCACGCGTTCAGCGCAAACTAGTGAATGACCTTCCGCAACCAACATCGGTCCACTGGCACGGGATCCGCATTGACAACGCCATGGACGGTGTACCCGGTCTGACGCAGGATGCCGTCGCACCGGGCAGTTCTTTCGACTATGACTTCGTTGCCCCGGATGCAGGCACCTATTGGTACCACGCGCACAACCAGTCGATGGAACAGGTGGCCCGCGGGCTGTATGGGCCGCTGATCGTTGCAGAGGCCACGGCACCGGATGTCGATCAGGATCTGGTGCTGATGTTGGATGATTGGCGGTTGAACCCTGAGACCGCGCAGATAACGGATGATTTCGACAATGGCCATGATCTGAGCCATGCAGGTCGGCTAGGGAACATCCTGACCGTCAACGGATCATTCGATCCCGCGTTTGCGGTACGCAGAAACGAGCGACTGCGACTGCGATTGGTCAACGCCTCCAATGCCCGGATATTCGACCTGGATCTTGATGGTCTTTCAGGGTGGATCGTCGCCTTGGATGGAATGCCCTTGGAAACACCGCTGCGGCTGTCGGGCTCTTTCCCGCTTGCACCTGCGCAGCGTGCGGATCTGATTGTGGATGTCGTCACCGAGGGCGAAACGGCAAGCCTGGTCAGCGTCGAAAGAGATGGTTCCTTTGGGCTGGCATGGTTCGAGGTCGGTGGAAACGCTGCCGAGGCGCACAGGCAGGGCGTGTCAGCATTGCCGCCTAACCCTTTGCCTAAGATCGATAATCTTCAACATGCCAGAACGCACCGGATGGTTTTGCAAGGTGGCGCAATGCGCTGGCTGGAAAGCGCCCGGCTGGGTGAAACGGAACTGTCAGGCCGCGAGCTGGCGCAGTTGGGCAAATTCTGGGCGCTGAACGGTTACGCCGAACGCCCCGAAGATCCGTTTCTGGATGCGGCCGTCGGCAGTTTGCACAGGATCGAGTTCGTGAATGAAACCGCATTTCCGCACGCAATGCATCTGCACGGGCATCACTTCCGGCTGATCATGGATGATGGTTCTCTTGGCCCCTGGCGTGATACCGTTCTGGTCGGGCGGGGACAGGCACGCCAAATCGCATTGATCGCGGACAATCCGGGGAACTGGTTGCTGCATTGCCATATGCTGGGGCACGCCGCGTCCGGGATGATGAGCTGGTTTCGGGTCTCGTGACGCCGCATTCGGCGGTTGGAATGGCGCTTGTTTGAATGCTATAGGCCCTCGCAACGCCTATAGTGGGCGAACTTTGAAACGAGCCCGAAAAGGCCTGACCCATGAGTTCTGAAATCCGTCTGGCATTCGCACACCCGTCCGAACGGTCCGAGGCGACGTCTCCTCGGGGGCCGTTGGATCGTATTTCGTTGCGCGACCATATTGTCGAAGTCGAAATCGGTGCCTTCCAGGCCGAGCGGGGAACAACCCAGCGGATCTGTTTCAACATCGTGGTCGAAGTCCGGCCTCTGACGGACCCGATTGATGATGATGTGGATCGCATCCTGTCATATGACCGGGTAACGGAATCCATCGCCTATGAGCTGGCGGCCGAGCGCCTGAACCTGCTCGAGACATTGGCCGAACGCGTTGCGGAACGTATCCTACTTGAACCTCAGGCTGTAAGGGTCTTTGTTCGCATCGAAAAACTGGATCGGGGCCCGGGGGCGTTGGGGGTCGAGATCGTGCGTGGAAAAGACTCGGTCCATCATGAGATGGCCGAAGAAGAACGCCCGCACCCCCGCCTTGTCTTCCTGTCGAATGACGCCATCGCCTCGGAAAACCTGAAGGGCTGGATCGATCAGTTGGAGAACCGCCAGCGCCCGCTGATCCTGTGTGTCGGGGCGTCCGACCTGGCCGCTCCGCAAACGGGTCATGCGATGACGCAACGCCGAATTGACCTGTTGGCAATTGAACAGAATGCCTGGGTTCTGGCGGCACGGGATCATCGCTGTGTGGTGGTCTCTACGCGGACCGAATTGGATTGGGCGATGAAGAATGGCCAGATCTGTGTCTGGGCCCCATCCAAGATCGTACTGGATGCCGTTGACGGCCCGTCTGCCGCCCCGTCGGATGCCGTGGCGCTGGCTGCATGGTTCGCGGCGACCTTTGAAGCGAGCGAAATGATGGTGATCGGCGGCGCATTGCCGACGGAACCCAAAACGCCCTTGCGCGCTGTTGCGGTGGATCAGGCCCAGCTGTGAGAACCTATTTCAGACCACTGGTCCAGCATGGAGCGACCCGTCCCACAGGCGCTGTGCCGCTGGCGGGCCAACCCCTTTGGTTCACTCATGTCGAAGCCCTGCGGCGCGGGTCCGAACCCGAAATCGTCGCGGCCTCGGACGTTCCGTCAGATTACCTGAGCCGTTTGATCCAACCGCGGGCTGACGTGGCGGGCCTTGATATGCAGGTGCCTCATATCATGGGGATTCTGAATGCCACGCCGGACAGTTTCTCGGATGGCGGTGTTCACAGCTCGGTAGATGCTGCTCGCGTGGCTGCGGTGAATATGGTGGCGCATGGTGCCACGATTCTGGATATCGGCGGAGAGTCCACCCGTCCGGGTGCGGATTTTGTCCCGGCCGAGGAAGAAATCGCCCGAACCCGCCCGTTGATCGAAGCGATCCGGTCGGAAACAGGCGCTTTGATTTCCATCGATACACGAAAGGTCGATGTCGCCAAGGCTGCCTGCGCGGCCGGGGCAGGGTTGGTCAATGATGTCTCGGGCTTCACCTTCGATCCGGCATTGGCACCGTTCTGTGCCGCGCAGGGAGTGCCTGTCTGTGTCATGCATATGCAGGGTGATCCGGCGACGATGCAGATCAATCCGCGATACGACAGTGTATTGCTGGATGTTTACGATTTTCTCGAAGGCCAGATCGCGTTGCTGGAACGTCTTGGCCTGAGCCGCGATCAGGTCGTTGTGGATCCCGGGATCGGGTTTGGGAAGACCGAGGATCACAACCTGACCCTTCTGCGCAATCTCAGCCTGTTCCACGGCTTGGGCTGCCCGATCCTGCTGGGCGTGTCGCGCAAGGGCTTTATTGGCACCATCGGAAAAGAGCCTTGCAAGACTGCCCGCGCGCCGGGATCAATCGCGGTGGCTCTGGCGGGATTGTCTCAGGGCGTGCAGATCATCCGCGTTCATGACGTGGCCGAGACCTCTCAGGCCTTGCGCCTATGGGCTGCTGTCCGGTAATCCGGTCGCACGGCAAATCACGGAGTGACACCTATGCGCAAGCTGTTCGGAACCGACGGGGTGCGGGGCACCGCCAACACGCATCCGATGACGGCAGAGATGGCGTTGCGCATCGGGGCCGCAGTCGGGCGGTATTTCCGGCGCGACGCGACAGGGGTGCACCGGGTTGTCATCGGCAAGGATACGCGTTTGTCCGGGTATATGCTGGAAAACGCGCTGACGGCCGGTTTGACGTCCACTGGAATGAACGTGCTGCTGCTGGGGCCCGTTCCGACGCCCGCCGTTGGCCTCATGACGCGCTCCATGAGGGCTGATCTGGGCGTCATGATCTCGGCCAGCCACAACCCTGCCGAAGACAACGGAATCAAGTTCTTTGGGCCCGACGGCTATAAACTGTCCGATCAGGCCGAGGTCGAGATCGAAAAGCTGATCGACGAAGGCGTCAGACCCGCTCAGGCGCAGAATATCGGCCGGGCGCGCCGGGTTGATGACGCCCGGTTTCGCTATGGTGAACGTGTGAAGTCGTCGTTGCCGCGGAACGTCAGTCTGGATGGTTTGAAAGTGGTGATCGATTGTGCAAACGGCGCAGCCCACCGCACCGCGCCGGAAGTTTTGTGGGAACTGGGCGCAGAAGTGATCCCCGTGGGAATCGCGCCCAACGGCAAGAATATCAATCTCAACTGCGGATCGACCAAGCCTCAACTGGCCGCTGAAACCGTTGTCGCGCATGGTGCCGATGTGGGTATTTGTCTGGATGGCGACGCGGACAGGGTGGTTGTGGTCGACGAAACCGGCCAGGTGGCTGACGGCGATCAGCTTATGGCTTTGCTGGCGACGGCATGGAAGAAATCGGGCCAGTTGAAGGGCGATGCCCTGGTCGCGACCGTCATGTCCAACCTGGGTCTGGAACGCCACCTGACAGCGCAGGGTTTGCGCCTCGAGCGAACGGCCGTCGGCGATCGCTACGTGGTCGAACGGATGCGTGAAGGTGGGTTCAACCTTGGCGGGGAACAGTCCGGCCATATCGTGATGAGCGATTATGCCACCACCGGTGACGGGTTGATGGCTGGCCTGCATTTCCTGGCGGAAATGGTTCTGTCGGGGCGCAAGGCGTCGGATCTGTCCAAACAATTCGAAACCGTGCCGCAGTTGCTGAAGAATGTACGTTATTCCAGCGATCAAACGCCTTTGGAGGTGCAAAGTGTACAGGCGGCCATTGCCGATGCCGAGGCACGGTTGAATGGGCAGGGCCGGTTGTTGATCCGCAAATCCGGGACCGAACCGTTGATCCGCGTGATGGCTGAATGCGAAGATGATGGGTTGCTGACCCAAGTCGTTGACAGCATCGTCGCCGAGGTCGAGGCCGCCACAAGCTAGTGCCCGAACAGAACCTTGCGCAGGCTGAACCATTGACTGATGGCCATGCCTGTCAGGATCAGCGCAAGGGCGATGAAAAAGCGCAGGGGCAGGGCCTCGGACAGAATCCAGGCGCCGAATACCATTGACCAAATGGGCACCTGATAGTTCACCAGTGTCAGAAACACGGAACCTGCGCTGCGGGTGATGGACACGCGCAGCAGGGTGGCGAACGCCGTTGGCACCAAGCCCAGCACGATCAGAGCAAGTGTGGGGCGCGTGCCTTGCCATTTGGGCAAGCCTTCGGTCATCAGCATGATGGGCACCAACAACGCAGCCCCAACCAGCAGGGTCAGCGCAGCAAGCGCCAACGGGTCGACAGGCGGACAGCGACGGGTCAAAATCGACGAAGACGCATAGCACAATGCGGCAGTGATACAGGCCAATTGGGCCAGAGGTTCGGCCCCTTGGCCAAGCTGTGCCAGACCGGGGCCGATCAATACCAAAGCTCCCGAGAAGCCCAGACACACGCCCAGCAGGCGACGTAGATTGAGCGGCTCGTCAGAAAAGAAATGCGCAAGTGGCAATACCATAAGCGGAATGGCGGCCATGGACAGCCCCGCAAAGGCTGATGGCACGAATTGCTGCCCCCAGCTGAGCAGCATGAAGGGTACGGCAGTAGACAGCACGCCGATAAGGACAATCGAAACACTCAGCGCCGGCGTCAGAACCGGCAGCTTGCGACCGGTCACCGTCATCATCAGCAACAGGGTAACAGCGCCCAGCGTGGTTCGTGAGGTGGCGACCGTGATCGGCCCATAGCCTTCCAGCGCCATGGTGACGACCATGAAGGTCGCGCCCCAGATCAGGCCCAGCGTGAAGACGCCGCTCCAGTCCTGTCTAGTCGGCTGTTGCACCATTGGTTTGTCCTGTCGGGCAGCGCAAGTTCGCGAAATTGATTGGTCTGATCGGGCGTTTATGTGCCGCGCCACTTTTTTGTGCAAACGAAAAAGGGCGACCGCCGTGGCCGCCCTTATGCTACTAAGGTCAGGCTTAGTTCTTTTCTTTGTCGACCATCTTTCCGGCCGAGATCCACGGCATCATGCCGCGCAGCTTGGCGCCGGTTTCCTCGATCATATGCTCGTCATTGGCACGGCGCGCCGCTTTGATGGTCGGCTGGCCAACGGCGTTTTCCAGCATGAAGTCACGAACGAATTTACCCTGCTGGATGTCGTTCAGAACCTCTTTCATACGCGCTTTGGTCTCGTCGTATTTCAGGATACGCGGCCCGGTGACGTACTGGCCGTATTCGGCGGTGTTCGAGATCGAGTAATCCATGTTGGCGATGCCGCCTTCGTAGATCAGATCGACGATCAGTTTCACTTCGTGCAGACACTCGAAATAGGCCATTTCAGGGGCGTAACCGGCTTCGACCAGAGTTTCAAAGCCGCAGCGGATCAGTTCGACCAGACCACCGCACAGAACGGCCTGTTCGCCGAACAGGTCGGTTTCACACTCTTCACGGAAGTTGGTTTCGATGATGCCCGAGCGGCCGCCGCCGATGGCCGAGCAGTAGGACAAGCCGATTTCCAGCGCTTTGCCGGTTGCATCGTTGTGGACAGCGACCAGGCAGGGCACGCCGCCGCCTTTGGTGTATTCGCCGCGCACGGTGTGGCCGGGGCCCTTGGGGGCCATCATGATGACGTCGACGCCGTCTTTCGGCTCGATCAGGCCGAAATGTACGTTCAGGCCATGGGCAAACGCGATGGCCGCACCGGGCTTGATGTTGTCGTGGACGTATTTTTTGTAGGTCTCGGCCTGAAGCTCGTCGGGCATGGTGAACATGATCACGTCACACCAGGCCGCCGCTTCGGCGATGCCCATGACTTGCAAACCTTCGGCTTCGGCTTTTTTGGCGGAGGGCGATCCTTCGCGCAGGGCGACGACCAGGTTCTTTGCACCCGAGTCGCGCAGGTTCAGCGCGTGAGCGTGACCTTGCGAGCCATAGCCGAGAATGGCAACTTTCTTGTCTTTGATCAGGTTGATATCGCAATCGCGATCGTAATAGACGCGCATTTCGCCGGTCCTTTCTGGTTAGGTTGCGGCGGTTGTATCTGCCTGTTCGCCCAATGGCGATAGGGTTGGGCTTGAGTATTTGCAAAAAAGATGAAGAATAATTCGCGATAATTGGAGAATGTAAAAAAATCATGCTTGATGATATTGATCGGCGCATTCTGCGCCACTTTCAAGCAGACCCGAGCCTGACAACAGCGGAACTGGCCGATCTTTGCCGGATCAGCGCGGGTGTCTGCTGGCGGCGGATCGAAAAGATGCAGGCCGCAGGGATCATCCAAGGGCAGGAGGCCGTGATAGACTGGGCCGCGATGGGATATGCAGTCGAGGTCTCGCTTCGGATCACGCTTGACAAGACGCAGGCCCGAGCTTTCGACGATTTCACGCAGGCGGCGCGTGACGTGGCAGAGGTGATCGAAATTCAGACCTTTCTGGGTCGGGTCGATGTTCGTCTTTCCGTCATTGCAAGAGATATGAAGCACTATCAACAGCTCTATCGCGACCGGATTCTGACCCTGCCTCACATCGCCGATATCGAGGCCCTGATGCATATCGCGAGGGTCAAGCGGGACGAGGTACTGCCGGTATGATCGAATTGGATGAGATTGATAGCCGCCTTCTTCGCGCACTGCAACAGGATGCCACGCAAAGTGCCGGAGCATTGGGGCGCAGGTTCGGGTTATCCCAACCCGCAACGTGGCGCCGCATTCGTCGGTTGGAAGAGGCAGGAATAATCAAGGGCCGTCGGCTGCGTCTGAATGCCGAAGCGCTGGGGTTCGGTGTTACCGTCTTTCTGGGCATCAAGCTGGGGCGCAAGGGCCAAGTCAGTCTTGAAGATTTTGAGCGCGCTGTCAGTGCCATTCCCGAGGTGCAGACAGTCGAGCATGTGCTTGGACTGTATGACTATCGACTGCGTGTGGTGGCCCGAGACCTGGCCGATTTCGAGCGTGTATTGCGGCGCCGGATCATGACATTGCCGGGTGCGGGCGATGTCGAGGCAAACGTGCTGCTGAGCGAAGAACGCCTATCTGGACCGATCGGTTGAAAACGCTCAGTATTTGGTGCGGATGCAATAGCCCGGATGATGCGTCATGCGCGCAAAGGTAAGCGGCCTGTCTTCTTTCCAGGTGGTGCGTTCCATTTGAATCATGGATGTTCCCGCCGTGGTGCCCATGAATTCTGCCAGTCGCGCATCTGCGGATATGGCGCAGAAAGCGACCTCGGCGTCGGTGAAAGGTGCGGCCGTCAACAGCCATTCATGTGGCCCCTGTTCGACCAGGTCCGCGTCCTCTACATCTGGAACAGCCTCGATGTTGATCCACCGTTCTTCCATCTGGAAGGGCCGATTGTCTGCATAGTGCATACAGATTACATGTAGAACACGCGCATCCGGTGCCACGTTGATCTGCGAGGAAAGCCATCCAGGGCTGGTGACCACATTTCTTTCAACAAGCGCATAACGATAATTTGCATTCTGGTTTTCGACCACTTGCCGCGCCAGTGACAATTCGAGTTTGGCGTGTTTGCTGGGCTCTTTCTTGACGCGTGTGCCGCTTTTGCGTTTGCGCTCGACAAAGCCCTGGTCGGCCAGTTCTCTCAAGGCTCTGTTCACAGTGGCCCGGGCGCAATTGAACTCCTCTGCCAGCTGGGTCTCCGTCGGCAAAAGCGATCCTTGTGGCCAGACACGGCTTTCAATGCGTCGTTTTACTTCGTCTCGAACGAACTGGAAGCTGATCCGCTTTTGTATCGTCACGGGTGAATCTATCCCTTCAAGTATAAAGTGTGCGCATCTGTTCAGAAGCAAGTAGAAGTGTAAAGGGGAAGTGACACTGGTTGGCGTCATTTTCCTGTTCTCAGGAAACTAAGTGAGAAAAATTAAGTGTTTGTTAAGCTTTACGTCAGGTCAAATTTCGCCGCGAAAAGGCTTTACCCGCACTGACAAAGCGGACAAGACTTCGAAAACGCTTTGGAAAGGATGCGCCATGCCAGGCTTGCTGGAAACCGTTGACCCGGACGGGCTCGTAGAATTCTCGGTCGTATTTACCGACCGTTCGTTGAACCATATGTCGCAGAAGTTTCAGCAGGTGATGCGCGACATTTCGGACATGCTGAAAGACGTGTACAACGCGGATGGCGTTGCCGTTATTCCCGGCGGTGGAACCTATGCCATGGAAGCGGTCGCCCGACAGTTCGCACGCGGCGCGGATGTGCTGGTGGTTCGCAACGGATGGTTCTCGTACCGGTGGAGCCAGATCATTGAGAGCGGCTCTCTGACAAACTCGACCACGGTCATGAAAGCGCGAGAGACTGGCAATGCCAGCCCATCGCCTTTTGCGCCTGCTCCGATCGAAGAGGTCGTCGCCGCGATTCGCGAACAAAAGCCCGGCGTTGTTTTTGCGCCGCATGTCGAAACCTCAGCGGGGGTCATTCTGCCGGATGATTATGTGACCGCGCTGGCAAGCGCGGCGCACGAGGTGGGTGCATTGATGGTGTTGGATTGCATTGCGTCGGGTTGCGCCTGGGTGGACATGAAAGCCACCGGTGTCGATGTTCTGATCTCGGCGCCGCAGAAGGGGTGGAGCGCGTCACCATGTGCCGGTCTGGTCATGTTGTCTGAACGGGGCGAGGCACGTCTGGAGCAGACCAGTTCCGACAGTTTCGCCCTTGATCTGAAGAAATGGCGGCAGATCATGCAAGCCTATGAAAACGGCGGCCACGCCTATCACGCCACGATGCCGACCGATGCGTTGCTGGCTTTCCGCGACACCATGGCAGAGACGCGTGAATACGGGTTCGAAAAGCTGCGTGCGGCGCAATGGGCGCTGGGTGACGGTGTGCGGTCGATGTTGAAGGACAAGGGCGTCGTTTCGGTCGCGGCCGACGGTTTTGGCGCGCCTGGAGTTGTGGTCAGCTACACCTCGGATCCCGAAATTCAGAACGGCAGGAAATTTGCGGCGCTGGGTATGCAGATTGCCGCTGGTGTCCCGTTGCAATGCGATGAGCCAGAAGGGTTCAGCACGTTTCGGTTGGGCCTGTTTGGGCTCGACAAGCTGTACGACGTGGACGGCACTATCGCGCGTTTGAAACGGGTGCTGGATCAGGTTCTGTAAGCAGCCCGGGCCTTAGTGAACGCCAAGGCCCATCTGCATCAACGTCTTGCGCACTGGTGGCAGGGAATAAAGTGCGCTCAGCCCCATCGCCCGTGCATCCCGCAGCGGGCGTGCCTCGATCATCGAGGCGCGGTTCAGCAGATCAATGCCTTTGACACGCATCTCGACCTCGGTGTGACGGGCCTTGTGATAGGCGTCCAGCATCTGTGCGTCTCCCAGACTTTCGGGCCGGGCCTGCGCCAAATCCAGCATGCAACGCAGATCGCCCAGCGACATGTTCAATCCCTGTGCTCCGATGGGTGGCACCACATGCGCGGCCTCAGCCATCAGGGCGATGCGTTCCCCCGCCAGCCGTTCCGCCGATTGGCTGATGATCGGCCAGATCGTTCTGCGGGATGCTAGTTTCAGCGGGCCGAACAAACCGCAGGACCGAGAGGTCATGGCGGCCTCGAATGCCTCGGGTTCCAGGTTCAGGAGTTCAACGGCCTTCGGTCCGCGTTCCATCCAGACGATGGCGGACGAGGGCTGCCCTTCCCAGTCCGGCAGAGGCACCAGCGTGAACGGTCCACCCGACCTGTGAATCTCGGTCGAGACATTCTCGTGTGGAATGGGGTGTGTCACCGCAAAGGCCAGCGCCTTCTGCCCATATCGTGTCGTGTGCACTTTGATTCCGGCGGCCTCGCGCATAAGTGAGTTGCGACCATCGGCGGCAAGCACAAGTCTGCACCGGACGCGGCTTCCATCGCTCAGGCCCACGCGGGCCTCGGCGGTTCGGGTGAACAGGCTGGTGGTTCCGGTGCCGGTGCGGAAATCGACATTGGGCAATTCAGCCAGTCGCGCCACCATTTCTCGGCGCAGCAACCAGTTGGGCAGGTTCCAACCGAAAGGGTGGTCAGAAATGTCGGCTGCGTTGAAGTCGCGGACAACGCGCGGCTCGGGCACGTCGCCCCCCGCGTCAACGATCCGCATGATTTGCAGCGGAGCCGCGTGGGCATCCAGCCTGGCCCACAGACCGCATTGTTCCAGCAGGCCGCGCGCAGGCTGCAAAAAAGCGGTGGTGCGCAGGTCCGACCCGTCCACGTCCCGCTCGGTGATCGGAGGGCTCGGATCAACGCAGATCACTTGAAAACCTGCCGTTCCGAATACCGCCGCAGCGGTCAGGCCGGCGATCCCGCCACCGGAAATCAGGATGTCACAGCTGTCGGTCATGGCGCCTCTCATCATTCCGGGCAGAACCTAATTCGGATCTGCCCCGAGTGCCAAGTGACATCCTGTCCCGTATTTCAACCGCGCGAAATCAGCACGAGGATCAGAAACATCACCGGCACCATCATAAGGGCAGGGATGTAGAGACCGGGAAGGCCGAACAACATGATGGAACAGCCCCACATGCTGAAAATCGCAGCGGTGGTGTAATACAAATCTTCTGCCTTGGCGTTGACCGCGTCGCGCGCCAGCCATCCAAAAACGGGAATTGCAAAGAAAAGGCGCTGCCAAATCGGCAGGCGCAGCGGCATGTCAATCGTGCTCATCGGGGTCTCCATCTGTTCGTCGCTGACGCGCATATAGGTATGCAGATGCAGGTGCGGAACGTGCAGATCGTCGCACTGTGACAGGCTATCGCAGGCGGGCCAAAAACGCGGTCAGATCGTCCGTATGGTGATGAATGTGATCGGCTTCATGCGGGTCGGGGGCAACATGCACCGTACGCATTCCCATCTCGTGCGGGGCCGCAAGATTGCGTGGGTCATCTTCGAACATGGCCGCCATTTCGGTCTGGAGGCCATCCTTTTCAAAGATCGCTTCGAAGGCAGCTTTTTCCGGCTTTGGTCGATACCCTGCGTGTTCGACACCGTAAATCGCGTCGAACAGGCCTGTCAGGCCGCGTGCTTCCAATACACGTTCCGCGTAAGGCGCGCTGCCGTTGGTGTAGACGATCCTCCGACCTGGAAGGGCGCGTATATGGTCGGCCAGTTCCGCATCCGGGTCCATGTGGCTCATGTCAACCTGATGTACCGCATGCAGGTAAGGGTCGGGGTCCAGATCATGCTCGGCCATCAACCCGGCCAGCGTGGTTCCGTATTCGCGCCAGTAATGCGCGCGTAACCTGTCGGCCTCGGCCCGGTCGACACCGATGGCTTGCACTACATAGTCCGTCATCAGAACTTCGATCTGATCGAACAGCCGCATCTGCGGCGGATACAGGGTGTTATCCAGATCGAACACCCATTGGGTGACATGACTAAAGGAAGGTTTGACCATGGCTTGGGTTTAGGGCGCAGTCGGGCGGTTTTCAATGCTGTACTTGATCGCCGCCCCCTGACACGGCTAGACATGTCCGAACGAGGAGACAAACGATCCCATGAGCCAGACCCGATCCCCGACCAAGGACGCCTACAGCCTTATCCTGGAAGCCATCGATGTGGGCGTCTACAAGCCCGGTGATCGGTTGGTCGAAAGCGAACTGGCTGAACGGTTCGGCGTGTCGCGCACTCCGATCCGTGAAGCGCTGCAACGCCTGGAAACCCAATCCTTGCTGGAACGGGACGGGAGGTCATTGATCGTGGCGTCTCTGGACCACAACCAGATGGCCGAGCTTTACATCGTGCGCCGGGAACTTGAAGGGCTGGCTGCGCGCCTGGCCGCAAAACACGCCACCGAAGAAGAAATCAAAGTTCTTCAGGACATGGTGGTCGAAGATGACAAGCTGATCGATGACCCAACGGCCTTGTCGCGCGCCAACCGACGGTTTCACGAACAGATTCATCTGGCGTCACACAATCGCTATCTGGTTCAGCAGCTTGATCTGGTTCACCGGACCATGGCTTTGATGGCGACCACTTCGCTGGCTGTTCAGGGTCGTGGCGAGATTGCGCAAAGTGAGCATAAGGGAATCGTCGAGGCCATCGCAGCCCGAGACGAAGAGGCTGCGGGGCAGGCGTTGAAGGAACATATTTCGGTCGCCTTCATGACACGTCTGAAACAGGATGCCAGTCGTCGCGACAAATGAACGTCAGGTCAGCGGAACGTCTTCGCTGGCCTGCCCGTGTTGGGTTTTGTCCCAAAAAAACGGATTTGTCGCCAGTTCCCACAGGGCTTTGTAGCCGGCGACCACCCCCAGAGGGAAATACAAACACATCGTCGGAACCCACGGCAGCAAAAACCGACGTTCGCGCGCGGATACAGCGATGATTCCGACGCATATATTCAGGGCCTCGGTCGCCAGAAACAGCCAGATCAGCGCCGTCGTGATCTGCTGCGGCAGGATCTGCTCCATCGGATTGGGCATGCCCAGGGCGTATAGCCAGAAAATCCATAGAACGGGGGCCAGCAGGAACTGACCCAGAGTGCCCAGAAAGAACGCCTGTAGGCCGAAAAACTTCGCCGCACCCAAATCAGCATACAATTTCCGCGGGTCGCGCATGTGCACAAGATAGGTGACCATGAACCCCTTGAGCCAGCGTGAGCGTTGCTTGACCCACGGCCAGGCGCGGAAATTCGCCTCTTCGAATGTCGTGGTATCCACCATCTCGGTCCGATAACCGGCCCGGCAAAGCCGCACACCCAAATCGGCATCTTCGGTGACATTGTGGGCGTCCCAGCCGCCCAGTTCCAACAGCTTTTCGCGGCGGAAAAAGAACGTCGTTCCTCCAAGCGGGACGACCAGCCCCATACGTGCGATGCCCGGCAGGATCACGCGAAACCAGCTGTTGTATTCGATGGTAAAACAGCGTGACCGCCAGTTCGTGCGGGGGTTGTAGTAATCCAAAACACCTTGCAGGCATACCACCTCGGGCGAAGCTTGGGTAAAATGCGCAACCACACGTTCGATCTGATCTGGCTGTGGTGCGTCTTCGGCATCCCAAACGCCAACGATGTCACCACGGCAAAAATCCAGCGCGTAATTCATGGCGCGCGGTTTGGTGGTCAACCCGTTCAGTTCCGGGACTTCAACAACACGCATCCAACTGGGCAGCGCCACCCGTGCAAGGGCGTCGCGCGTCACGTCATCGGTTTCCTCAAGCACGAGAATGACGTCCAGCAGCGCTTTGGGATAGGTCAGCCTTTGAAGCCGTTGCACCAGAGCACTCGCGATTTCTCGTTCCTTGTACAGCGGCACCATGATGGACACGCAGGGGTGCCGAAGTGCGATTGCCGCCTCGGGTGGCTCGGTCGGCTTTTTCATGTGGTCGCTGAGACAGGCCAGCGCGCCGATTATCCGAAAGGCGGCAAAAAGAACCAAACTGCCTAGGGCTGCGCCCAGCAAAACCATCAATCCAAACGAGGGGAACAGGGCGAAAAGAAACAGCACACCCAGCGTAGTTGCAGATGATACGAGCCTGGGCCCGGCGGTCCAGTTGCGGCAGCTTTGAGCGGCGTTCACCCGGGTTTCGGCCGCTTTTGCAAGTGTCCGCGAGAAGTGCTGTGCAATGACCCGGTCGATCTGATGAGAATCCGCAAGAACCGGCAGGATGGCATAGTCGCAATCCTGCATCTCGGCAACCACGGTTGCAAAACGATCGGGCCGGGCAGTGGCGACCAAAACCAGAGGGCCGATGCGCATCCAGGGAATGACATTGTGCTCAAGCCAGAAATCCACCGGCTTCAGGTTGCACAATCCGGGCATCGGTGGAATTTGTTCGAGGTCCGCGATCTGCCACCCGAACTGCGTGGATAGGGCCTTCAGTACGTCCTGCCTGGTGGCATAGCCCTCGCCAACCAGAATTTCGCCAAGCGGCGCTTTCTGCCTGGTCTGCAAGCTCAACGCATGGTCCAGTTGCGAGCGCGTGATGACCTCGGTTTCCAGCAGGCAAGTTCCCAGCGGTTTGCGAAAACCGGGCGCCGGGATCGGGGCAGCGGTTGTAAAGTCCTGGAGATTAAGTTCAACCATAAAGAAACCCTGGCACAGTTACCTGCGCTCAGGGTTGATCAAACAAGGTTAATGTGTCGTTAACTCTGGTAACTTAAGGGTTTATGCCTGCTCTTTTTTCTTTTCCATCGCATCGGCGAAACGCTCGAACAGATAGAAACTGTCCTGGGGTCCGGGTGACGCTTCGGGGTGGTATTGAACCGAGTATACAGGTCTGTCAGTCATTCGGATACCGCAGTTCGAGCCGTCAAACAGCGATCTGTGTGTCTCGACCACGCCTTCCGGCAAAGACTGCGCGTCCACGGCAAAACCGTGATTCATCGAAGTGATTTCGACCTTGCCGGTTTCCAGATCCTTGACCGGGTGGTTCGCGCCGTGGTGACCGTGGTTCATCTTGACTGTCTGACCGCCCAACGCCAGCGCAAGCATCTGGTGGCCAAGGCAGATACCAAAGACGGGCAGATCGGTTGTGTCCAGAATTTCCTTGATCATCGGCACAGCATAGGCACCCGTTGCAGCCGGGTCTCCGGGACCGTTCGACAGGAAAACGCCATCCGGCTGATGGGCCAGCACTTCGGCAGCGGTCGCCGTCGCTGGCAACACGGTTACATCACATCCAGCCGAGGCGAGACAGCGCAGAATGTTGCGCTTGGCACCGTAATCGACAGCCACGACTTTGTGGGCAGGGGCCTCTTGTCGCTTGTACCCGTCAGGCCAGGCCCACCGCATTTCATCCCAGCGATAGCTTTGGGCGCAGGTGACTTCCCTGGCCAAGTCCATACCTTCCAGCCCGGCAAAACCGCGGGCCGCAGCAACCAGGGCTTCGATGTCGAAATTGCCCTCGGGGTCATGAGCCAGCGCCACATGCGGCGCGCCCTGCTGGCGGATGGCGCGGGTCAGTCGGCGGGTATCAACGCCGCCGATGGCGATGCGTCCACGGCGGGCAAGCCAGCCCTTGAGTTCCTCGGCCGAGCGCCAGTTGGACGGCTCGGTCGGATCCCATTTGACAACCATGCCAGCGGCGACCGGATCGCCGGTTTCGTCATCCTCCGGGTTCACGCCGACATTGCCGATATGGGGGAAGGTAAAGGTGACGATCTGCCCGGCATAGGATGGATCGGTCATGATTTCCTGATATCCGGTCATGGCTGTGTTGAAGCAGAGTTCAGCCACGGTCTGTCCGGTTGCACCGAAACCGAGGCCGTAAAACAGCGTTCCGTCGGCCAAAGCCAGACATGCGGTGGGCTTGGACGGGGCGTTCTGGGCCATGGCGCGACTCTCCTGCAAGGTAAACCGGCGCATACCTAAGGGGGTTAAGCGCCTGGGTCAAGTCTGTTCAATTTTTGGGCTATCGTTATTTTTCAATGGGTTAAGCCTGATCGCCCCCGGTTGTATCACGCTTTTTGTTTAGATATGTTCGGGGTTCCGTTGTCATGGGGATGGACAAGCCAAATGGATATGCGATCACGGGTGAATGCCGCCCTGAAGCAAGCTATGAAAGACAAAGCAGCCGAGCGTCTGTCGACACTGCGGTTGATCAACGCGGCCATCAAGGACCGCGACATCGCCGCGCGCGCCTCGGACAATGAAGAGGTCAAGGGCTGCGGTGATGCAGAGGTGCTTGAAATTCTTGGCAAAATGACCAAGCAACGCAAGGAAAGTGCGCGCGCCTATGAAGAGGGCGGTCGCCTGGACCTGGCCGAACGCGAGATGCAGGAAGTCGCCGTCATCGAAGAGTTTCTGCCCAAGCAGCTGGATGATGAAGAAGTGTCAAAGGCGATTCAGGCCGCGATCACTTCAACCGGTGCCGGTTCCATTCGGGACATGGGCAAGGTCATGGGCGAGCTGAAGACCCGCTATACCGGACAGATGGACTTCGGCAGGGTCGGACCCATGGTCAAAGATCAACTCTGTGCCGCATCAAACGGCGATTGCTGAGACATCAGGCTGAAACACCTAATGCGCGACAGGATCGCGCAGTTTCCTGGCCAGGTCGTCGTAGAGCGTGATACGCTCGTCTTCCGACAGAAACGCCCCGATTTCCACCTCACGCCCGTCTCCGACGAGCGTGACGTAATGTGGAACCGGGCCGCCTTCTTCGTACATTTCAGGTCGTGCCCAATAGCGATTGCACGACCATTCCTGTTGGTCCTTGCCAGGGGTGTGATGCACCAGGCGGGCTTGTGAATCGGACAAGGTAAAAACCTCAAACGTACTGCGCGCGCGATAGTTCGCCTGAATCGCCAGCCAAAGCCCAAGCACCGTCAACAGCAGAAACGGTAACAGACCCCACAACACGACCGACCCAAGCACGGCCAACAATGGGATCAAACCGAACAGAAACACGGACAGGATGGCAATCATCGCCCCACGTCGCGGCAGTGAGTTATGCGGCCAGAGGCGCAGCTCGTGTACGGTTTCGGATGTCTGATTCCATTTGTAGGGCATACCGGAAACATATCGCAGTGCCGCGTCATGTCGACGGGTTTTGATCAGACCACGTGGCCCACCCGCGCCCACGACAAGGCGTCATCCAAACGGTCGTCGCCCCAGAACACCTCTTGCCTCACCACGAAGCTGGGGGCGCCGAAAACACCCAGTTTCACTGCGATGTCTGTTTCAGCTTCTAGTGCCGCGACGATATCCGGGCTGCGCGCGCGTGCCAGTGTCAGACGGGGATCCTGCTGGCACCGCAGCAAAGCTTCGGACAGGGCGCTTTCGCTGCCCGCTTCGACGCCATCCTCGAACCAGATGCGGTAAAGGTTTTGGGTAAATGACTTGCCCCATCCATCCATCATACCAAGCAGAGCGACCTGATTGGCCAGGGCAAGATCGGAAATCGGATAGGGTGCGGGCAGGCTGGCGTGGATGTGATACTTGGCACAGCGCCTTTCGATATCGCGCCACATATATGCGGATTTTTCCGGTTTTCCGGCAAACGGGATATTCTGCTGTGCTGACATGACCGTGCGCACATTGAAGGGCCGCCAATTCACGGTGGCGTCATGTTCAGCGCACCAGTCGTCCAGACGCATCACGGTAAGGAAGCTGTAAGTGCTGCCGATTGAATACCAAAAGTCGATTTCCGGCATTGCCGATCCTCCGACTGTTCTGTGGGGGTATCATAGCGGATTTTGATACACTTGGCGAACCGGCAGAGGTGAAAACGAAAAACCCCGCCACTTGGGCGGGGTTTCCTTGGATCAGATCGGGATCAGTGGGCGTGGCCTTTGTCCCAGTCTTCCTGCTTGGGCAGCTGCTCGAACGTGTGCTCGGGCGGCGGCGAGGGCAGGGTCCATTCCAGCGTGTCCGCGTATTCGTTCCACGGGTTCGGGCGTGTCTCTTTCGCGCCACGCATCAGGGCGTAGATCACGATGCCGAAGAACAGCAGGAACGAGGCGAACGAAATGAACGCGCCAATCGACGATACAAAGTTCCACTGGGCAAATGCCTCGGGGTAGTCGATGTAGCGACGCGGCATGCCCTGACGGCCCAGGAAGTGCTGCGGGAAGAAGGTCAGGTTGGCGCCGATGAAGAACATCCAGAAGTGAACCTTGCCCCAGAACTCGGAATACTGACGACCTGTCATCTTGCTGAAGTAGAAGTAGACGCCTGCAAAGATCGCAAAAACAGCACCCAGCGACATCACATAGTGGAAATGCGCAACCACGTAGTAGGTGTCGTGATAGGCACGGTCGACACCGGCCTGCGATAGAACCACACCGGTCACACCGCCGACGGTGAACAGGAACAGGAAGCCGAAGGCGAACAGCATCGGTGTCTTGAACTCGATCGAGCCGCCCCACATGGTGGCGATCCACGAGAACACCTTGACCCCCGTCGGAACCGCGATGACCATCGTTGCCAGCATGAAATAGGCCTGCTGACGCAGCGACATGCCGACGGTGTACATGTGGTGCGCCCACACGACAAAGCCCAGCACGCCGATCGCGATGATCGCCCAGACCATCGGCAGGTAACCGAAGATCGGCTTGCGCGAGAAGGTGGCGATGACATGGCTGATGATGCCGAATCCGGGCAGGATCACGATGTACACTTCCGGGTGGCCGAAGAACCACAGGATGTGCTGATACAGGATCGGATCGCCGCCACCGGCCGGATCAAAGAAGGTGAAGCCGAAGTTGCGGTCCATCAGCAGCATGGTGATCGCGCCCGCCAGAACCGGCAGCGACAGCAGAATCAGCCACGAGGTGACGAAGATCGACCAGCTGAACAGCGGCACCTTGAACAGGGTCATGCCCGGGGCACGCATGTTCAGGAAGGTGGTAATCATGTTGATCGCGCCGAGGATCGAGGAGGCGCCCGATACGTGCACTGCAAAGATCGCAAGATCCATGGACATGCCGCCCTCGGTCGTCGACAGCGGCGGATACAGAACCCAGCCCACGCCCGAGCCGGCCTGGTCGTTGCCTCCAGGCGCCAGCAGCGACGCGACACCCAGCGAGGTGCCGGCGACATACAGCCAGAAGGACAGGTTGTTCATCCGCGGAAACGCCATATCCGGCGCGCCGATCTGCAACGGCATGAAATAGTTGCCAAATCCGCCGAACAGGGCCGGGATGACAACGAAGAACATCATCAGAACACCGTGATAGGTGATCATGACGTTCCACAGATGCCCGTTGGGTGTACATGGGTCGGCCATGAAGCCTTCCAGACACATGTACTGAACGCCCGGGTGCATCAGCTCGAGCCGCATGTATACGGTCATCAGAACCGAGATCAGACCGGCCAGCGCCGAAACGACCAGGTACAGAATCCCGATGTCCTTGTGGTTGGTCGACATGAACCAGCGCTGGAAAAAGCTGCGCTGATCTTCATGGTCGTGACCGTGAATGGCTGCGTCTGCCATTATAGGTGCCTCCTGTTGCAACTGCACCGCGCAGTCGGACCTCTCCAACGCGCGGGATTCCTGCTGTTTTTAGAATGTGACGAGGGCACCTTCAATGGCCGAGTTTGATCTGGATCAAGATTAATTGTCGCGGGCAGGCGGGTGCCGCACGATTTTCCGGCCTTGAACGTGGTTTATCTGGGCATGGCGGATGAGAATTCAAGCCCGGCCTGCCGATGCGACATGGGCGCTGGCAGAGTTCCGCCTTGACCGTTGCCCGCACGCGTCTCAGAACTGTGCCAACACCCGCAATCCAGAGGTTTGAGATGGCTGATTACGACCCCGACAATATCTTTGCGAAAATCCTGCGCGGAGAAATCCCGTGCACGCGCGTGTACGAGGATGATGAAACGCTGGCTTTCATGGATATCATGCCGCGCACGGACGGGCATCTGTTGGTGATCCCCAAAACACCGTGCCGCAACGTACTGGATGCTACGCCCGCGCAACTGACGGCGGTTGTGAAAACGGTGCAGAAGATGGCCCGGGCGGTCAAGTCCGCCTTCGACGCGGACGGGGTGACAATTCAGCAATTCAACGAGGCGGCAGGCGGGCAGGAAGTCTTCCACCTGCATTTTCACGTCCTGCCGCGCCACGAAGGGGTTTCCATGCGCCCGCCGGGCAAGATGGGGGATTTTGACCTTATCGGAGAGCACGCGAAAAAGATCAGCGCCGCACTCGCCTGATCATTCGGCGCCATGTGGCCCCATGCATTCGCCGTGATCCTGAAACGCATGCAGCACGGCACAGACATGGTCGTGCTGCCCGTCGCAGGCCGCTGAAATACGGGTCAGTTCCGCCTCGAGGTTTTGCAGGCGGGCAATACGATCCCGGAGGTCGGCCAGTTGCTTTTCGGCAATTTCGTGCGCCCGGTTAAGATCGCTGCCAGATGCGCCCTCAAGGGACAGCAAGCCCACGACGTCGGCCAGTGGCAATCCCAGATCACGGCAATGGCGAATGAAGATCAGCCGTTTTAAAGCGGCATCGTCATACCGGCGTTGATTGCCCGCGGTTCGTTCTGGCTTGGGCAACAGGCCTTTGTCTTCGTAGAACCGGATTGTGGGAATTTTCACTCCGGTTCGGTGCGATAAGTCCCCGATCGAGAACATTTTTCCGTTGCGACCTCTTGAACCTCTAGTGGCTAGAGAAATTACATGCTCTGGGAAGCCGTAACAAGGGACATGAAACGATATGGCACACCAGCATCCCCACACCGGGCATGGTCACAAGCACAACCACATCGATCCGGACGCAGGTGATGCGCGCGTCGCCTGGGCGATTGCGGTGAACATGTTCCTGACTGTGGCTCAGGTCATCGGTGGCATATTCTCGGGTTCTCTGGCCCTGATCGCCGACGCATTGCACAATTTTTCGGACGCCGTCGCACTTGTCATTGCCTTTTTCGCCCGCAAGATCGCCCGCCGCCCGGCAGATCCCCGGATGAGCTTTGGTTATGGCCGGGCCGAGGTGGTTGCCGCACTGGTCAATTACACCACGTTGATCATGCTGTCGGTTTATCTGTTCTACGAAGGTGTGATGCGGTTTTTTGAACCCGAGCCGATCAACGGTTGGATTATGGTTTGGATCGCCGCGCTGGCATTGGTGGTCGATCTCGTAACCGCTGCGCTGACGTATGCCATGGCCAAGGAGAGCATGAATATCCGGGCCGCATTCATCCATAACGTTGCTGACGCATTGGGATCAGTCGCCGTGATCGTAGCGGGCACCGCAGTGATCCTGCTTGGCTGGACATGGGTGGACCCGGTGGTGACGATCCTGATCTCGATCTACATCATGTGGCATGTCAAAGAAGAGATAGGTGAGACAGTCCGTGTTCTGATGCTGGGCGCTCCGCCCGACCTGGAGCCAGAGCAGGTTGCGGCGGCTATCGAAGAAACAGAAGGGGTGGCCGAAGTGCATCACGTGCATTTGTGGAGTATGCAGGAACGGCAGCCCGCGCTGACGGCTCATCTGGTCGTCGATGCGAACGCCTGGTCAAATGCCGAAGTGGTTCGGGACAGTGTCAGGCAAACGCTGCAAGTTCGTTTCGGGGTTGGCCACGCGACGCTCGAACTGGAACAGGCCGGCCGCGCCTGCGTCGGTTCGTCCCGATTTGGGCACCATGAAGAATAGCGGCGGCGCAAAGAGAATTGCCGTTCCGATTTGGGGTCGGAACGGCAGACTCGTAACCAAACACTTCTCGGATTTCGAGGGCGAGCCCTGGATCACCGGTTAACATACCACTCACTCTTGATTGGCAGTTCCATATTACTCGTTAACGGAGCCTTTGTATCTAGCTGAGTTAAAAAATGCTTAAAGACTTCCCTAAATCCACCGAATTCAGGGTTAATTGCCTTACGCATGGGAAACAGAGCCAGCCGGTCACAGGGATTGTTGTTTGCAACAGTGGCGCGCAGCGATTCGCTGCGCAGTGATCGACAGATGGAATCAGGGTGCCACAGGGCCAAAAACGTCTGCGAATGTCTTTTCCAGTGCGGCATCAAGGTCTGCCATCGTTACCGGCAACCCCAGATCGACCAATGAGGTCACGCCGTATTCGCTGATCCCGCAAGGGACGATGCCGGAAAAATGTTCCAGATCAGGTTCGACATTCACCGAGATTCCGTGAAAACTGACCCATTTGCGCAGGCGCAGACCAATGGCGGCGATCTTGTCTTCCGCCGGTTTGCCGGTCGCCGTCAGCGGCTTGTCATCACGCCGAACCCAAACCCCCACGCGCCCGTCACGAATCTCACCTTTTACATTGAATTCCGCCAGCGCCGAGATCACCCAGGTTTCAAGCTGCTTCACAAACTGACGCACGTCGCGGCCGCGTTTGTTCAGATCCAGCATGACATAGGCCACACGTTGACCGGGCCCGTGATAGGTGTATTCGCCGCCGCGTTTGCTTTCGTAAACCGGAAACCGATCGGGGTCGGTCAGATCCTCGATTTTGGCCGAAGTGCCGGCCGTATAAAGCGGCGGGTGTTCCAGCAGCCAGACGCATTCCTCGGCTTCGCCATTTGCGATTGCGGCGACGCGCGCCTCCATAAAGGCAACGGCGTCGTCATAGCTGGTCAGACCATCGGTGATTTTCCATTCCATGCCGGTCTCATATCCGTCTGGATCGGTCAAGAAAAGGGGTCAGGCGGCCTCGGACAGGCAACGTTGCAGCACCTGGGCATAGGTTTCAGAACCCTGCGCGCCGGTCAGCAGGTATTTCCCGCCAAAAACCATGGATGGCACACCTGAAATGCCCCGGCTGGTCCAGAACTGCTGCTTTTCACGTATCGGGTCAATGTGTTTTCCGCTTTCAAGCGCTTGTTGCGCCGTATCCGCGTCCAGCCCGATGGATCGAACAACTTCCAGCAGAACATCCATATCGGAAACATCCCTCTGCTGAGTGAAATACGCGTCGAACAGAGCCAGCTTCAGAGGATGCTGCCGACCCAACTCTTCCGCCCAATCCAGCAACTGATGCGCCGCGAATGTATTCACCATTCTGCTGTCATCGTCGAAGTTGAAGGCAAAGCCGAGCTTGGCCCCGATCGAGGTAAGCCGGTTCCGGGCCTGCTGGCTTTGTTCAGCGGTCGTGCCGTATTTCTCCATGATATGTTCACGCAGATTCTGGCCCTCGGGCGGCATGTTCGGGTTCAACTCGAACGGATGCCAGCGAAGCCGGGCAAGGACATCCTGTTGCCGCAACGCCATGTCAAGCTGTCGAAACCCGACAACGCACCAGGGGCACACAACATCCGAGACGATATCGATCTGAACGATCGGGCGGTTATCGGGCGAGGGCATCTGCGGCTCCTGTCAGGTCAATAGAGTGTTGTCCAGTGGCAGAGATAAGCCCGTGGTGAAGGAATTTAAACCACTGCGTTTTTGCCTCTTCACATCGCGCGCACCAACGTCTATACGCCGCTTTACCAAGTCATTGGCAGTGCGGTCGTGGCGGAATTGGTAGACGCGCAGCGTTGAGGTCGCTGTGGGGTAACTCCCGTGGAAGTTCGAGTCTTCTCGACCGCACCAACTTTCAGTGAAAGAACATGAAATTGAGGGCGGGTGCGAAGATTGCATCCGGTGTGGCGCCCGCTGTGCGATGTCCGAAAGGGTGGCCGAAGACAGCGGTTCCACGTGAAAGATCCGCTTTCAGAACCTGAATCAGTTCCATGTTTTGGGCATTCATCGGAATGTTTTGGATTCTGCCCGGTGGCACCCCAAGGGTGTCAGCTTGGTCGGCCATTCTGATACACGAACAGGCCGCAGCCTTGCTGAACGTGAGGTTTCAGGTGTTCAGGTGACGGGCGCCGATGTCAGCAGCGCCCGCAAGTGGCGGGCGCAACCTGACCCAAGACCTGAGCCCAAGGCCTGGTCCATTCTAGACCTTTTGGAAATAGACGCCCACACCATCGATTTCGTTGATCGCGGGTGGCTGATAACCCACTTCGTCAAGATAGTCATGAACGGCAGCTTTGGCTGCGGGAACCACGTGATAATCGTCAACGATGATCCAACCGCCTTTCGAGACCTTGCCGAAAAGGTGCCGCAAAGGATCTATGGTTGATTCATACATGTCGCCGTCAAGACGCAGCACTGCAATCTGCTCGCTGGGCACCAGTGGCATGGTGTCTTTGAAGAAGCCCTCGATGAACACGACATTATCGTCCAGAAGCCCGAACTTTTCAAAATTGGCCCTTACAGAATCGGCTGACACGGCCAGAGCGTCGTACTTGTGGAAATCAGACCCCTTGTCGTGAGGATACAGTTCTTCATTCGGCTCGGGCAGCCCCTGGAAAGAGTCACACAGAACGACGCGTCTGTCATTCTGGCCATATGTAAAAAGAACCGCTTTCGCAAAGATGCTGGCACCGCCACGCCATACTCCGGTTTCGACAAAATCGCCGGGAATCTGGTTGCCAATGACGGATTCCACCATGGCGCGAACATTGGCCAATCGCTTGCTGCCTACCATAGTGAACGCAACAGACGGCCAATCCCAGCCGTATTCACGGTTTTTGGAGTTGTAATCCGGTTTGGTGTCTCCAAACAGAATTGGTGGGTCTTCATAGATCGTGCCATCCAGGGCACGGGCAACCGTGGTCAGATATTGTTCCCGAAGTTCCGCGAGCATAGAAAAAAACCTTGCATAGATGTCGGGCTGGTTCTGGCCTTTCTACTGTAAAGATTCAACAAGAATCGCGGGAAATGGCCTGGGGGCATGGCTAATCAGAGTCATATTTTGGCAAAATGTGCCCTGTTCAATTCAGGCACGCGGTTTTATTCAGCTTCGGCGTGCAGAATGAAACATATCTTTTTCAACGCTGGGCAATACATGAAAGCTTGCAGCGATTTCGGCGATTATGCTCTGGCCCAACCCATTTTCGGGGCCGTGCAACGCCTGCCTCGCGCTTCTTTCTGCGTTTGATGTAAAGGAAGCTTGTAAACCCGTGCCTTTCAGGAGATGAAGCACGCAAGCCATCAGGTAAGGGCATAGTGGTGAGCAGATTTACGGAAATTGTCTCGACTGTCTTGCGCTCGGTTTTGGGCGGTTCAAAAAAGAAGATAATTCAACCGGTAGTCTGGTCGGAGCGGAACAGATGTACCGTTGACGGTGTCAATTTTTTCGCCACGGTCGACATCGCAGAATACCACGAAATCACATCGAACGATAGCGAGTTTCTGCTGGTGAAAACCCGCGAAATGATCGAGGCCGAACTGGATTGCACCTCGAAGATCGATGTTCGCAATATCGTCGATATCGGAGTATGGCAGGGCGGGAGCGTCGTGCTCCTCGATCGTGTTTTTCGACCTGACAAACTGGTTGCTGTTGAGTATTCGACGCGCGAACTGCCTCACCTTGACGCCTATATCGAAAGGCATTCTCGACAGGACAACGTGCGCCTTTACAAGGGGGTAAGTCAGGCTGACGTCAATCGGTTCGGGGAATTGCTGGATGCAGAGTTCGGCAACGAGAAGATTGACCTCGTCATAGATGACGCTTCGCACCAGTATTTGGAAACCTTGTTGTCGTTCAACCTCGTTTTTCCGCGCATGTCTGAAGGGGGCGTCTTCGTCATTGAAGACTGGCAATGGTCCACGATGGACGAACATTACAACTCCGACTATTTCGACGGGAAAAAGGCGCTGGCCAACCTGGTGCTTCAGTGCGTCATGTCCTGCGCCTGCCGGCCAGATATCGTTCGCGAAGTCATCGTGAAAAATCACTCAGCTATGATTGTTCGGGGCGAGGCTGAACTGCAAAGCGGTGCTTTTGACATTACCGAGATCGCCCGCAATCGAGGCGAGACTATTCCCCTGGTACTATAGATCCGAATTGTGTCGGTGGGCGTGCTCTGCCGTCACGACGCCAATTGTTGTGACACTGTATCTCTCAGTTCAGGTTTGGTTATCCGGCGGGCCAGACGCATGAACGGAACTTCGACGACATAATGGATAACAGTTGCAATGGGTACTGCCACGGCAAGGGTAACTGCGCAGACCACGGGCACCACAAGATCCGGGTTGTCCGTAAGCGTTGCGGCCCATCTGGTCAGATTTGTCTTATAGATCAAAAACGGATGCATCAGATACAGGCTGTAACTGATCTTTCCCAGAAAACGCGTTGTAGAGTTGTACAGTGCAGAGACAGGTCGAAGCGCTTGCGATAGCACGAGACTTGCAGAGGCAACGCCCCAGCCCAACACAAACTCGAGCGGGACCGGCTTGTACAGTTTCTGTGCCTCATCAGGGATCGGCCCGAACAGAAACATGAAAACCAACCCGGCCAGGCCCGCGACGAGGGTGGCATAGCCAAGAAGGCCCGCGTGCGAAGTCGGTGTCAAACGGTAGATGCACCAGACGATCAGGCCCAACGCAAAATACGGGGCGTTCGTGAAAAAGCTGGTCCAATAGTAGTAATCGGGAACTTCGCCCTGACCAGACAAGTTTATAGACGCCCATCCCAAGCAGGCGAGCAAGAAGAGAATTATCGCTGACCAAATATTCCGCCAAATCCAAAGGAAGGGGAACAGAAGATAGAAGATGACTTCGACGCCGATTGACCAACCCGCCGGAACAAGACTGGTTTGTTCACTGGGGACAAACCCGAACAGAAATGTCATATTCCTGATGATCGTACCCGTTTCGGCTTGGACACCTATATACAGCCAGGCGAAAAGCATCAGGTAAAAGAGCGGGGCAATTCGAAAAAACCTGCGCAAGGCATAGGCCCAACTTCGATCAATGGAAACTCCATTTGGATAAGCCAGCGACATGGACATCGCGCTGATTATGAAAAACAGCGGCACCCCCATCGAAAAATAGTCGACGCCCCAGTCTGTGTAATCGACTCCAAGTGGATGAATGAGCACTGCGTGTACAAACACGACCGCAGCCGCTGCGATACCGCGCAGAGCATCAAGGCCATGCGCCCTTTGGTCTTTGAGATTACCTGTCATGATCTACTCGAGATGCCGCAACCTTGCTGCCAAATGACTTCGGCAGCAGTGAACACCAGCTATAGATGTCTGGCGCGCGAAGGCAATCCGAATGACGGTTTCAAGGCAGAGGCACGCTGCGGGATCGCTGTCTGCGGCGTCGTGGCCGTCTGCGGAGTTTTGCAGTTGGCAGTCACTGAACCGGCGGGCTCGTCCACTTGCAATGCAATTCCGGGGCCCGTAACAAAGCCGCAGGCAGGGATGCGCGCTATACATCTGCAAAGATGCGTTTTTTCCCGCTATCCTGAATTTGCGGGCCACGGGTACAGGTAGACGCGATGAGACTTGTCATATCCACGATGAAAGACGAAGGGCCGTTCATCCTGGAATGGATTGCATATTATCTTTCGATCGGCTTCACGCATTTTATCGTCAATTCGAACGATTGTTCCGATGGCACCGACGCGATTCTTCGGCGATGCCAGGAACTGGGGTTTCTGGCGCATATCGACAATCCCGGTCCGTGGGAATTTGGACCTCAGGCTTCAGCTTATGCAAACGCCATGGAACACCCCTGGAGCAAAGAGGCCGAATGGATTTTGGTCTGCGACGTGGATGAATTTCTTGATATTCGCGTCGGCGACGGGACGCTGGACGATTTGTTTCGTGCATTGCCGCATGCGGACGGATTTGCCGCGATCTGGCAGTTGTTCGGGCACAACGGAATCGTCGAGTTCGAAGACAGGTTCATTGTCGAGCAATTCACCTGTGCGGGCGAGCTTGGCGCCGTCAGCCCCCATAACTTGCGGGCGTTCAAATCGCTGTTCCGCAACAACGGATCGTATCGCACGATAAGCACGCATCGACCGCGCGGCCCGATACCCAACAAGGCGGATCGATTTGCCTGGGTCGACGGGGACGGGGATCCGTTGCCGCCGGCCATGCGAAGACGCGGGTGGGCGTATTCATCAACGGGCGCCGGGTTTGGTCGCAGGCTTTTTCGGATGAACCACTATGCGGTGAGGTCCGTGGAAAGCTATCTGATGAAACGGTTGCGCGGGGATGTGAACACCTCGAGCTTTCATCCGAAGATGGAGGCAACCGGTCAAGCTTACTGGAAGCTGCATTGCTATAACGACATCGAAGAAACCTCGATCCTGTCCAAAGTCGCGCGACTGCGGGAGGTTTACGAAAAACTGCGATCCGATCCTGTTCTGGGGCAATTGCATCATCAGGCGGTTGCATTTCACAAGGAACGTATTGCAAGCCTCAGAAAAACCGAGGTGGCGCAGGATTTCGTTGCAAAGTTCAGCCGCTTTCGCAGCGGGCGCTATGTCAAGGCGCTGGACCTCGGCGTGATGGAAGACGGCGATCTGTCCTTCAACGCCGAAATGTACAAGGACCCGGAAATCACATTTGCCCAGGTCGCGAAATGGACGCGGCTTGGCAAGATGTCCAAGCCCGAGAACTCCAGGCCATACAATTTCCCCTGGTTTGTTCGGCTCGACTCCCTCGAAACCTCGTTCGATTACGAAGAGGCCGCCGCGCAGCACGCGCAAATCACGGATGCCAAACAAGTCTCGGTGCCGTTTGATCCAAAGGATCCTGTCTACCTGCCTGCTGTCCCCCCGGAAGTTGAAAGAACAAAAGACCAGCGGCAGAGTTTTCTTCGATCGATCAGTGGCAAGAAGAACTGGGTGCTAATCGGACATGTTGAGACTGAAATCATTGAAGAAATACTTGACCTTGACGCTGTCGAGAGATTGACGGTCGTAGGACCGTGGGGGCTGTCATGGGACGGTTTCACCTGCCCGGATGCAACCCAGGATCCCGAGCTACAGGCGTTGGACCGCACGTTCTATGCACTGCTGGAATATTTCCGCGACCCCATTCTTGCCGGACGATTGCGTGTCTACCGGGCGCTGCCCCCCTTGATGCTGAAGCTGTTTGAAGACGAAAGCGTCGGTGTCGTCATCATCCGCGGGGTGCGGGCCGAGCAGGTGATGACCCAGCTGTTGCGCCGCATCGACCGGGTTCTTGCACCCGGGGGCAGTATCGCATTCACATCTTATCGCCGTCATGGTGGCGGGTCGTATACGGGTATGAATGCGGCAATAAACAGTTTTCTGGGGCGCAATGCTGCGCGGTACCGGGTAACCAGCTTGCAGCCACCGTGGCTTGGTATCGACAAGTTGCCACCACTTGACAAAAAGGATGCATAGCTTCTGGTTCTTGCGCCGACGGCGTGGTAGCCATGTTTCAATAAACAAAACGGGTTCTGCGTGAACAGGATACCCGTCTGCAAGTGAGGTCGAGATGTCAAACGAATCCAAGGTTATCGGTGTTGCGCCCGGCAGCCAGAAGAAACCGAAGGCTGACAAGGCGACCAAGCGCAAGAACAGCAAGGAAGCAATCCGTCGCACATTCCTTTCGCGTTTGCCAAAGGGGGGCTTGGCCGTTGAAATCGGTGTCTGGCAGGGTGAGTTCTCTCCGACCATTCTGAAACTGATCGAGCCCAGTCAGCTTTTTCTGATCGACCCATGGAAGCATATTGGTGAGGAATCGCACACAACCGCGTTTGTGGGCCGGACCGAAGATGAAAAGATGGAGGCCATCTTCCAGAAGGTCGTAAAGTCTTTCGAGGCCGAGATCGAAGAAGGCAAGGTTGGTATCATACGCGATTTTTCGGTACCCGCGTTGGAGCTTTTCGATGATGACAGCATCTCGTTCGCCTATGTTGATGGGGATCATTCATATGAAGGCGTGACCGCCGATCTGGCCGCTTTGTTTCCCAAGATCAAACCCGGTGGGATCATGGCATTCGACGACTACCACCGCCGCGGCTGGTGGGGCGACGGCGTGATCCGTGCGGTCAACGAGTTTCTGGGCCAGCACCCCCGAGAGCTGCGCATCCGCGCGATTGCCGGCGCGCAGATCGCCATCGAAAAGATTGTCCCGCAAGATGACAGCAAAGGTCAGAACGACTAGGCGGCGGGGATAAGTGGCAGCGATGGAAAAGCCTGAAAAGATCCTCATCACTGCGATGAAGAACGAGGGTCCCTATATTCTGGAATGGGTGGCCCATCACAAGGTGCTGGGGTTTGACCGGATCATTGTCTACACCAATGATTGTACAGACGGCACCAACCAGATTCTGAGACGCTTGCAGGACTTGGGCCATGTGGAGTTTCACAGGAACCGGGTTGGAACCGGTGGGATACATCGATCTGCGCTGAGGCAGGCACGGCGCTTGCCGGTGGTGAAAGACGCAAAATGGATATATGTCGGCGACGCGGATGAATTCCTGAATATTCACGTTGGAAATCACAGGGTTGATGATCTGATCGAGGCAACGCCCGGCGTTGACGTCATTTCCATCCCCTGGAAGATTTTCTCGAACAGTGGTCGGCATGTTATGCGCGATACGCTGGTGACGCGGCAGTTCTACGATTGTGAACTGGATTTCGAACAAGGCGGGGCAGGGCGCCGGTTTGTCAAATCCCTGTTCCGGCAGGGCGATTTCTATCTTCGCTTCGGGTTGCACAACCCGCACCCCCGCCCCGAACTTCAGGCTGGCGTGTTCCGGTCCGTGCCCGGAGGGCATGCCACGGAACCTGCCCCATTCGGCAACCATGTCTCGCCCCCGTTCGGTTTTGAAGTCGCACAGATCAACCACTATGCCGTCAGATCCACGCAGGCCTATCTGGCCAAGCGCAGCCGAGGTCGGGCAAATCATTCCTCGCAGACACTTGGAACCGAATATTGGGACCGCTGGAACCGTGGCGGTGCCAAAGATGAAACAATCCTGCGGTACAAGGATGAAGTGGATGCGGTGCTGGAAGAGTTTCGCGCTGATGACAGGCTTCGACGGCTGCATAGAAGAGCGTTCCGCTGGCACAAGGCGCTGATCAACGATCTGCTGAAACTGCCAGAGTATGATGAGCTGTACCAGAAACTTCTTGAAAAACCGGCTGTGGATTTTGTCGCAAAGGACCGCGGCGTAAGGGAGCGCCTGTCGGCAGGCTCTCCATCTTCTTCTGACGAAAACCGGACAGAGTCCTGACAACACAGCCCCTGGAGAAATAGACGAATGGTTGCGGATCGCTCTCTTCCGACGATTGGGATGCTGTGGATGGAAGGCAGCCTGAGCTTTCTGGAGCAGATGTGCATGCTGTCCTTCGTGGAATGTGGGCACAGGGTCGTTTTGTTCCACTATGGGCAAGTCGACAACGTTCCGGATGGTATCGAACTGGTGTCGGCAAACGAAATCCACGAGCCCAAGCAGTTCATCGTAAACAACCAGTTCAAGACGCCCGTGCCCCAATCCGATATCTTCAGATTGCATCTGATGAAGAAAACGGACTTTCTGTGGTGCGACACGGATGTGTTGGCGCTTGCCCCGATACCAAGGGCAGATCATGTCTTTGGGTATTTCAACCGTGATACCATCTGCAATGCCGTCATGCGGCTGCCATCCGACAGCCCCACGTTGAATGCGTATTCCGAATACTGCCAGGATCCCTATCCGATCCGCCCCTGGGTTGAAGGTGAAGAACGGGAAGAACTGGAACGCCAGAAACGCGCGGGTGAATTGCCGCATGCGTCAGATCAGGAACACAGCGTCTACGGCCCCGGTGTCATGACGTGGTTTCTGCGCCACCACGACGAACTGAAACATGCCAGCCCCATACCGGTCTTTTATCCTTTGCCTTTCAGACGGGCAGGACAAGCCAATGACATTCACGTCCGAGAGTTCAGGGACACGTATATCAAAGAGGAAACGCTTGCCGTACATCTGTGGGGGCGTCGGATGCGATGGTGGATTGCAAACGGTATCAAGCGGCATTCGTTTCTGGACCGACGTCTGCGGAACCTGGGTGTGCGACCCGGCGACGCGCCTTTGCCACGCCACGGCCGAGGGGGCCTGAAACCGGTGGAGTTTCCGGCAAACCTGCCCACGTTGCGCGCAACGACCGAAGAAATCCACGACGCCACCGACGGCGTTGTTTCCGTTGCTCTGCTCTCTGACCGGGAAGACTATCTCAAGGCGGCGCAGGCTGATCTCGACGCGATTGCAACTGACAACCTGTACGGTGCCAACACCCCGCCACGCGTCGGTTTTTCGCGCGGTTGGGAACATTACGGCAGTGGCTCTGCACGGCTGAATGCGCTTGGCATGTCTCTGTACAATTATGCGGATAGCCATCGGTCTTTGCCTGACCTGCGCGCGCCAAAGACATTCGCCGAAAAACTGGTGGTCATGAAGCTGTTTGGCGAAGTCCCCGATGCGTTGATCTCTGACCGGTCCAAATACGTGGGCAGCGCCTCGGAACTGCTTGCCTGCCCACAGCGCATGTGGGAGGCGCATATTCCGGCATTGCCCGAAACACTCGACCTCGGGCCAGGCCAGTATTGGTTGAAAGGAACGATGAGTCCTGGTCACAAGCTGGCCCTGTCGTTTCCGCTGGATGGCACGCAGCGCGACGATGCCAACCAGAAACTGGCCGCGTGGCACAAGACGAAAACGCCCGAAGGGTTCTGGACAGGCGAATGGTGGCGTGCCACGCAGAAGCCCCTCTATTACATCGAAGAAGACTTGTCCGCCGGGGATCGACAGGCCGGCACCTGGAAATTCTGGGTGATCGCCGGACGCGTGCAGCTGGTGCAGGTTGACCGTGACCGGGGGCGTGGGCGTATCCAGATGCTCCATGATCGCGACTACGATTACCTTGCAGATGAGTTGTATTCACCAACCAGCAACACCGTCGAACCCCGACCCGAGCGCTTTGAAGACATGATCCGGATCGCTGAAACCCTGGGGCAAGACCTTGAATGCGCCTGCATAGAGCTTCTCCCGGCCGGTGACAGGATTTGCTTGGGCGACATCATGTTGGCGCCGGTGTCGGGCAAGCACAAGATACGGTCGGATGCGCTGGATCTGCGTCTGGGTGCTGCGTGGACCGGAACTCGGCTGTTTCCCGGCTGAGGCTGGACGATCCCCTGGTATTTCATGCCGCCGGAACAGGCGGCAGGGCCTATTCGACTGCGATTTCCTGGCGCAGTTTTCCTGTTGTTTTGTCAAAGATCAGAATGCGATTGTCATCGGTTGCGACGGCATACCAGTTCGACCCGATGGTCAGGGCCTGCGCCCGGGCGCCGTCGGGCAGCTCGATCTGATCCGGCAAGGTGGGGGTGCGGTCCGATAGGCGGATGACAATCAGGGCGAATGTCACTAGAACCCCGCCAATCATCACCGCGGTCAACAGCATGACCATCCGCCGCAGCAGTCGCAGTTGCGGAGTTTCCTGCGGTTCTTGAGGTTCGGAAGGGACAGTCATGGGCACCCGCCAGATTGAGTTTCACATCGCGGCCGATCCGCCGCCTCGCCTTGATAAGGCGCTTTCCCGGGATGTGCCAGACGGGGAAAACCTGTCGCGCACCCGGCTGGCGCGCCTGATCGAAGAAGGGGCGGTTCAGATCGACGGTGCCGAGACTCGCGATCCCAAGGCCAAGGTGGTCGAAGGGGCGCGGGTCACGATTGTCGTTGCCGAGGCCGAAGACAGCCATATCGGCCCCGAGGACATCCCGCTCGAGGTCGTATTCGAGGATGCGGACGTAATCGTCGTCAACAAACCCGCAGGCATGGTCGTACACCCTGCGCCGGGATCACCCAGCGGTACTCTGGTGAATGCTTTGCTCCACCATTGCGGAGACGATCTGTCGGGCGTCGGCGGGGTGAAACGCCCCGGTATCGTGCATCGCATCGACAAGGAAACAAGTGGCCTTCTGGTGGTCGCGAAATCAGATGCGGCGCATCACGGTCTGGCCGCGCAGTTCGCGGCGCATAGCGTCGAACGGTATTACCGCGCGGTGTGTTACGGGGTGCCGGATGCCAACGATCCTCGTTTGCGCGGTGTCAAAGGGATCAGCTTTGAACCCGGCAACATCATGCGCGTGACAACGCAACTTGCGCGGCACAAGACCGACCGTCAGAGACAGGCGGTTCTGTTCCACGGTGGGCGCCATGCCGTGACGCGTGCGCGTGTTGTCGAAACCTTTGGAACTCCGGCGGGTCTTGCCCTGATCGAATGCTGGCTTGAAACGGGCCGAACCCATCAGATTCGGGTTCATATGGCCCACGCGGGACACGGGCTGGTGGGCGACCCGGTTTATGGCGGCAAACGCAAGCTGTCCGCCAAGGCCTTTTCCGCCGCCGCCGCGGGTTCTGTAAGCGCTTTTCCCCGTCAGGCGCTTCATGCCGCCGTTTTGGGGTTCGAGCACCCTGTCACCGGTGAATCCCTGCGGTTCGAGGCCGATTTGCCGCAAGATATGCAATGCCTTGTCGAACGTCTGCGCACACCGCTGTCATAATTAGCAAAGTCCTGTGAATAGGGGCTTTTTACCTTTCCTTAACGCAAGATTAATTCCAGACTGTTAGCAGCACCTCTTGAATGGGAAGGGTTCCTTACCCATATCCTATGTTAAATACCTAAACATTTGTCGGAGGGACACAATAATGGCAAACTACGCAAATCTTCCCGCACCGACGCCCGAGGGCGGCCTGAATCGCTATATGCAGGAAATCCGCAAGTTTCCTCTGCTGGAGCCGGAAGAAGAATACATGCTGGCCAAGCGCTGGGTCGAAGAGCAGGACACTGAAGCCGCGCACAAGATGGTGACATCTCACCTGCGTCTGGCGGCCAAGATCGCCATGGGCTATCGCGGCTATGGACTGCCGCAGGCCGAAGTGATTTCCGAGGCCAATGTGGGCCTGATGCAGGCGGTCAAACGGTTTGACCCTGAAAAAGGCTTTCGTCTGGCGACCTATGCCATGTGGTGGATACGTGCCTCGATCCAGGAATACATCCTGCGGTCCTGGTCTCTGGTTAAACTGGGCACGACCTCGGCGCAGAAGAAACTGTTCTTCAATCTGCGCAAGGCCAAGGCCCGTATCGGCGCATTGGAAGAGGGCGACCTGCGCCCGGAAAACGTCAAGCGGATCGCCACTGATCTGGGCGTGACCGAAGAAGAAGTGATCAGCATGAACCGCCGGATGTCCGGTGGCGATGCGTCCCTGAACGCCACGGTCGGGTCCGAAGGCGAAGGCACCATGCAATGGCAGGACTGGCTTGAGGATGAGGATGCCGATCAGGCCGGTGATTACGAAGCGCGCGATGAGTTGGAAGCGCGAAGGGAACTGTTGGCGGCGGCTTTGGATGTGCTGAATGATCGGGAAAAGGATATCCTGACCCAGCGCCGTTTGATGGATCAGCCTGTCACGCTCGAGGAATTGAGCACACAGTATAACGTAAGCCGCGAGCGCATTCGCCAGATCGAGGTGCGCGCATTCGAGAAACTGCAAAAGAAAATGCGGGATCTAGCGCGGGAAAAAGGCATGCTGGGCACCGCCTGACAGACTGGCCCTCGGGGCCGACCCTGTCGCGTTTACGCGAAGACAGAAAACGCTCTCTGAAGATCAGGGGGCGTTTTTTTGCAAATGTTGGCAGCCACTGACGCTGAGGCGCGAAAAAGTGGCTGAAGACCGGAAGCTGTGCTACGAGAAAGTACAGTTTTCTTCTTTGATATTGTGGCAGGTCAAGCCTTCGGGGACCCTTTGGATGCGCACAATCTGAAACAAGCCGAGTACGGAGGGCGCAATGCAGAAACCGGTTCAATTTGGCGTATTGGGTGCCGCGAAATTTGCCCGCGAATACATGGCCCCAGCGATACATGCCGCCAACGGGGCGCGCTTGGCCGGGCTGGCAACGTCCGATGCCGCAAAGGCCGAACCGTTCCAGTCTTTTTGCCCGGATTTACACGTGTATGACAGCTATGATGCGTTGTTGGCAGACACCGGAATCGACGCAATCTACATCCCGTTGCCCAACCATATGCATGCGGAATGGAGCCTTAAGGCTTTGAAGGCTGGTAAGCATGTTCTGTGCGAAAAGCCCATGACCATGAAGGCGGATGAATTCGACGCGTTGATTCAAAAGCGGGATGAAAGCGGCCTGCAGGCCGCTGAGGCATACATGATCGTCCATCACCCTCAATGGCAACTTGCAAGGAAACTGATCGCTGATGGTGCCATCGGCAATTTGGTACATGTGACCGGTGCATTCAGTTTCGACAATCGCTCTGACACTCGGAACATTCGAAACCGTGCGGAAACGGGCGGCGGAGGATTGCGTGACATCGGGGTCTACGTGATCGGTGGAGCGCGCTTTGCAACCGGGCAAGAGCCTGTGTCAGTGCAGTCAGCGATCCGGTGGCAGGATGACATCGACATCTTTACCGAAATACGCGCGCAGTTCCCCGATTTCACCTATTCCAGCTATGTGTCCATACGGATGCATCCCCATCAGGAAATGGTGTTTCACGGCGAAGGTGGTTTGGTCCGTCTGACGACCCCGTTCAATGCACGTGTGTTCGGAGAGGCGCGGGCCGAACTGCACCGGCCGGGGCTTGAAGTTCAGGTCACTCGCTTCCCCGGAGCAGACCATTACAAGTTGCAGGTCGAGGCCTTCTGCCGTTCGATCCGGGACGGGGCGGAATATCCTTGTCCTTTGGAATTCTCACGCGGAACGCAAAAGGTGATTGATCGTGTATTCGAAGGTGCAGTTTCGCTGTAACTTGCGTTTCGGCCAACGGCTCAGCTATCCTGCATGTCACAATTTCAGGAGATGACAGATGGCCGGAGGTTGGGCACGCGACGGCGCTGTGAGCGAACAGATCGAAGCGTCGATCTCAGATGAACTGGCGCGGATGCAGGCGCAAAAGCGGCCCCAGGGCGAAAGCCTGACCCATTGTGCCGAATGCGAAGAACCCATACCGGAAAAGCGTCGCGTCGCGTTGCCGGGAGTAAAGCTGTGTCTGGATTGCCAGCAGGAACGGGACGGCGCGTTCAAGGCACGTGGCGGAGTCAATCGGCGGGGGTCGAAAGACAGTCAGTTGAAGTGATCTTGGGTATGGCTGCTATGAGCCCAAAGCGTCTAATGCTGCGATACGTATTAACTGGCATGAAGCGACATATAGCTATCGCCGTACCAGTCATTTTTCGGCTTGTGATATGACCAGAAAGCGGTTTGCCGCGTCCTGCAAAAACAGATCCCGCAGGCTGTCGGTGAAGTATTTCACGATGCGGCGTGGATTGTCTGGCAGGTATCCAAGAACAATTTTCAACGGGTCGGTGGCCGGGTACAACGGCACCTCCAGGACGTTTTCGCCCGCGTAGGTCTCATGCGTTTTGGGGCGCATATGCAACAGCGAACAGCCTACGCCCATGCCAACCAGACTTCGAACCATTTCGAGCGTCGTTGCAGTGCAAACCACATGCGGAGTGACCTCGGCGGCCTGGAACATACGGCTGTAGTAGTCGCTGATCACAGGCTGATCGAGGAGAATCATGGGCTCGCCATCCAGCTCGGAAAGGGAGACGCTGCTTCTGGATGCAAACGCGTGCTGTTTTGGGACAAGAAGGTAGCCGGGCACTTCTATCAGGGTCTCAAAGGCCACTTCCGGGGCCAAGCTTTCGGCAACACAAAGTATGACGTCGAAGTCACCGGACAGCAAACCGGCTTGGGCGGATTGGGTGTCACATTCGATGAACTTGATATCGACACGTGGATTGTCCGCCAAAAGATTTTGCGCGATGGCAGGTAAAAAAGCTGGGGCAACAGGCGCGTAGTATCCCACCCGCAATGTGCCGATCAATTGCGTACGCATCTCGGCGCCCTGGCTCATCAGTGCCTCGTATTCATCGAGCAGATGCCGGACACGGGCCATGATGATTTTCCCCGTGGATGTCGGCGCAATCCCCTTGGACCGGTGTCTGATGGTGAGCTGCATCCCAAAGGCCTCTTCCACCTGGTTGACCGCAGCCAGCACGGCGGATGGCACCACGTGCATCTTCTTGGACGCCTCTGTCAGGCTGCCGCTTTCAGTGGCCTCCATGAAATATCGAAGGGCTTTCAGACTAATATCCATACTCGCTCATAATTCACTATTTATGATCTTTGTATTTCAAACATTCAGTTTTTCAAAAGATATAATCCGGCTGATACTATCCAGAAATCTGAATTTCTGGAGGTGGCTCATGCAAGGCCATGCGCGGGTTGTCGTTGTTGGTGGTGGCATTGGTGGATTGTCGGCGCTTTATCACCTTGGTCTGGAAGGCTGGACCGACGCAGTCCTGCTGGAACGCAACGAGTTGACCAGCGGCACCACCTGGCATTCGGCGGCGCAATGCCCCAGTGTGGCGTTCAATCAACTGCTGCTGTTGCTGCGGGATTACACCATCAGGCTTTACAAGGAACTGGCCGATGATCCGGCCTATCCGATCAATTATCACCATGCCACGGGTGGCATGCGGCTTTTGACCAACCCCACTCACGTTGACGAAGTGCATCACATCATGTCTGTGGCCAAGGGGTTGGGGATCGAGTTTGATCTGCTTGATGCCGCCGAAGCAAAACGGCGTAATCCATTGCTGAACACCGAAGGTGTTCTGGCGGCGATGTGGGATGAACAGGACGGCGACATCGACCCGGCGCAGCTGTGTCAGGCCTTGGCCGCCCGGTCTCGCAAAATGGGTGCGAAAATTCACCGCAACACACCCGTTACTGCGCTGAAACAACTGCCCAATGACGAATGGCTGGTGACGACAGAAAGCGGCACGATCACCGCTGAGCATATCGTGATCGCGGCCGGCTATCGCGCCAACGAAGTCGGCGCGCTGATGGGCATCGAATACCCCGTCATTGCGATGGAGCACATGTATTTCGTGACCGAAGACATCCCTGAACTGGTCGAGCGCGACACCCGCGTGCCCATGGTGCGCTGCCCGCGTGACACGTTCTATATGCGGCAGGAAAAGAAGGGGCTTCTGGTCGGCATCTACGAACATGACTGCAAGACCTTCGGGATGGACGGGATCGCCCCTGATTTCGTCAATGCGCTCTGCCCCGATGATCTGGACCGCTTGCTGCCCAAGATGGAACCGATCTTTGACCGTCTGCCCTGTTTGCAGGAGGCCGGCATCAAATCCGTAGTGAACGGGCCGATTGCCTATGCCTCGGATGCCGGGCCGCTGGTGGGCAAGCAACCGGGCCTGCGCAATTGCTGGTCGATGAACGGGTTGCGAGTGGGCATCGGCGAAGGCGGTGGCTACGGCAAGATGCTGGCGCAGATGATGGTGCATGGTGAAACCGAGTGGGACAGCTGGCAGCTTGATCCGCGCCGCATCACCAGTTTTGCCAATACCGAGTTCACCGCGCTGAAATCAATCGAGGATTACCGGCACGAGTTCCGCTGGCACCTGCCGCATGAACACCGCCCGGCCGGTCGCCCGGCCAAGGCATCTCCGCTTTACCCGGTGCTGAAAGCCAAAGGTGCCGAGTTCGGCGTCGTCAATGGCTGGGAGCGGACAGAGTTCTACAAACTTGACGCGGATTTCCAAACAACTCACGGATACGCATTCCAGAACTGGCACGATGTTGTGGGGGCCGAGATCCAGGCGCTACGTTCGGGTGTCGGGTTGGCCGAACTGTCAGGTTTCAACCATTACCGCATCAGCGGAACCGATGCGCTCGACTGGCTCAGCAGTCTAACCTGCTCCAAGGTGTCGACCCAAACCGGCAGGGCAAGCCTGTGTTATTTCCTGACACCGAAAGGCAATATCTCGGGCGAGGCGACAATTGTGCCACTTCCGGACGGGAGCATCTTCTATGGCTCCGCCGCGTCTGCCGAGTATCATGACATGGACTGGCTGACCGAGCACCTTCCCAAAGGTTCGGATATTCGCATCGAAAGTCGCACCAACACCCATACGTTGATGGTGATTGCAGGCCCCAGAACCCGAGACCTGCTGGCCTCTGTGTCGCCGCGCACCAAATGGGGGCAGTCTGACTTCCCCTGGCTGACGGCGCGGCGTGTTTTTATCGGCCATGTCGAGGCGCTGGCTATCGCCATCAGCTTTTCCGGTGAGCAGGCGTTTGAACTGCACATACCCAACACTCAGCTTTATGCCGCCTATGACATCCTGACCAAGGCGGGCGAAGCGTTTGGGCTGTCGCATTTTGGCATGTTCGCAATTGACTCGATGCGCCTGGAAAAAGGGTATGGCCACTGGAAAGCTGATTTCATCACCGAGTTCAATCCGATCGAGGCAGGGCTGCTTCGCTACGTAGACATGAACAAGGATTTCCCAGGAAAATCAGGGCTTAAGGCGCAAATCGACGCAGGTACCCGCAAAAAACGTGTTGTTCTGGAAATCCACAGCGCCAAGGGAACAGCACGTCCTGGTGAAGGAGTGTTCGCTGATGGTAATCCAATCGGATCGATAACCTCTGCCGCATGGGGCTATCGCACCGGGAAGAACCTTGCCATCGCATACATCGATCCGACTCATGCCGAAACCGGCACGGAAGTTGAGGTTCTGCTCATTGGCGAAACCATTCTAGCCACAGTCTGTCCATCCTGCCTTTTTGATGTTGAAAACGCCGTGCCCAGAGGTATCTCATGATCTGTGGCGCTCCAGATCCAGAGTGTTTTTCTACAATGGGGTCTACCGCAATGTGCCTATGGAAGGCATTAATTCGAACACAGCGAACGGCATTAAAGCCCGCTTCGCCGACCGTCATCCTCCGAAAATTCTGCGCCATGGTCGAATGACCGCAATGGCGTATCGCATTGCAGCATTCTGAAGTGGTGGCCAACGGCGGCGCAGGGCCGTCCGTGAAGACGGCCCAAGCCTTCAGATTTCTACCGCCTCTGCGATCGCCAATGCATCCTCCAATTCGACGCCAAGGTACCGGACGGTGCTGTCCATCTTGGTGTGACCAAGCAGAAGTTGTACCGCTCGCAGATTTCCTGTCTTTCGGTAGATTTGCGCAACCTTGGTCCGGCGCATCGAATGTGTTCCGTACGCACTCGGCTGCAGACCGATCGGTTCCACCCAATCCCGAACCAGGCGCGCGTATTGTCGCGTGGAAATGTGAAGCCGTTCGTGGAAACGCCCAGGCCAGAGGTACTCCGATCCGGTCATCAGCGGTTGTTCCATCCAGCACAGCAGCGACTTTCGTGTGCCCTCGGTGATCTCAAAACGGACAGGCTTCTGTGTTTTGCTCTGAATGATTGAGGCGCGTTCCTTAACCTGACCAGCGGCGTAGACATCCGCGACCTTCAGTTTGACCAGATCGCACCCGCGTAGTTTGCTGTCGATCGCCAGGTCAAACAGCGCCAGATCGCGATGGTACGCGGCAATTTCCAGGCGCACTCGGATCGCCCAGACATGTTTGGGCATAAGTGGGCGTTTCTGACCTATAATGCGTCCCTTGTTCCAAGCGGGGCAGCGGGCTCGAATGGCAGGTAAGTTTGGCATTTGCATGGTGGTTCTTCCAATCCACCACGCCCTTCCACAACGCCAACCCGACGTTGACAGGGCAACCTATCATGGATTGGTGCTGACGCAGAAATTGGCCGCTCCGAGCCCATTTTGCCGGATGCTGCAGGCCAAATGGAGGCACGCAAATGCGCCAGATCAGCCATTCAATTTCCAAGTTCAGGAAGGTGCCTGTGATGCAAGGGTAGGACGGAGCCTTGTGAGCGCGACAAATCGCAAACTGCGTCATCCGTTCGATACGCCATGCAGTTTACGGTATTCAGTCGGGGATTGCTGATGTTTCTCTCGAAACGCACGGTTGAACGGCCCAATGGAGGCGAACCCGACATCGTAGGCGATTGACAGCACAGGTGTATCGGCCCGCGCAGGATCGGACAGAACCTCACACGCCGCCCCTATCCGGTGTTCGTTCACGAATTGGGCGAAGTTGCGATACCCGAGCCCCTTGTTGATCACGCGTCGGACCCTGTGCTCAGGCGCATCCACGGCTGCTGCGAGCCGCGCGATTGTAAGCCCTTCCTGTCGCCAGATACCATCCGCCATCGCCGCCTCTACCCTTTGCAGAACTGCGGCATCGGCGCCTGACAGTGGCATGGCAGGTCGCGGTTCGGGCTCCCGCCGAAGGGGCCAGAGATCGGGTGCGATCCGCACGGCCCAGGACAGGAACAGCAGCGTCAGCACCAGAAATCCCGAGGCATGGAGCGGGTACATCACGGGTGGCAGATCGGCATCGAGCTTGAGGAACTCGACCACCGAGATTCCGAGGCCGGTCAGGGCCATAAGCGCCACGAACCACCTGCGGAACCGGCGGCGGGTTTCGACCAGATCGTCGGCGGCGGTGGACAGCGCGATATAGAGCAAGCCCGCATAGAGCAAGACGACAAGGATGCCCCGGAGCGTCGCCGCGAAGGGCAGGATGGGTGCAAGCCAGGCACCTACGGTGACCAAGACTGCCAGCACGCCGTGCCACGGCCGGTAAACCGGCCGGTCGAGGAATATCTCGGCCCCGGCCCAGACCGCCAGGACCGGCACCACACCGGCCATCATGACGAGACCGGTCTCGGCCCTGGTTCCGGAGAGCCCCAGGTTCGGCGACGACACAAGCAAGTAGGCACCAAGTCCGAGGCAGAGGGCAGGCACCGACAGGCCCCTGGGCCAAAGGGCACGATTGGCCAGGAAGATCAGCGCACAAGTCGCCAGCGCCGTCACCGCGCCGCCCCTCAAGAAGAGATCAGCTCTCACCGTGAAGTCATCCATGGATCGAGCGAAGCCGAGACCAGTGAACCAGTCAACTGGTATGGGCGCACCGATTCCGGAAAAGCCACGTCGATTCCTGAAATCATTGAACGATTTTCAAAGACAGCGAGAGCGGTAAACCGATGCGCTCCAATGTATCGGTCGGCATTTCAGACCGGAGACCATCATGGAAGATCAATGCATCATCAGCCATCTCGCCGGGATTTTCTCCGGCGTTCTTGCCACGGACCTTCTGCGCTACGCCGTCGGTGCAGGTGGCGTTTATCTGACAGTGAACCTGGCGCTGGCGGCCCGGCTCCGGGCGCGGAAGATCCGGGCCGATGAACCGCCGCAAGGCCAGATCGGCCGCGAAATCCTCGCAAGCCTGCGTACGGTTCTGATCTTTGCGCTGAACGGGACGTTGATCGTTGTCGGAGCGGAGGCGGGACTCGTCCCGATCTATACCGAAATCGCCACCTACGGCTTGACCTATCTCATTTTCAGCACAGTGGTTCTGATCGTCGCCCATGATACGTGGTTCTATTGGTCGCACAGGCTGCTGCACTACCCGCCGCTCTTCCGGCGCTTTCACAGGTTGCATCACAAGTCGCACAACCCGACGCCCTTTACCTCCTACAGCTTCGATCTGGGCGAGGCGGTGGTGAATGCGGTCTACCTGCCACTGATCTTGCTTGTCCTGCCCGCGCATCCGGCGGCGATCCTGGTATTCGCGACGCACATGATGCTGCGGAATGCGATCGGGCATTCGGGCTACGAACTTTTCCCGGCCAACCGGTCCGGCAGGCCGCTGTTCGACTGGATGACGACCGTCACTCATCATGACCTGCACCACGCCCATGCCGGCTATAACCTCGGCCTCTACTTCACATGGTGGGACCGGCTGATGGGGACGGAGCACCCCGGCTATCGCGAAGCTTTCCGCCGGGCGGCCAAACCGGTTCCGGCACAGGGCGTCCGTAGGGCACTCCGGCGTGCCCTGGACAACGCCGAATGAAATCCCCCTGCTGGAGCAACAGAGATGAGGAAACCGGAATTCATCGCCCGTCAGAGCCGCCGACCTACAGGTCTGCTTGGTGCAATTGTCGCCCGGGTCATGGCGCGCGAGACTCGTCCCGAGAACGAACGCGCGCTGCACCTCCTCGATCTGGCAGATGGCGACAGCCTCATCGACATCGGCTGCGGCCACGGCGAAACGCTTTTCGAGGCAGACGCGATGGTACGTCTTTCGGACAGCGCCGGCGTGGATTTCTCCGAGGTTATGCTGGAGCGTGCTCTCGCGAGGAACCGTGATGCGGTCTGGGACACGCGCCTGACGTTTCATTCTGCCGACACTGCTGCGTTGCCCTTTCCGGACAAGCGGTTTGGCAAGGCGCTTTCGGTGCATACGGTCTATTTTTGGCCGGACCCGGCGACCCACCTTGCCGAGGCGTTTCGCGTTCTTCGCCATGGTGGGCGATTCGTGTTCTGTTTCCGATCGACCGCCGACAGACGGGCTGTGCATGGGTTCCCCGACACTGTCTATCGTTTCCCGAGCGTTCAGGAAGTGGAGGAGACGTTGAAGCTGGTCGGGTTCCTGGACCCAGAGACCACAACTGAGGAGATCACAGGACATTTGACGCATTGGAGTATCGCGGAGAAGCCGTGAAGCGAAGGATCGCAAAGGCGGGCTGAGCCGTCGCTTCGGCTCGTGCTGCGAATTGGCGCGATGTCCGCGATCTGTGAGTTCGAGCAGTGCCAAATTTTGCACATGCGGCGAATGACCGGAATGCGGGCTGCGACCGCAGAATGCCAGCTGGGTGCCGAATGTCTCTTATCGGCCGTAGAAGTAGGTTAGCTACGCAAGCTCGCTGGCCATCAATTTCAGATGGCGCATGTCTGTTCCGCAGCACCCTCCGAATACTTGAACCGAAGGATTGCTCCGAGCAATCTTGGCAATCTGCTTACCAAGTTCAACGGGATCGCCTTCGTCCAGTTCATCTGCTTCGTCAAGTTCCGCATGAGAGCAAGTTGAAGCGTTCGCCACAATACCTCTCAGCCTCGGGTGGTTGCCAAGCGCTCCGGCGAAATGGGTCGGATGAGCGCAATTGACCATAAAAAACATTGCCGCCGTGTCCGATTCCCCATCGATCTGGTCAATTGCATCCACAAGTTTGGTTCCGTCCGCCAAGCACCCATCTGTCTCAACAACCAGAGACATGATGATCGGCAGACCAGCATCTCGGGCGGCGAGGATGCATCCTGTTGCCTCACTTGGACGGTTGAATGTATAAGCGGTAACCAGGTCGACAGTTGTGCCTTTCAGGCTGTGCATTTGAGCGGCATGGTATTGCCGTGCATCTTCGACGGATATCGGCGGGATGTCGGCGTAAGGATCAAAGCGTGGGCCTATACAGGCCGACAACAATACATCTTCGCGAGCGGCGGCCCGGCGCACGTCTTCCACTAGACTGACCGCATCTTTGTTCACCTCTACAAGCCGTTCTGCATCGTACCCCAAAGGTGCCGCCCGGTCGGCATTCGCCATCCATGTGGGCGCATCAAGAATACATCCGACATTCATTTCGCTGGCGAGATCGACAAGAGCCTGCATCTGACCGGCAAGTATCGCTCTAGTGTCAGGCTGTTCGAGCAAAGGAAACGAGGCAAATCCGGGTAGCTCAAGTCCATGATTGAATACCAGGTCGGTGCCAGTACCGGCATAAACCAGAAAGGTCTTGTCACCTTCGTTTAGGAGCTGTCGTGCCATTCTAATCTACGCCCTTTTCCCTTTCTATTCACAAGAAACCTACATTTTCTCGGGTCTCCTGTGAACCTTTGGGCAGTGGAGTATTTTCTGTACGCATGCCCTAATCTGTCCGAGCAGCTCGCAAACATAGCGAATGTCTGGAAAGCGGGCTGCAGTTGCTGCAATCTAGGGGCATGTCGAGTGGCCGGTATGGGCCGCTTGTCGCCAACTGACGCCAAGATTGAGCAAATGCCGCGCCGCATCAGAGGTCCACAAAGAGCCCGAAACCACCGATGCAGCAAGATGCATAACTGGCAACCAAGCACGGAAAGCCGACATCGTCGATGACAAGCTCAAATCGCGCCGGCGACCAGCGGTGCTCTCAGCTTCACTATCATTGGACCTAAACCGACCGAGTAATTCCCCCATCAATCCGGGTATTCTGACCGGAAATGTAGGCTCCGCCATCCGAAGCCAGAAAGGCCACGACACTTGCGATTTCGGCAAGCGAGTTGCCGTAGCGGCCCATCGGGATCATTTAGCGGAATTCTTCCTTTTTCTGGCAGCCAGTCTAAGAATCCTGGCAGCACGTTGTTCATGCGGATGTTTTCGGCTGCGTATTTGTCGACAATGAGTTTTGTGAAGGCAGCAAGCCCGGCGCGCATCACGCCTGAGGTTGGAAACACCGGGTTCGGCTCAAACGCGGCAAAGGTCGAAATATTGATGATCGCCCCGCCACCTTGTTTTTTTAATGATCAAAATGACGAGACGCGAGGGGCGCACGGCGTTCAGGAAGTAGACCTCCATGCCCTCGTGCCAGTCCTCATCGTGAGCTCGAGGACCGGTGCGCGCGGTCCGTGACCGGCGGAGATTATCAAAACATCAATACGGCCCCAGTGGTACATGGCCGCATCGATTAGCTTTTGCAGGTCTGCTTCGGACTTGTTGGTGCCCGTGACGCCAGCACCGCCAAGTTCTTTGGCAAGCGCTTCGCCTTTGCCGGAAGCCAACAGAATTCCGACCTTAAAGCCATCTGCGGCCAAGGCCCGCGCTATCTGCGCCCATGCCGGATCCGCCCGCTGTGATCAATGCAACGGTATCTACGGCCCTAGTCCTTTCCGGTGTCGTTTTCGTCGAGGTTGAGATGCGCCATCCCGCTGTTGCCAAGCGGCACAGCCGCGAATGGGCCGCCATGGTGCGTGTTGGCGGGATCGTGCGGGTCGAGCGGGCCATCCGCGGCATAGATTTCCCTGGCGAATTGTTCGGCGTTGTCCTTGGGTCGGTAGCCCAAATGTTGCGCCTTGGAATTGTCGACCGGCGCGCGGTCGTTGTTTGACACGCCATAGACCACGCTAAAGCCGGTGATGGGCGTGGTGATCGCGCGTTCCACCAGATGGATCAGGTCGTCATAGCTGAGCCAGGTTCCCACAGCGCGCGAATTGGTCGGCTGCGCGCAAGACAGGATGCGCATGCAGACTGCTTCCAACCCGCGTTTGTCCCAGTAGAGCGAGGCGAGGTCTTCGGCAAAACACTTGGCAAGCCCGTAGAAGGTGTCGGGTTTGTGCGGGGCATCGATGCCGATGAAATCCGTCTTCTTGTGCATGCCAACCGCGTGGATGGACGAGGCATAGACAACCCGGCGCAGCTTGTTGCGATAGGCGGCCTCCCACACGGTATAGGCACCGTAGAAGTTCGGCGCCCAAAGCACCTCCATGGGTGCTTCGTCGCCAATTGCACCGAAATGCACCACCATGTCCGCCCCCTCCAGAAGGGCGACCATGGCATCGAGGTCGGTGATATCCGCCTTGATGTAGGTTTCATTGGACGCGAGGTTCGCCACACTGTCGGCAATGTCCGACGAGACGAATTCATCGCAAAGTTTGGACAGCGGCTCGCGCAGGTACGAGCCAAGGCGGCCAGCCGCGCCGGTGAGTACAATCTTTTTCATGGGTTAAGTCCTTTCAGGTCGCCAACAGCGCGGGCGATGCGATCCATCGCGGTGCTCAACACCTCTTCCGAGGCGGCTGTTGAAATGCGGAAAAACGGTGAAAGATCATAAGCGCTGCCCGGAACGGCGGCAACGCCAGCGGCCTTCAGTAGATAGGCTGTGACATCCGTATCGGTTGCGAGCGTCTCGCCCTGAGGGGTCTTTGCCCCGATCAGACCCGCGCAGCCGATCAGGCCGTAAAAAGCGCCGCCTGGCGCGTCGAGTGTCAGCCCCGGGATTTTTGCCACACGCGCGACCACAAGATCACGGCGTGCTTCGAAAGCCCGACAGAAATTGCGGACGTCATCTTGCGGCCCGTTCAAAGCCGCCGCCGCCGCCGCTTGGGCGATGGAACACGCGCCTGACGAGATCTGGCTTTGCACCTTGGTCATCGCCGCGATCAGATCCTTGTGCCCTGCGCCATAGCCAATGCGCCATCCAGTCATGGCATAGGCTTTGGACACGCCATTGACCGTCAAAGTGCGGTCTTTCACGCCCGGGCAAAGCGCCGCAAACGATCGGAACACGCGCCCGTCAAACAGAATATGTTCATATATCTCGTCCGACAGAACCAGCACGCGGTCATGATCGGCCAGCACGTCGCCAAGTGCCGCAATCTGGGTATCTGAATAGACCGCGCCAGACGGGTTCGACGGCTGGTTCAAGAGCAGCCACCGGGTCCTGGGCGTGATGGCGTCGCGCAATTGGTCGGGCGTCAGCAGAAAGCCAGCTTCAGCCGGGCATTCCAAAGGCACCGGCACACCGCCGAGGATGAGCACGATGTCCTTGTACTGACCGAAATAGGGAGCGCAGAGCAACACCTCGTCACCCGGCTCCAGCGTGGCCATGAAGGCGTTGAACAGTACCTGCTTGGCTCCGTTCGACACGATCACTTCGTCGAGCGCATAGTCCAGGTCGTTCTCGCGTTTGAACTTGTCCACGACGGCCCGCCGCATCGCAAGCGTGCCATTCGTGGGGGGATACTTCGTCTCGCCCCTGAGAGCGGCTTGATGTGCCGCCTCCTTGATATGGTCGGGCGTGTCGAAATCCGGCTCTCCAAGACCAAGATCAATGACATCTTCACCACGCGCCTTGGCCTCTTTCGCAGCCTGGCTGACCCAGGCCGAGGCGGACGGCTTGACCGGTTTTAGACGCGATGCCGCGAAACTCATTGCAACCCGCCTTTTGTTTGCGCCAGTGCCGCATCTGCGGCCCGCGCCAATAGCCCCGTGTCTGTCGCAATGGCGACAAAGGTGAAGCCTTCGTTCAAAAGGTCAGCCGCAAAAGCGGGGTCCGTGACCAAGGTGCCGACCGGCATGCCTTTGGCAATCAGTTTTTGTGCGACCGGCTTGATCAAGGCCCAAACATCAGGGTCCATCGGCTGGCCGAGTTTGCCAATGTCCGCGGCAATATCCGCAGGGCCAAAGAAGATGCCGCTGACCCCATCGACCGCGCCGATGGCTTCGGCCTGCTCGACGGCTGCGCGGGTTTCCAGTTGCAACAGAACAGCGGTTTCTTCCTCAACCCGCGCCACATAATCAGGGATGCGCCCAAAGGCTGTTGCCCGGGTTGCCCCTGAGACACCGCGAATGCCGCGAGGCGGGTAGCGTGTTGCGGCCACCGCTTGTTCGGCCTCTTCCACCGATTGGATCATCGGAAACAACAGGCCCGGCGCACCCAGATCCAACAGCCGCTTGACGGCAACCGCGTCGTTCCATTCCACCCGCACAAGGGCCGTGGTCGGGGACGCCGCAAAGGCCTGAAGCTGACCCAGTACGCTGAAATAGTCGTTGGCGCTGTGTTCCATGTCGATCAGCGCCCAGTCGTATCCGGCGGTCGAGACCACCTCTGCGGCGAAGTTGCTGCACAGGCTGATCCAAAGGCCAACCTGTTTCTCTCCGGCTGCAATGGCGCGGGTGAATGGATTGGCGGGAAGCTTCATCAGATAATGGCTTTCTCGATGATCGGCCTGTTTGCCGGGATCCGCTCGTAGTTGAACGGCGACAGATCAAGTGTGCGGTATTCGCCATAGGTCAGCCATTCGGCCGTCCCGCGTCCCATCGCGGGCGACTGCTGAAGCCCGTGGCCGGAGAAGCCATTGAGGAAGATGAAGTTCGAAAGCTCGGTGTGCGGCCCCATGATCGCGTTGTGATCAAAGGTGTTCATGGCATAGTGTCCGGCCCATTCGGCTTGCACTTTGATGGCTTCGAACTGGGGAATGCGGGTCGCGAGGATGGGCCAGACGTGGTTTTCCCAGAGGGAATGGTCCATCGCATAGTCGTCATAGTCTACAGCCGGGTCATGGTCGGAATGGCCGCCGCACTGATATGTTCCGCCGCCGTTTTCGCGCACATGCACGCCCGAGGGGTCGATGGTCAGCGGCAGGTCCCGATCCAGCGGCTGCTCGGCCTTGAATATCCAGGAATAGCGTTTGCGCGGCTCGACCGGCACGTCGATGCCCGCCATCCGGGCGGTGCGCGCAGCGCGGGGACCCGAGGCATTGACGACCTGACCGCAGGCGACCACCTCGCCCGAGGCAAGAGTGACGCTTTCGACCTGTGTTCCGGCGGCGTTGCGGGTGATCGCCACAACTTCGTTCTGGATCCATTCGACGCCACGCTCGCGGCTTTGGCGTCGCCACCAATCATTTACGGCGCCCCCGTCCCAATAGCCTTCGTCCACCAGGTTGATAGATCCCAGCACGATGTCATCGACATTGTAAAAGGGATAAGCGGCCTTGATCTCTTCGGGCGTCATAAGCTGGGTGGCAGCACCAGCAGCCAGCTGCACCTGCTGACTTTCACGCAGCACATCGGCAAAGCCGTCGTTGTCCGCAAAGTACATGTAACCGAAAGAGCGGATGCCAAGCTCCGGCACGCGTTCGTCGCCCCCCATGTAGCTGCGGATGTTCTTGACGAAGTCGGCGGCAAACTGGCTGATACGGACGTTCAACTCGGCTGAGAATTGTTGTCGCATGCAGGAGTTCGTGTGCGTGGTCGAGCAGTTCTCATAGGTCATGTCCCGTTCGACAACGAGGACCGAGCCATCGAAATCCTTGTTGTCCGACAGGAACCAGGCGGTCGAGGCCCCCATGATGGCGCCTCCGATGATGATCACGTCATAGCTTTGCTTTGATGGGCTTTGGTTGCTCATATCTGTTCCCCCCTGGCGACGGCAGATTGCACCGCCGCGATGTCCTCAGCGGACAAGCCATAGTCCGTCCGAGCCGTTTCTTCAGAAATATATCCCCGCGCCAGATCGCGTTTGACAAGCTCTTTCGGGCGTTCGGCCGGATCACCGTAGCCAGCGCCTCCCGGAAAGGCCATCACCACCTTACGCCCGTGTGGGACGAACTGCTTGCCCTTGACCCGCATGGCCGAGCCATCGTCCAGAGCGACGGTCGTGGGTGCGCCGTTCCGGCCGCCTCGGCGGCCCCGGGCGGGGTGCTGGCTGCGGTCGAACATGGCTTGGATGTCAAACTCGTGGCCTTCCTGCGCGCCGACTTCCATGTACTGCCCCAAACCGCCGCGCGTCTTGCCTGCGCCGCCGCTGTCGGGGCGCAATTCCTTGCGCCAGATGATGACGGGACCTGCGTGTTCCGTGGCCTCGATGGGCATCGTCATCACGCCCGATGGGAAGGCTGTCGCGTTCATGCCGTCGTGTTCGGGCCGTGCACCAGAGCCGCCCGAGTTGAAGGTCAGCACTTCAGACCGGCGCGCATCAGGCGGGGCAGGCGCGTCGGTGCGCGGGCGCAAGGAGACCTGGAAATTGCACAGGCATCCGGCGCCTTCGGCGGGCACCAGGCCCGGCACGATCTTGTCAAAGGCGTCATAGACCGCGTCTGGCACGAAATGCCCCACGATATGGCGCAGGGCGACTGGCGCGGGGTGCAGCGCGTTGACGATTGAGTTCTCCGGCGCCGTGACCTCGAACGGCGCAAGTGAGGCGGCGTTGTTGGGGATTTCCGGCGCAATCGCCACCTTCAGCGCATAGCAGGCATAGGCCTTGGTATAGACCAGCGGGCAGTTGATGCCCTTCTTGTCCAGGCCGGAGGTGCCGGTGAAGTCGGTCACGATCCGGTCGCCTTCGACGCTGACCTTGACCTTGAGTGTGATCGGCACGTCGAAGCCGTCCATCGTCATCTCGCCCGTTGCCGATGTCTGCGGCAGGGCGGCAATGGCTTCAATCGTGGCCCGGCGCGAGTTGTCGAGGATGAATTTGGCGATACCGTCCAGATGGTCGAGACCAAACTCCTCCATCATGTCGACCAGGCGGCGGTGGCCGATCTCGTTGCAAGTGGCGAGCGCGTAAATATCGCCGATCAACTGGTCCGGTTCACGCACGTTGCCCCGGATGATCCGCACCAAGGTCTCATCCACGTCGCCCTTTTCAGCAAACTTCATGATCGGGATGTAGAGACCTTCCTCATAAACGCTCTGTGCGTCCGCGCCAAAGCCGCGCCCGCCGATATCGACGATATGCGCCGTGCAGGCAAAGAACCCGACCAGGGTGCCGTTATGGAAAGAGGGCGTAACCATCGTGATGTCGTGCAGGTGCCCTGTGCCCTCCCACGGGTCATTGCTGATGTAGACATCACCCTCGAACATGTTTTGTCGCCCGATCCGACGGATGAAATGCGCGACGGCATCGGCCATAGCGTTCACGTGACCCGGAGTGCCCGTCACCGCCTGTGCCAGCATGTTGCCATGCGTGTCATAGACGCCTGCCGACAGGTCCCCGGCCTCGCGGACCGAGGTCGAAAAGGCCGTTCGCACCAGTGCCTGAGCCTGTTCTTCCACGACCGAGATCAAACGGTTCCACATGACCTGATAGGCGACTTTCGAGTATTCTTGGGTCATTGTTGGGCTCCCTTGGCACCTTCTGATGCGCTCGGTTTGCGAGCGACGACGTCGATGCAGCCGTCAGGCTGCCGGATCGCATCCCGACTGGCGGGCACGATGATGGTCGTCTCAGCTTCGGTTACGGCGGCTGGTCCATGTGCGCGCTGGCCTGCCTGCATGCGGCTCCTGTCGATGACATGAGCCTCAAGGTATTTGCCCGACGCCGGATCAAAGAGCTGCCTCGTGCCGTTCAGAGCAACAGGCGTGCTGCCGTCTGTCGTTTCAATGCGCGCGACGTCCTCGGGCGGCGTCGTGGCGTTCACCGACCAGACGGTGATCTCGATATCCATGCCTGCGACGGGGCGGCCAAAGAGCTTTGTGTAATCCTCCTCGAACCGCGCTTGAAAGGTCGCGGCGTCGGGGTTCATCGCCTGTTCTTCGGTCAAGGCGATCGGGATTTCCCAACCCTGACCGGTGTAGCGCATGTAGACCTTGAACTCGGACAGGATCGGGCTGACTTCATCGCAGGTGCGCACAAAGCCTGTCGCCTCGGCCTTGAGATCGGTCAGCAGGCCCTTGATCTTGTCCGCATCGAAATCGCTCAGCTTCATATAGACCGACCGATTGGCCTCAAAGCTGAACGGCGCGCGCAGGAAGCCGATGGCCGAGCCGACGCCGGCACCGGGCGGCACAAGCAACCGCTCAACCCCAAGCTTTTCGCAAAGTCGCCCGGCATGCAGCGGGGCCGCGCCGCCAAAGGCGATCATGGTGTATTCGCTCAGGTCTTCGCCATTTTCGACAGCGTGAACGCGGGCGGCATTGGCCATGTTTTCGTCCACCACCTCTGCCACGCCAAAGGCCGCCTCGACTGCGTCCATATCCAGCGTGTCGCCCACATGTGCGCTCAGGGCTTGTTCTGATTTATCGGGATGAAGGGCGATCGAACCACCGGCAAAATTGTCTGGGTCCAATTTGCCCAGGACAAGATCGGCATCCGTGACAGCTGGTCGTTCACCCCCGCGCCCATAACAGGCGGGCCCGGGCTCGGACCCGGCGCTTTCGGGGCCGACGCGGATCTGCCGCATCCCGTCCACATGGGCAAGGCTTCCGCCGCCCGCACCAATTTCGACCATATCAATCACCGGGATCGAGATCGGCATGCCAGAGCCCTTTTTGAACCGGTAGGTCCGCGCGACCTCAAAAACGCGACTGGTCTTGGGTGTCTGGTTCTTGATCAGGCAGATCTTGGCTGTGGTCCCGCCCATGTCGAAGGAGAGAACCTTGTCCAGACCATAGCGGGCCGCGATATGGGCCGCGAAGACCGCGCCGCCCGCCGGACCGCTTTCGACAAGCCGGACAGGGAAATCCGCGGCATTCTGGATCGAGATGATCCCGCCCCCCGAATGCATCAGGAAGATGCGACAGGCGACACCTTCGCCGCGCAGGCGGTCCTCCAGCCGTCCAAGGTAGGAGGCCATCAGCGGTTTGATATAGGCGTTGGCCACGACCGTGTTGAACCGTTCGTATTCGCGCATCTGCGGCGATACCTCGGACGAGATCGACACCGAAACATTCGGCAGCTTTTCGACCAGAACATCACGTACCAACTGCTCATGTTTGGGGTTGAGGTAAGAGTGGATCAAACCAACCGCGACGCTTTCGAAGCCCGCTTCTGCAATGCGGTCCACAACGGCTTCGACATCCGCACGTTCAAGCTCTACCAGGATTTCTCCCTTGGCATTCACGCGTCCGGGGACGGTGAATCGCATGTGGCGCGACAACAGCGGATCAGGAAGATTGAGGTTCAGATCATACTGCTCAAACCGGCTTTCGGTCCGCATCTCGATCACATCGCGGAAGCCTTCCGTCGTGATCAACGCCGTTTTGGCCCCGCGACGCTCGATCAGCGCGTTGGTGGCCAGTGTGGTCCCATGGATGATCTGTTCGATTTCGCTGGGGTCAATGCCCGCCTTGGTGCAGACCTGGTGCATTCCGTCGATGATCGCGTTTTCGGGGGCCGCGTAGGTCGTCAGGACTTTGACCGAATACTGTTCGCCCGCCTTTTCCAGAACGACATCTGTGAATGTGCCGCCAATATCGACGCCCATTCGAATGGATTCGGCCTTCATCTGTCTCTCCACATGCACACAAGGTCAGCATGTCCACATGGGACCATGGCAGATCAGAAATCAAATCAATTGATTTTCTTCACCCTATAGATTTTATTAATCTTCAGCTGCGCTCGGCCGAAGAGCCGCCGCAATGTCACTCGCCCTTTCGACAAACCGTGGCGCCCGGTCCGCGTTGAAGCGCGCGAAAAAGATCAAAGGCGGCGCAGTCCAATCCGAAATGAGCGAATTCAACCGGCCTGCGTCCAACTCCCCTTGCACAAGCGACCTGGGAAGAAGCGCCACACCCATCCCCTCGCTGACCATCGGCAGACATGCGGACAGCGCGCTGGAATGGACGATCTTGCCAGCATCGTAGCCACGCACCTTCGCCAATTCATGCAAGGCATTCCCCGCTGCCGTGTGACGCGCATGGGTCAATACAGCGCGGTCAAAGAAACGCCCGACCGAGGCTCCGCCCGCAAGGCCATCGGCAACTTCTTCATTCGCCACCCAGACATATGTTTCGCTGGAAAGCATTCTTTCGCCTGACGTCCGCGACGTAAACGGGGCATTCTGCAGGGCAAGGTCAAGCTGCCCTTCTCGAAGGCGTTCTTCGATTTGGCGAGACAAGTCGACCTGAAGTTCAACCCGAAGGTTAGGATATTCCCGCCGCAGCTGGCCGAGGAAGGGTTGGAGCCAAGTACAGGCGACCAGTTCTGTCACACCAAGCCGTAAACGTTCTTCGATAAGCTCCTGCCGACCGGCCGCTTCCAGCAACGCCTCTCCCGCCCGAAGCACGTCCCGCGTCCGCTCAAGAAGCTCTTTGCCTTTGGTGGTCAGACGTACGGAACCGGCGTCGCGATAAAGAAGCGTGACATCCAAGGCAGCTTCCAATGCAGAGATCCGCGACGAGATGTTGGGTTGAGTTGTGCCAAGGGCAGCGGCCGCCGCTCTAAAGGTTCCCATGTCCACAACAAATGAAAAGGCTTCGAGCTGCTTAAATGTGATCCGGCTTTTTATCATCTTCAATCTCATGATCAGTTTTCATGATCATGCACGGCACCGACTTTTCAGCAACTTCAATCGGGCAGACACCACTTTTCGAACACACGACTTCGTCCGCACGGCGTGCTGAGCAGACGTTGGTTTTGCTGAAGGCAAGGCCCGCTCCGTCCCGCGTAGCGGGCATTCAAGAGCTCCTTGGGTGCGACATCGCCGAGAATGGAGGGTTTTTCCGCACGGCGGATGTCGCCACCCTCTGTTACGGGCGTCTCAGCTCTCCATCGCCTCCAACTCGTCAATGAAGCCTGAGATCATCGACAGGCCCTTGTCCCAGAATTTCGGGTCGCTGGCATCCAGCCCGAACGGGGCCAACAGTTCCTTGTGGTGCTTTGATCCGCCTGCGCGCAGCATTTCGAAATACTTGTCCTCGAAACCTTCGGCGCCGCTTTCATAGACCGAATAGAGCGCGTTCACCAACCCGTCGCCGAAGGCATAGGCGTAAACGTAGAAGGGCGAGTGAACAAAGTGCGGGATATAGGCCCAGAAGGTCTCGTACCCGTCCATGAATTCGAATGCGGGGCCAAGGCTTTCGGCCTGAACGCTCATCCACAGGGCGTTGATGTCGTCCGGGGTCAGTTCCCCCTCGCGACGGGCGGCATGCAGCTTGCATTCAAAGTCGTAGAAGGCGATCTGGCGGACCACCGTGTTGATCATGTCCTCGACCTTGCCGGCCAGCAGCACCTTGCGCTGTTCGGGGGTTTCGGCCTTGTCCAGCATCTTGCGGAACGTCAGCATTTCACCAAAAACCGAGGCCGTTTCGGCCAGCGTCAATGGCGTAGACGACAGCATCTCACCCTGATCGGCGGCCAGAACCTGGTGAACACCGTGGCCCAGCTCATGCGCCAGAGTCATGACGTCGCGCGGTTTGCCCAGGTAGTTGAGCATCACATAGGGGTGCACGTCGGTCACGGTGGGATGCGCGAAGGCGCCCGGGGCTTTGCCGGGTTTCACCGCAGCGTCGATCCAGCCTTTCGAGAAGAACGGGGCCGCGATGTCACCCATGCGCGGGTCAAAGGCGTTATAGGCATCCATTACCGTCTTTTCGGCTTCGTCCCAATTGACAATGCGCGTATCTTCCATCGGCAGCGGTGCATTGCGGTCCCAGACCTGCATGACGTCCAGACCCAGCCATTTGCGCTTCAGCTCATAATAACGATGGCTCAGTTTGGGATAGGCGGCCACGACCGCCTCGCGCAGGGCTTCGACCACTTCGGGCTCGACATCGTTCGACAAGTGACGTCCTGTTTGCGCGGTCGGCATCTTGCGCCAGCGATCGACGATTTCTTTCTCTTTGGCCTGCGTGTTGTGGACACGGGCAAATGTTTTGATGTTCTCCTGAAACACGCGGGCCAGTTCGCGCGCCGCAGCCTCGCGTTTGGAGCGGTCCTGTTCGGTCAGCAGGTTCAGGGTGCCTTCGATGTTCAGTTCATTACCGTCCACATTGAACGTCAGACCGGCGATGGTTTCGTCGAACAGACGCTCCCACGCGTCGCCGACAACGCCCAGATCGTGCAGGAATTTCTCAAGCTCATCAGACAGCTGATAGGGCTTCATCGCGCGGATGCGGCGGAACACGGGTTCGTATCGGGCGAGATCCGGGTTGGCAGCAAAATGCGCCCCAAGCACATCATCTTCAATCCGGTTGATCTCGAGCGTGAAAAACACCAGAGGCGTTGTGAAAACGGTGATCTTTTCCTGCATGTCCGACAGGAACTTGGCCCGCTCTGCGTCAGTGGTCAGCTGATAATAGCGCAAACCGGCAAAGGACATGATCCGGCCTGCGATGGAGTTGATCTTTTCATTGCGCTGAACGCAGGTCAAAAGGGCCGCGGCGTCCAGTTCTGCCAGCTTGCCTTCATAGTCAGCAGCGAAAGCCGCACATTCGCCCTCCAGCCAGTCCAGGTCGCGCGCCAGTTCGGGCGCCTCTTCGGATGCGTAGAGATCCGTCAGATCCCATTCGGGCAGATTGCCCAGATTGTCGGCACCGCCCATTGCGTTTGCGTCACGGACGGGAAAGGGAAGGTCGCGCATGGATCACCTTTTGTAGACTGCTTTTGCAAACATCTAGGGCTGGCGCGCCCGGATCACAAGCGGCCAGTCCCGAAGGTGAAAAGGTTTACGATGAAACCAGCCTGGACGCCCCATTTGATTGGTTGGCCAGGAAATGCTTGGCAAGCTGGTCCAGAACCGGCCCCCGAACGTCGGGTGCTTCCATCAGTACCTCGTGTTCTCCGTCGGGGATTTCGATCAATGTGCCGTTCGGCCAATTGGCCATACGTGTCCGTATGGCCTTGCGATCGACGATTTGTTCGTGGCTGCCCAGAAAAGTCAGACAGGGTGTCTTCGGCGCGGGCTGTTCCATCAACCATTCACACTCGTCCAGCGACTCGCGCAGCCAGCGGTTTGAGGGGGCACCAAGTGCCAGTTCGGGATGCGCATTCAGCTGATCTTGCATAATCCGGTACATGTCGGGGTCGCGGGTCAGCATATTCCCGTCGAAAGGTTGCGACAGGACATAGCTTTCAAGCGTTGTGGTCGGGGGGGTGCGTTCGCCAAGGCCAAGCGCCGTGCCCCAATAGGCCGTAACGCGGCTCAGAGGTTTCATCACCGGAGTGAAGAAAATTCCCCACATCGGGCCCGTGAACGCGCAAGCGGCAAAGCACCCTTTTTCGATGACGGCACGCAACCCGATGGCGCCGCCCATCGAATGCCCCACGACGTACCACGGTTTCGGCAAATCCAAAGCGTCTGCAAGGTCCAGGGTTACCTGAACATCGTGCTGGTAATCGGTGAAATGATCGACATGGCCGATGCGTGGGTTTTCCAGCAGCCGATCCGCAAGACCCTGACCGCGCCAGTCGACGGCCAGCACCGCGAAGCCACGATTCACGAATTCTTGGGCGGTATTGCCATACTTTTCGATGTATTCGGTGCGTCCGGGAAACACCATGACGGTGCCATGGGCGCGACCAACCGGACGCCAGTGACCCACGCGAATGCGTTTTTGGTCAGACGTCATCAACCAATGGGCCTGTCCACCGGCAGGTCCGCCGGCCACGTCTTCAAAAAAGGGGGCCGGCGACAACTCCATCAGGCCAGCACCGAGGCAAGCTTCATGGCAACACCCATGTCGCCATCAATGCTCAGCTTTCCGGACATGAACGCGCCGGTCGGATTCAGTTCACCGCTGAGGATCTGTTCGAACGTTTCTACGTCAGCGCTCATGGTGACATTGGCCTCTTCATCGCTGACCCGCGCACCGTTTTCGTCCAGAACGATCGAACCCAGATCGGTGATGGCAAACTTGGCCGTGTCATCAAACGCGCCGCCATCCAGTTTTTCGTTCAGCGCGGCAGCTGCCTTTTCAAGAGTCTCGCTCATGCTTTTCCTCATATTGTTAGTGCGCCGTGAATGGACATCCCCGGTCGCAACGCTACACTGACTATTGTTATGAGCATTGCAATTCACAATCTCAAAGGTACCGTTGCGGCACTTTTTGTCCTAGTCACGTTTTCCACCAGTTGTTTCGCGCAACAGGCGGATTCACGGGACGAGGATGAACTGCTGCAAAAGCTGGCACAGTCGACTCCCGACCAGGCAATTGCACTGGATCGGCAGTTGCAGGCGTTGTGGTCGCAATCCGGCTCGCCGTCGGCTGATCTGTTGCTGGAGCGGGGACGCGAGGCCTTGGACGAGGGCGATGTCGACGCTGCTCTGGATCACCTGACGGCGCTGACGGATCACGCGCCTGATTTTGCCGAAGGCTGGCATCTGCGCGCATCTGCCTTTTTCGGGGTCGAGCGGTTTGGTATGGCGGCCGCCGATCTGGAACATGTGCTGACGTTGAATCCAAATCACTATGAGGCGATTTACGGTCTGGGGCTGATCTTCGAAGTTATCGGGGAACCTCGGAAAGCCTACGAAGCATATTCTCGGGCCTTGGCTATACATCCCCATCACGAAGAAGTAACCAATGCCGTGAATCGGCTGAAGCCTCAGGTTGAAGGCAAGGCGCTGTAAGGCTCGGGGCAGGGGGCGAATGTGAGCGGGTCATCCCGAATCGTGGCCGTACTTGGCCCGACCAACACCGGCAAAACCCATTACGCTATCGAGCGCATGCTGGGCTATCGGACAGGCGTGATCGGTCTGCCGCTGCGCCTGCTGGCGCGCGAGGTCTATGACAAGATCGTTGCGATCCGTGGTCCGTCGGTGGTGGCGCTGGTTACCGGCGAGGAACGGATCGTACCACCCCGCGCCCAGTATTGGGTGTGCACGGTTGAGGCGATGCCGGAAGGCATGGGCGCTGATTTTGTTGCCATCGATGAGATCCAGCTCTGCGCCGATCCGGAACGGGGTCACGTCTTCACCGACCGTCTGCTCAGGTCTCGCGGTACGAACGAGACATTGTTCCTGGGCTCGGACACAATGCGTGGCCCTATTGCGGCGCTGGTCCCCCAGGCACAGTTCGTGCGGCGAGAGCGGATGTCGCAACTGGTCTACTCTGGCTCCAAGAAGATCAGCCGGATGCCCCCGCGCAGCGCCATCGTCGGGTTTTCGGTCGAAAACGTCTATGCCATCGCCGAATTGTTGCGCCGCCAGAAAGGTGGTGCTGCGGTGGTTATGGGGGCGCTCAGCCCGCGGACCCGGAATGCACAGGTAGACCTGTACCAAAACGGCGAGGTTGACTACCTGGTTGCTACGGACGCTATCGGGATGGGGTTGAACCTGGATGTGAACCACGTTGCGTTTTCATCCCTGTCCAAGTTCGACGGGCGCCGGATGCGTCCACTTGCGCCGAACGAGCTGGCGCAGATCGCTGGCCGGGCAGGTCGCGGGATGTCGGATGGCACCTTCGGCGTAACCGGAGAGGCCCCGCCGCTGGACGAGGGCGTGGCGCAGGCGATCATGGACAGCCGGTTTACGCCGATGAAAAAGCTGAACTGGCGGAATGCCGCCCTTCGGTTCGGATCGATTGAAGCGCTGATCGACTCGCTTGAGGTCAGCCCGGATGATGAACACCTGATCAAGGCCCGCCCTGCCGACGACCTGAACGCGTTGAAATCGCTGTCGCAAGTGACCGAGGTTGTCGCCCGTGCAGGCGACGGCCTGTCCATCCGGTTGCTGTGGGATGTGTGCAGAATCCCTGATTTTCGCGGTATCAGCCATGCGGAACACGCCAGTTTGCTGGAGGTGATCTATGGCCACCTGCATGAACGGGGAACTATTCCCGACGAGTTCATGGCACGGCAGATCAGACGGATCGATCAGACCCACGGCGATATCGACGCGTTATCTAAAAGATTGGCATATATTCGCACGTGGACATATGTTGCGCAGCGAAAAGGGTGGGTTCGTGACGAATCACATTGGCGTGACGAAACCCGCACTGTAGAAGACAGACTGTCCGACGCTCTGCATGAGCGTCTCACGCAAAGATTTGTGGATCGGCGCACATCCGTTTTGTTGCGCCGGCTCAAGCAGAAGGAGGCCCTTTTGGCCGAAGTAAATGACAAGGGTGAAGTGACCGTCGAAGGCGAATTCGTCGGTCGTCTGGAAGGGTTCCGGTTCATCCCGGACAAAAGCGCGCAGGGAACCGAGGCGAAAGCTCTGAAATCGGCGTCTCTGCAAGCACTCGCGCCGCAATTCCATCTGCGCGCCGATCGCTTCTACAACGCGCCCGATACTGAAATTGATTTCACTGATCAGGGTGGCCTGATGTGGGGTGAATACGCCGTCGGCAAGCTGGTTGCCGGGGCAGAACCTCTCAAACCTATGGTCGAAGTTTTCGTTGATGAGGCCGCGGGGCCGGATGTCGAGCAGAAAGTGCAGCGCCGTTTGCAGCACTTCATCGACCGCAAGGTGGCCGCTCTGTTCGAGCCGCTGCTGAACCTGTCCCGCGATGAGGAACTCAGCGGCCTTGCCAAGGGTTTTGCTTTCCGCATGGTCGAAGCGCTGGGTATCCTGCCCCGCGCACAGGTCGCACAAGAGGTCAAGGATCTTGATCAGGACGCCCGTGGCGCCTTGCGCAAGCATGGTATCCGGTTCGGCCAGTTCACCATTTTCATGCCGCTGCTGCTGAAACCGGCCCCCACGCGTCTGCGTCTCGTGCTTTGGGCGCTGTCCAGCGGTTTGCAGGAATTCCCCGAAGCGCCACCTCCGGGCCTGGTGACCGTGCCGGTCGCAAAGGATGCACCGCAGGGCTATGACACCATGTGTGGCTACCGCGATGCGGGCGAGCGTTCGATCCGTATCGACATGCTGGAACGATTGGCGGACATGCTGCGCGCTGAAGACAGCCGCGGCGGGTTCGAAGCCAAACCCGATATGCTGTCGATCACCGGGATGACGCTGGATCAGTTCGCTGATCTGATGCAGGGGTTGGGATACAAGGCAGAACGCGGCGAGCGGCCGAAAGTCAAACCTGCACCGGTCGAACGACCGGCGGCAGATGACGCTGACAAACCGACCGCCGAAGAAGCCCCGGCAAGTGAAGTCGCGGCAGAAGAGGTCGCAGCACCCGCCGAGGCGGCAGCCGAGGCCACCGAAAGCACCGAGGCGGCAGCCGAGGCTGGCGCGGAAAGCCTTCCCGCAGAACCAGTTTCTGACGAACCCGAGGTTGAAGTGTTCTATACCTTCACTTGGGCCCGTCAGCGACAGCCCAACCGGGCCCCGCGTCGCGAACAGGGACAGGGCAAGGGCAAACCGCGTGGCAAACCGCAGGATGGCCGTGGCAAACCTCACGGCAAGAAGGGCGGCAAGCCTCAGGGCGCCAAGACCTTCTCGTCGCGGCCGCCGAAAAAGGAAAAGGCGATTGATCCCGACAACCCGTTTGCAGCCGCGCTGATGGGTTTGAAGGACGGCAACTGATCCGAAATGGCCGAGGCCAAGCTGCGGATTGACAAATGGTTGTGGCAGGCGCGGTTCTTCAAGACCCGCAGCCTGGCCGCCAAACAGGTCAGCGGCGGCCATGTCAGGTTGAACGGAAACCGGGTGCAAAAACCGGCGCAGGCCGTGGCACCGGGCGACGTTCTGACCTTTGCTCAGGGCCGTATCGTCCGCGTCATTCGCATCGAAAAAATCGGGGATCGCCGTGGTCCGGCCCCCGAAGCGCAAACGCTGTATTTCGATATGACCGAAAAACAGGACGTTCCGCCCAAAAATCCGGGGTTTGAGGGAAAAGGTCGCCCGACAAAGAAAGATCGCCGTTCACTTGATCTTTCTCGCACCGAAGATCGCTGATCATATCTTGAAGAGTAGGCCAGACTGAATTAGCTAAACGCTCAAACCGCAAACGGGAATCCGATCATGACCTATGTTGTCACCGAAAACTGTATCGCCTGCAAATATACTGACTGTGTCGAAGTATGTCCGGTGGACTGTTTCTATGAAGGTGAGAACACGTTGGTCATCCATCCCGACGAATGCATCGACTGCGGTGTTTGCGAACCGGAATGCCCGGCCGACGCGATCCGCCCCGATACTGAACCGGGCATGGATCAATGGGTCGAATTCAATCGCAAGTACTCGGAAATGTGGCCCGTGATCGTCACCAAGAAAGATCCGCTTCCCGATGCGGAAGAACGCGACGGTGAAGAAGGCAAGATGGAGAAGTATTTCTCGGAAGCACCGGGCGAGGGTGGTTGAACGATTCGCGCTCAAACCCCTGTTTGATGCGCAAAGAACGCGGCACAACCTGTTGAAAACAGGTTGAATATGAAAATTTGCCGTGGGGTAAACTTTCGGGTGTCGTATTTTTGTGATATACTTGGTTCTTGTATGATGACCGAGATTGGGATGCGCTCCACAAGTATGCTCGCTTTGGAGATTTGAATTTGTGACAATATCGCCGCCTGTCGGGGCTGAAAAAGTCCCCGCATGTGGTGTTTTTGTTGTCTGTGTCCCGTCCGCAAGCAAGGAAAAAACTGAATGACAAAGTCGAAAAAGCTCGAGTTCCGCCCGAACGACTATGTTGTCTACCCCGCCCACGGCGTAGGCCAGATCATCTCGATCGAAGAACAGGAAGTCGCGGGATTCTCTCTGGAGCTGTTCGTCATCTCATTTGAGAAAGACAAGATGACACTGCGCGTGCCGACCAACAAGGTTACCGAATCCGGTCTGCGGTCGCTCAGCTCGCCCGACGTGATCAGTCAGGCGATGAAGACGCTCAAAGGAAAGGCAAAGGTCAAACGCGCCATGTGGTCGCGCCGTGCTCAGGAATACGAGCAGAAAATCAACTCGGGCGATCTGATCTCGATTGCGGAAGTGGTCCGCGATCTGCATCGCACGGACGATCAGCGCGAGCAGAGCTATTCCGAGCGTCAGTTGTACGAAGCTGCCCTGGAACGCCTGACCCGCGAGGTCGCGGCGGTTTCCGGCGCCGGCGAAGTATCCGCTGCCAAACAGGTGGACGAAGTTCTGACCTCTCGCGCTGCCTGACAGCGAGTTCGATATGACAACAGGCCGCTCCACCATCGGGGCGGCCTTTTTCGTGGCTTGGTGAATTCCGCAAGTACCGCTAATTTCACTGTATATGCAGCAAGCTACAGGGCGGACATGAAGCAGACAGTTAGATATCTGTATATCGGACATGACCCGATTTCGGTCTGGTTTCGGTACGCTCTGATCCTGTTCGATGTTGCGACAATCATTTTCTTTGTCGCAACGGCTCACGTCCCTCATGGTCCCGGCTTGGTCCTTGCAAGCCAGTTGATCGGTTTTTTGATTTTCTTGGACTTCTCTGCGCGGCTTTGGATTTCAAAGGATCGTTGGAAGCTGCTGCGCCAGATTTATACGCTGGCGGATATTGTCGTCATCGTCTCGCTGGTTCTGGATCCGTTCCTGACGGGCAACCTGGCTTTCCTGAGGATTCTGCGGGCCTTGCGCCTGATCCACTCATACCATCTGCTCAGGGACTTGCGACGCGACAGCAGCTTTTTTCGCACCCATGAAGACGCGGTGATTGCGGCAATCAATCTGATGGTATTTGTCTTTGCCACCTCTACGGCGGTTTTGGTGTTCTTCATTCCGGAAGACGCCCAGACGCCTTACATAGACGCGCTGTATTTCACCATGGCCACCCTGACCACAACCGGCTTCGGCGACATCACGCTGAGCACCCCTTGGGGCAAGCTGTTCTCGGTGTTCATCATGGTCGTGGGTGTCGCGTTGTTTGTCCGTTTGGCGCAGGCGATATTCATGCCGCAGAAGGTACGTCACAAATGCCCAAGCTGCGGGTTGTATCGGCATGATCCCGATGCCGTGCATTGCAAGCATTGCGGTGGAACACTGCGGATCGAAACAGGCGGCGTGTCCTAGATCTGCGCGCTGATGGCAAGCAGAAACGCGATCTCGGCCAGTTGTTGCGATGCCCCAAGTATGTCCCCGGTCTGGCCGCCGATCTTTTTGCGCGCTGTCAGCGCCAAGATGGCGGCAACCAAGGCGGCAGAGAAGATGGCGGTGATCGCCGCGCCCCCGCACAGGAAAACGGCGATTGGAACGGCCAGGCCCAAGGACATGCTGACCGAAATCGCGCCGGGGGTTCCCACCGAATGGCTCAGCCCCGATTTTCTGGCGTTCGGCAGAGATGACATCAAAACCGGCATCAGGGCGCGTGAGAACACGCAGGCTGCCAGAATCGCCCAAATCGACCCGGTTGCCAAAATCGTGGCAACGGCCGAAACCCGAGCAAGCTGAGAAAAAACCAAAGCAAGAACACCATAAGTTCCGATCTGGCTGTCTTTCATGATTTCAAGTCGACGTTCAGGGGTGAATCCGCCCCAGAGCCCGTCGAACGTATCGGCAAGACCGTCCTCGTGCATCGCGCCCGTCATCATGATCAAAGTCGCAACCAACAAGGTCGCGGCAACAAAAGGGGGCAGATGAAAAACCATTGCCAACCATCCAACCAGACAGGCCATCCCCCCGACGACCAGCCCGGCGATGGGGAAGGCCCATGCCGCCTGTGCCTGCCGTTTGAACACAGGTTCGGGCAATCGGGGCAGGGGCAGGCGGGTCAGCAGCACCAGCGCCAGCGGAATATCCCACAGGGAAAAGGGATTGGTGTCGTTTTTTTGCACGCCCGTGCCTTTCGGGGTCTTGTTGGATTCATTGCTTCGGTTAAACACACAGGACCACTCTGATGCAATGAGGCTTTCATGTTGCCTGAACTGAATGATTTGAACGCGTTCCGCGCTGCGCTCGCAGCGGCTCCGGGGCCGGATGCCACCGCGGCGCAGGGCGCGGCAGAGCGAAACGGACAACTGACGAAACCCCCGGGTGCGCTGGGGCGACTTGAAGATTTGGCAATCTGGTACGCAGGATGGCGAGGAGATGCCCGGCCACAGATCGCGGCGCCACAGGTCATCGTCTTCGCCGGAAACCACGGAGTCACCGCACAGGGGGTCTCGGCTTTTCCGTCGGAAGTGACCGTGCAAATGGTGATGAACTTCGAACATGGCGGTGCGGCGATCAACCAACTGGCGCGGGCGGCCGGTGCGGCGATGGATGTTCACGCGCTGGATCTGGATAACCCGACCGCAGATTTCACCAAGGCACCGGCCATGACCGAAGACGAATTGCTGGATGCGCTGCGCACCGGCTGGCAGGCCGTGGACCCGCAGGCTGATCTGTTGGTCGTGGGCGAGATGGGTATTGGCAACACCACCCCGGCAGCCGCCATTGCCTGCGCGCTGTTCGGTGGTGACGCGGCCGATTGGACAGGTCGCGGGACGGGCGTCGATGATGCAGGGCTGACCAACAAGACCCGCGTTGTGGCCGAAGGTGTAGCGTTGCACAGGTCAGAGGATGGCCTTGAAATCCTGCGCTGCCTGGGAGGGCGTGAGATCGCAGCGATGGCCGGGGCAATTGCCGCCGCGCGGGTATTGCGCATTCCTGTGATCCTTGATGGGTTCATCTGCTCGGCCGCCGCTGCCTGCCTGTGGAGGCTGTCGGATACTGCGCTGGATCACGCCGTGGCGGGCCACCAAAGCGCCGAGGCCGCGCACGGTGCCGTATTGGCGAAGCTGGGCAAGGAACCGCTGCTGAGCCTTGGTCTTCGGCTGGGCGAAGGGTCGGGCGGCGCACTTGCAATCAATATTCTCAAAAGCGCCGTGGCCTGCCATTCCGGTATGGCCACCTTTGCCGAGGCAGGAGTGTCTGACGGTTGACTCCTTGCCTGACCCGGGCACAGGCTTGGGTCAGGCGGATTTCTTGGCGTGCTTTTCAGCCAGTTCCAGCAGCGCGGTTTCCAGATCTTTTTCCAGCTGCTGTGCACGCTCGATGTATTTCTGGTTTTCGGCTGTCGGCAAACCCGGGACCCATAGTTCGGCGAGATCGCGAACAGACATCCGGTCATGGTGATAAAAGGTCTGCTCCGCCTGTGCGGCCTCATACTCACTCAGCCCGATATTCTCCAGAACATAGCGGCCTGCGCGCAAGGAGCTGTCGAACAGTTCCCGCACGATGTCGTTGGCGCCAGCCTGATAAAGCTCGTACACATGCGTCCGGTCGCGGGCGCGGGCGATGATGTGCAGGTCAGGGCGCTGCCGTCTGGCATAACTGACGAGCCGTGTGACTTGCTTGTGGTCATCCATGGCGGCGACAAGGACCGACGCTTTTTCCAACCCCGCAGCGCGCAGCAGCTCGGGGCGAGTGGGATCGCCCAGAAAGCCTTTGACGCCGAAACGGCGCATCAACTGAATGGTTTCGATGTTGTGGTCCAGCACGACCGTCTTGAATCCGCTGGCCCGCACCAGCCGGTTTACAATCTGCCCGAACCGACCAATCCCGGCGATGATGACGGGGCCTTTTTCGTCAATTTCGTCCGGCACAGGTTCTTTGGAAGTGTCGCCGATCTTTCGCGACAGAAGATCGTAGATGATGAACAGAAGCGGTGTGATCAGCATCGTCAAAGCGATGATCATCAGCAGTTTTTGGGACAGGTCGGGGGGGATGACATTCTGTTGCGTGGAAAATGCCAGCAGCACAAAGCCAAACTCACCCGCTTGCGCCAGCCCCAGGGTGAACAGCCAGTGATCGCGCCCACGCAACTTGAAGGCCTTGCCTACAAGATACAGGATGATCCCTTTTGCAAGAATCAAAAGAAGCGCCAGACCGATCAGGTCAAGAGGATCATCAAAGAAATAGGCAACATCGATGCCGGCACCGACCGTGATGAAGAATAGCCCGAGCAGAAGCCCCTTGAATGGCTCAAGGTCACTTTCCATTTCATGTCTGAACTCGGAACTGGCCAGGACCACGCCCGCCAGAAAAGCGCCCAGGGCAGGGGAAAGCCCGACGAGGGTCATCAGGAAGGAAATCCCGACCACGATCATAAGCGCCAGGGCGGTATACATCTCGCGCAGGCGGGTCGCGTGGATGAAGCGAAACAGCGGGCGGGTCAGGTAGACACCGGCCAGAATGACAAACACAACTGCGCCGATCGTGACCAGCGTGACGGCCCAACCCGGCAAACCTTCGACCAGAGAAAGGCTGTGATGGTCCGCACCGTGAAGGTCTCCGGCCCCGCGGTCGATCGAACCATCCGACTCGATATGAGGCATGGCAGGTAAGGCCAGAAGTGGCAGCAAGGCCAAGATCGGAATGACCGCAATGTCCTGTGTCAACAGCACCGAAAACGTAGCTCGACCGCCATTTGTCTGCATCAGGCCCTTTTCAGACAGGGTCTGAAGAACAATTGCCGTCGATGAAAGCGACAAGGTCAGCCCGACGGCCAGAGCGACCGACCAGGGGTGGTTGGCGTACATTGCCACGGCGGCGATTGCAGCCGTTGACAACGCAACCTGCAACCCGCCCAATCCCAGCAATTTGTCACGCATATCCCACAGGGCGCGCGGTTCCAGTTCCAGACCGATCAGGAACAGCATCATCACCACACCGAATTCGGCAACGTGCTGAAGGTTTTCCGTTTCTGCGCCGACAAGCCCGAGAACAGGGCCAATGATGATCCCGGCGGCCAGGTATCCCAGCACCGATCCCAACCCCAGCCGTGCAGACAGGGGAACGGCGATCACCGCCGCCGCCAGATAGATCGAAGCCTGATATAGGAAAACGTCCATAAATGTCCTCTCGGGCCCGTTCAGGTGGGCAGGGGCGCGTCGCGTTTCAGTTGGTCCATTACGATCTGGCTCTGAACCCTTGCAACGGCAGGATGCGGCAGGATGACCGAATGTAGCAAGCTGTTGAGCGCGGAAAGATCGTCACAATAGATGTGCAGCAGGTAATCCGCCTCTCCGGTCATCGTCCATGCGCTGGTAATTTCGGGGCGGGTGTTGACCATGCGGGCAAAGCTTGCGGATTGTTCAGGGCCATGCGTCCCCAGATGGACTTGAACAAAACCTTGCACTTGCAGACCCAGTTTCAACGGGTCCAGCCGGGCGGCATACCCGGTGATGTACCCTTCGGCCTCAAGCCGCTGGCGGCGGCGTCCTGCCTGACTGGGCGACAGGTTCAGCATTTCGCCCAGCTGGTGCGCGGTCAGGTGTGCGTCCTTTTGCAGGGCGGAAAGCAATCGCTTGTCGGTCGCGTCCAGCATGTGCGGAAAAATCCTGCCTTTATTAACTTTTATGCGCGTTTTGCGCGCCTGTTGGCAGTTTACACGAAAACAATGCGCAGAAACAGCGTCATAAAAGTCATATTTTTGAATCAGCAAAGAAATTCCTGTTTTTGAAGGAGACGCGCCATGGGTCCTTTCCCACACAACGCCCCGAAATCTGTTATCAGCGAGGAAAACCCAGCCGGAACCGATGGGTTTGAATTCGTCGAGTTTGCCCATCCTGAGCCGCAGAAACTGCGGGACCTGTTTGCAAAGATGGGGTTCGACCTGGTGGCCCGCCACAAGGAAAAACCCGCCGTCGAGCTGTGGCAGCAAGGGGATGTCACCTATATCCTGAACGCGGATCCCGACAGCTTTGCCGCGAGGTTCGTGGACGAGCACGGCCCTTGCGCGCCATCCATGGGCTGGCGCGTTGTTGACGCGCAAAAGGCCTATGACCATGCGGTATCGAAAGGTGCGGAGCCTTACGACGGCGCTGACAAGACCATGAATGTACCTGCGATCAAGGGCATCGGCGGATCGTTGATCTATTTCATCGATCAATATTACGACACATCGCCCTACAATCAGGAATTCGAATGGATCAAAGAATCCAAACCACGGGGTGTGGGTTTCTTCTATCTCGATCACCTGACGCACAACGTCTACAAGGGCAACATGGACAAGTGGTTCAAGTTCTACGGCGACCTGTTCAACTTTCGCGAAATCCGATTCTTTGACATTCAGGGCAAGTTCACCGGGCTTTTCAGCCGCGCGCTGACATCTCCTTGTGGCCGCATCCGTATTCCGATCAACGAAGATCGTGGTGAAACGGGTCAGATCGTGTCTTACCTGAAGAAATACAAAGGTGAAGGCATTCAGCATATCGCCGTCGGCAGTGACGACATTTACGCCTCGACCGATGCAATTGCGGAAAACGGCCTGAAATTCATGCCGGGCCCGAACAAGGCGTACTACGAGATGTCCAAAACCCGCGTGGCCGGCCACGAAGAGCCGCTGGACCGGATGATGAAACACGGCATCCTGATCGATGGTGAAGGCGTTGTCGACGGTGGTGAGACCCGGATTCTGCTGCAAATTTTCTCGAAAACCGTCATCGGACCGATCTTCTTCGAGTTCATTCAGCGCAAAGGCGACGACGGTTTCGGCGAGGGAAATTTCCAGGCGCTATTCGAATCCATCGAACGTGAACAGATCGAAAGCGGCGAGATTTCCGCAGCCTGATTGCAATGCACTGACACGCCGGGGGCAGTTCATCTGCCTCCGGCGTTTTCATGTGACGGTGGGTGCGTCAGAAGATCGGATGCCGGTTTCAGCTGCGCGGCATCGCCAGGGTCACATTGCGGCCCTTTTTCTGATATCGAAGCTCACTGTCGCTGATCGCGATGACTTTGCCGCCATCAAGGCGGTCTCCGACTTTCAGTTTTTTGTAACGCCCGCTGGGAAGCCGCACCAATGCGCGTCTGTTGGCTGGCGTGCCGTAGACCCCGATCAGGTTCAGCCTGCGCAGGTTGATTGCGTTGTCGATCGTTGCTTGTCGTGCGACCGAAGCGGTCGAAGGGATTTTGGGTGCGACGGTCTTTGGTTGGAACGATCCTGCGTCATCGGATTTCTGATCCAATGCTGCGGTAGACCCCAGATTCGACCGGTTTGAAGCAGATGCTTTGGCAGGGGTCAATCCGGCTGGGCGGGACTTGGGGCGCGGGACCCTTACGACAGCCAGGGCCGTAGGTGCCTCATCGACCTGTGGCTTGGTCTGAAGGCTTTCCGGGCGCGCTTTCGGTCGCTTGGATGCCAATTCCTCCAATGACCGGCCACCCAGCTGACCGCGCTCGAAACTTTCGACCAGATCAGCCGGGCGCGGCTTTGGCCGAATACCTGCCAATCTGTCGTCGGCTTCGTCAACCAGCGGTTCTTCTTCGAAACGAACCGGGGTTTCAGGCGGAACCTTGGAGGGGCGTCCCAGATAAACAACAACCCCATCCGGATTCACGCTGCCTTCCGGTGTTGGCACGACCAGGCCGTTCGCACCCAGATCAAACCGTGTGCCCGCAATGTTCAGGGATACGTCGGGTTCAAAAGGAGCGTCGGTGTCAAAACTGGGGTCGGGGGGCAGGGCAACCGCATCCTTGAACAGATCGGCGTTGTCGAGCGATGCCAGATACAATTCCTGCGGTTCTACTGTCTCGGGTGTTTCCGGCGCTGCGGGCGCTGACGTGCTGACGCCCGTAACGGCCTGGACGTCCTTCAGTGTCTCGGGATCCCGAGCGACGGAGTCCACCGCGGTGGGGGCAACCTTGAGGGCCTCCAGAATGGCTGCATCTGTTGCAGTCAGATCCGGCTGCGTGCCGGTCTCGGTTTCTGAGGCCGCTTTCGCAGGCTCTTCGGCGTCATCGGTCGCAAGCTTTGGAGCGACTTGTTGCGGGGCTTCCAGCGCAGCCGTGTCCAGCTCTGGTTCAGGCAGGGGCTCTGCGGCTGGTTCAGAGGCCGGAACCGCAATCTGCGCCGGGCTCTGTTCCGCCTGATCCTGTTCAGGGGCGGACCCCGATGCCAGCCATACGCCAACAAGCCCACCAACAAGAAGCACAGCGGCAAAGACAGGAATGGCAGACCGGTTTACCCCTGAAGATGTATCAAGATTGTTCGCTGTTTCCCGGGGTGCACGGAAAGCCTCGGGCGCGGCGGTGCCGGCAATCGGATGGGTGGGCAGGCCGGAATCATCGGCTTGTTCAACTGCGTCCATTTCCACCGGAGATGGCTGGTTTTCCGGGTGTGACAGATCGGAAGTGTCCGAGGTTTCGCGAAACAAGGCCTCACGCGGGAACGCGCCCTTGCTGTCTTGGGCGGTGAACGCCACCACAACAAAACCATGTTCTGCGGCAAAGGTCCGTGCTTCGGCCAGCGTTTCAACCGCCACGGCAGCAACACAGGTCGTGTCGCCTTCGGTCTGGCTGTCATAACTCAGTTCCGACAGGGCGTAAGGCGTGGCTTCGACCAGAGCACTTTCGATACGTTCCGTCCGGTCTTGCGATGGCAACCCATCAGTCGAAACCTGTAGAAACCGAACCTGATCTTCTGGCAGCACGAGCTTGCAGCTCAGATCATTTTCCAGCGCAAATGCTTTTTCCCGCAACGCCTGCATCTGCCCGGACAAGTCCGGAACATCCAGCGGAATCGTACCGATGACAAACCAGTCGTCATCGGAACGGTGGTGCAGTGTTATTCCGGTCGCAGAAAAAGACAGCGCAAAGGCGGGTTTCATATTCCGGAGGAACCATAATTATCAACGTCAATGCAAACGACTTTGCGTTTGCAGGCCGACTTTAAAGCAGGAACCCGCCGAGGGAAAGAAAAAGGCGGTATCTCCTCTTGTATGGCCAAGCCCTGCCAACCCATCTTAGTACAAAACAAATTGGAGTGATAACCTTGAAGACATTCGCTTTTCTGGCCGCGATGATGGCGGCTACGGCTGCCGGGGCCGCTCATGCGGAAGAACGTCGCATCAACGTTGATGCAACTGGAACAGTGCAGATTGCGCCTGATATGGCGACGATAACCTTGGGCGTGACCCACGAAAACGCCGAAGCCTCGGCTGCGATGCAGGCGACGTCGGATGCCGTTTCCAAAGTTCTTGCGCGCCTGACTGAGATGGGTATCGAAGATCGTGACGTCCAGACACAGGACCTTTCATTGTCGCCCGTCTGGTCGGGTCGTCATGGACAGAATGGCGAGAAGCCTGAAATCACCGGCTTTACAGCGTCCAACCGCGTGTTTGTGCGTGTGCGCGACCTGACCCAACTGGGGAAGGTCATGGACGCGGTCATTCAGGACGGCGCCAATGATTTCGGGGGCCTTAGCTTTGGCGTGCAGGATCCCAAACCGATCGAGACGCAGGCGCGCGCCAAGGCCGTCGGCGAAGCCACTGCCAAGGCACAGCAGTTGGCACAGGCCGCGGGCGTGACGCTCGGCCCGGTTCAGTCGATCTCGGAACAATCGGCAGGTATCCGTCCGATGGCAGAAATGCGCGCGCTGAGCATGGCGGATGCGGGTGGTGTTCCCGTTGCGGGCGGCGAGGTTTCGGTTTCCGTCAGCGTCTCGATGGAATTCGAGATTTCAGAATAGGGTCAATCCTTTGCACGGGCCATCAGCGGTTCGCGCTGCTGGCCCTTGCTGTCAAAATTGTCGGGCGCCAGCCAGGCTTCGAATGCATCGCGAATGCGCGGCCATTCAGTGTCGATGATCGCGTACCATGCCGTGTCCCTGTTGCGGCCCTTGTAATGGGTCGCCTGCCGAAACACCCCTTCGAAAGCAAACCCCAGCCGTTCAGCGGCATTGCGTGACGGTGCATTCAGTGCATCGCATTTCCACTCGTACCGGCGATAGCCAAGCTCGTCGAAAACCCGTTTCATCATGAGGTACATGACCTCGGTCGATTGCGGCTTGCGTTGCAGCAGCGGCGAAAAGTGGATGTGGCCGACTTCGATGGCACCCGCCGCGGGTTCGATCCGAAGATAAGAGGCCATGCCCACCGGCACTTCGTCCGCATCCAATACGGTATGAAACATCGGGTCCGCATCCATGCAGTTGGCGCGGGCCCAGTCTTCAAATTCCGGTTCGCTGTCAAACGGGCCATAGGGCAGGTATGTCCAGTTGCGGCCATCCCTGTCATTTGCAAACGCCCGGAAAAGTCCGGGCGCATGGCGATTCACATCCAGCGGCACGACGGAACAGTACCGGCCTTCCATCGGTGTATAAGGCGGTGTCGGGCGCGGAAAGTCACCCGTCACCGGCAAACCGATGGGCTGGCCCAGTGCGTTTGTGGCGTGCCCGGCCATTGTCAGGCGCTGGCCTTGGCGAGGGCTTGATCTAGGTCCGCGATCAGGTCGTTCACGTCTTCGATGCCGATAGATACCCGCACGACACCCGGACCTGCACCGGCAGCCTCTTGCTGTTCCGGTGTCAGTTGACGGTGGGTGGTCGAGGCCGAATGGATGATCAACGAGCGGGCATCGCCCAGATTGGCCACATGGCTGAAAATCTCAAGAGCGTTGACCAGTTTGATACAGGCGTCATAACCGCCCTTCACCGCAAAGGTGAACAGTGCACCGGCGCCACGCGGATACTGTGATTTGACCCGGTCCTTGTAAGGTGATGACGGCAATCCCGCATAGGTGACGTATTCCACGCGGTCATCCGCTTCCAGCCAGGCTGCGATTTTCTGGGCGTTTTCGACGTGACGCTCCATCCGCAGCGACAGAGTTTCGATCCCCATCAGCGTGTAATGGGCTGCCTGCGGGTTCATGGTCATACCAAGATCACGCAGGCCAATGGCAATGCCGTGGAAGGTGAAGGCCAGCGGGCCAAAGGTTTCGTGGAACTTCAGGCCGTGATAGGCTGGCTCGGGTTCGCTCAGTGACGGGAATTTGTCATTCGCGGACCAATCGAACTTGCCAGAATCCACGATGCACCCGCCGGTGACGGTGCCGTTGCCGGTCAGGTACTTGGTGGTTGAATGCACTACCAGCGTCGCGCCGTGCTCGATCGGACGGCACAGGTAGGGCGTGGCCGAGGTGTTGTCGACGATCAGCGGGATGCCCGCTGCATCAGCAACATCCGCCAACGCACGGATATCAGACACATAACCGCCCGGGTTGGCGATGGACTCGCAGAACACGGCGCGGGTGTTTTCGTCGATGGCATCCTTCACGGCGTCCAGATCATCGGTGTCCACGAATTTGGCGGACCAGCCAAAGCGTTTGATCGTCTGGCTGAACTGCGTGACCGTGCCGCCATACAAACGGGTCGAGGCGACCACGTTGCAGCCGGGCCCCATCAACGGGAACAGCGCCATGATCTGTGCCGCATGCCCGGACGAGCAGCACACCGCCCCGACGCCGCCTTCAAGCGTCGCCACGCGTTCCTGAAGAACGGCGACGGTTGGGTTGGTCAGGCGGGAATAGATAAAGCCCACCTCTTGCAGGTTGAACAGGGCCGCTGCGTGGTCCGCATCCCGGAACACATAGGCCGTCGTCTGATAAATCGGTGTCTGGCGCGCTCCGGTCGCCGGGTCGGGGCGGGCACCCGCATGAATTTGCAATGTGTCGAAACCGTAGGTCGGGCCGTCAGACATCGTGAAAAACTCCTGTTGGTATCTGTCTTGCGGAATCTGTAGGCCATTGCCCGCCTGCGCACAACGATCCTGTCAGCGCAACCAGAGGCCTTTGCTTTTGATCGCATTGCGCAGCGCCTGTTCCCGCCGCGGCAGATTGTCCTGATCAAACAGGGCGCGGATTTTTGCGCCTTTGCCCTGAAGAACCAGCTTTTTCAGCGGGTCATATTGCTTGAGCACTTTTTTGACCTTGTTGGGGGCCACGACGGTTTCCAGCACATCGATAACATGGTCGCTTTCGCGGGCATAAAGCAGAGGGAACAGGCGATAGTGGCAGCTGACGGCCCCATCCAGAAGCCCGTCAGGCAAAGCATCCCGTCCGCCGCCGAAAGAATGAATGACCAGCGGCAGGGCCGCCTGATCCAGCCATGGGTCAAGGTTCTGGCCCGTCAGTTCGGGAATGTTCTCATCCCGGATCGTTCTTGCGTAGTCCAGGTACCGTTCACCGAACATCCTAGGGCATTTGTAAAAGAAGTAACCCGCGTTGAAGTAAAGGTAGCGCCGCCAGTAACCATCGGGTTGGTCCGGATCCACCGAGCTTTCGAAATCCAATCCGAAGCGCGCATAAAGCGCCCGCCAGATACCGTCAAAGCCGGGGCCGTACAGCGTCGGCTTTGGCCACGTGCCCTCGACCTTCAATGACGCTCCGGGGCGGTCGAAATCGAACGGGACGCTTGTGATGTCGCCGGTGATCAGCGTGTCCGTATCAAAGAACACAAAGGGTTCCCCTTCCGGCAGGGCCAACAAAGCCTCGATCTTGTTGCCATAAGGGTAGCTTTCGCCAAAAACATGCGAGTCGAATGGCAGGATTTCGGCATCCAACTGTTTCAGGGCCTTCAGAACGTCTTCGTCCTGGATGCTGGGGGTGTGGGTCCAGCGCGGGCCCGGGTTGGGTGTGGCGACAAACAGCCTGCCTTTGAACCCGGGCGAACAATGGCGAAGCGAGGCCGCGAACAACAGGGCCTCATATTGCAAACGGTTGTTTTGCCCGACAACCGCGATGTTGAATTTCCGAGAATTTTCCTGCATCTATGCCCATTCCTGAAAGCTGCCGGAACCGGCACCCTTTGATCCGGATTACAGCAAGCGGGGTGGGGCGTCAAAAGCCGAAAGCTTGATTTCTTTTTATCTATGGCATTCCTCTCATCGCGCCGAGGAAGCGGCGAGCAAGGTCATTTTGCAGGTTTTCCGAGGTTGGCCCGGTTCCTGTCGAAAGGTGAAATCGGCGGTGAGCCATGCTCACAGAACCTTGTTTGCCAATCCCCGCACATCCCTTTCTTGGCCAAATCCTGCCTTTGGACCCAATGTTTCAACGCTTTTCATGCTTAATCTGCGGGCGAAGTGCCCAAAAACACAGTTGTTTTTGCAAGGCTTGTCATTTTTTGACCATTTGGCAAATTTTACCAATTGATAAAAAATTTATTTGTGGCAAGCTGAGAGCATAACAAACATATCTACAGGGAGTAGAGTGATGGCACAGGGCCAGATGGCACCCGGTATCGTAGCCGGGCGGCTTTCAAGCGATGAGCTGACCTCGAATTTCACCGATCTGCATCCGCCACTTGCCCAGCATGAGGCCGCAGTAGCCGCAGATCGCTGTTATTTCTGCTACGACGCACCATGCGTAACGGCCTGTCCAACGGATATCGATATCCCGTTGTTCATTCGCCAGATTCAGGCCGGTCAGCCGCAATCAGCAGGGCGCACGATCCTGGAACAGAATATTCTGGGCGGAATGTGCGCTCGGGTCTGTCCAACCGAAACATTGTGCGAAGAGGCCTGCGTTCGCGAGGCGGCCGAAGGCAAGCCGGTTGAAATCGGGCGCCTGCAACGTTTTGCCACCGATGAAATCATGGCCTCGGGTGTACATCCGTTCGAACGTGCGCCTTCGACCGGTAAGACAGTTGCGGTTGTGGGGGCCGGGCCTGCGGGTCTGGCCTGCGCCCACCGGCTGGCCATGCTGGGCCATGATGTGGTGATCCATGAAAGCAAGCCCAAGCCCGGCGGCCTGAATGAATACGGTATTGCGGCCTACAAATCGACCAACGATTTCGCACAGGCCGAGGTGGACTGGCTGCTGAAAATCGGAGGGATTTCAATCGAGACCGGATCGGTTTTGGGCGAAAGCATCTCATTGGATGGGCTGGTCGAAAACTACGACGCGGTGTTTCTGTCCATTGGTCTTGCTGGCGTCAACGCCCTGCGTGCAGACGGGGTGGACAAGGACGGTGTGCGGGACGCGGTCGATTTCATCTCGGACGTGCGGCAGGCCAGTGACCTTGCCGATCTGCCCGTTGGACGGAATGTGGTCGTCATCGGCGGAGGCATGACAGCTGTGGATGCCGCTGTGGAATCCAAGCTTCTGGGGGCCGAAAACGTCACGATTGCCTATCGCCGTGGCCGCGACGCCATGGGGGCCAGCCGGTACGAGCAGGACCTGGCAGCGTCGCATGGCGTTCGGATCATGACAAATGTTCAGCCAGTGGCCATCCACGGCAATGGTGCAGCAGCCGAAATCGAGCTGGAATATACATCCAGCCAGAACGGTCAGCTCATCGGGACCGGAGAAACGATCCGCTTGCCGGCAGATCAGGTGCTCAAGGCCATTGGTCAGACGCTGGAGGGCGCACCCGAAGGCCTGACGCTGGATGGCGGCAAGATCGCCGTCAGTGGGGCTGGCCGGACCTCCTTGGCTGGTGTCTGGGCCGGTGGTGACTGTGCTGCGGGTGGCGAAGACCTGACCGTAACGGCCGTTGCCGAAGGTCGGGACGCGGCAATGGACATCCACGCGACGCTCGTTTCGTGATAGGGTGGGGTATTCACCCCATTCCTTTCGCTGCTGAGGTATTCCCATGTCCCAGATCGAACAAGCCGTTGCTCAACACTATACCACCGGTGCACTGACCGAACGCGTCCGCGCGGCGCTGGAGGCCAGCGGCATCGATCCGGATGCGGCCACCGTTGCGGATCTGAAGGCTGGGGATGAGTTCCATACAGGCGGCGTTCTAGCAACCGACAACCTGTTTGGGCAGCTTTCGCCGACCCATGCGACACGCGTTCTGGATATCGGATGCGGCATCGGAGGCACATCCCGGTACATAGTGGACAAATACGATTCAACGGTGACAGGGGTCGACCTGACGCCCGAGTTCGTGGAAACCGCAACTGCGCTCAGCGATCTGGTCGGGCATTCCGAAAAGACCAGCTTTCACGTTGGCAGTGCGCTGGACATGCCTGTGCCGGATGCCGGGTTCGACCTTGCCGTCATGATGCATGTGGGCATGAATATCGAAGACAAAGCGGGGCTGTTCGCGGAAGTGTCACGGGTTCTGGCCACCGGTGGCACCTTTGCCCTGTTCGATGTCATGGGCGGAGAGGTGGATGAGCCGCTGGCTTTTCCTCTTCCTTGGTCCACATCGCCGGAAACCTCCTTTGTTCACGCGCCGGATGTATACAAGGACGCCGCGGCTGCGGCTGGTCTTGAGCTGGTTGCTGAAACGGACCGCACCGCGTTTGCGATCCATTTCTTCGAAGATGTGTTTGCCAAGATAGCCGAGACCGGACCAGCGCCGCTGGGCATCCACCTGATGATGGGCGAAACGGCGCCCGAAAAGTTCCAAAACTACGTCAAAAACCTCACGGCCGGGCGTATTCGCCCGACCGAAATGATATTCAAAAAAACCGGCTGAGCCGGGAAGGGAGAAGCCATGGCCGATCTGACGACAAACTTTCTGGGTATTTCCAGCCCCAACCCGTTCTGGCTGGCCTCTGCGCCGCCGACGGACAAGGAATACAATGTGCGCCGCGCCTTCGAAGCCGGTTGGGGCGGGGTTGTCTGGAAAACGCTGGGATCCGAGGGACCTCCGGTCGTGAACGTGAATGGCCCGCGTTATGGCGCTATCTACGGGGCCGACCGCCGTTTGCTGGGCCTGAACAATATCGAACTGATCACGGATCGTCCGCTCGAGGTGAACCTCGAGGAAATGGCGCGGGTCAAATCCGATTACCCGGATCGCGCTTTGATCGCGTCGATCATGGTTCCGTGCGAGGAAGAAGCATGGAAGGCCATTCTGCCGCGTGTGGCCGAAACCGGTGCAGACGGGATCGAGCTGAACTTCGGCTGTCCGCATGGGATGAGCGAACGCGGCATGGGCTCGGCCGTGGGGCAGGTTCCGGAATATATCGAGATGGTCACGCGCTGGTGCAAACAGTATTACGACCGTCCGGTCATCGTTAAGCTTACGCCGAACATCACTGACATCCGCAAGCCGGCTGCGGCAGCCAGAAACGGTGGCGCGGATGCGGTGTCACTGATCAACACCATCAATTCGATCACCAGCGTCAATCTGGACACGTTCAGCCCAGAACCGTCCATTGACGGCAAAGGCAGCCATGGTGGGTATTGCGGCCCCGCAGTCAAGCCCATTGCATTGTCGATGGTGTCCGAGATCGCACGGGCCGAGGCGACTCGAGGCCTGCCGATTTCCGGCATCGGCGGCGTCACCACATGGCGCGATGCGGCCGAGTTCATCTCGCTGGGCTGCGGCAACGTTCAGGTCTGCACCGCTGCAATGACCTATGGCTTCAAGATCATCGACGAACTGACGGCAGGGCTGTCGGAATGGATGGATGAGAAGGGATATTCCAGCATTGATGAGGTGATCGGACGTGCGGTGCCCAATGTCACTGACTGGCAGTATCTGAACCTCAACTACGTCGCCAAGGCCAAGATCGATCAGGATCAGTGCATCAAGTGTGGCCGGTGTTATGCAGCCTGTGAAGACACCAGCCATCAGGCGATTTCCATGTCCGAGGACCGCGTCTTCGAGGTGATGGATGACGAATGCGTCGCCTGCAACCTCTGCGTCGATGTTTGTCCGATCGAAGGCTGCATCGATATGGTGCCGATGGCAGCGGGCGAGGTTGACCCCCGTACCGGAAAAGAAGTTCAGCCAACCTATGCGAACTGGACGACGCATCCGAACAACCCGATGGCCAAGGCGGCCGAATGAGGGGATTGCGACAGATCATCAAGGGGCCGTTTTTTCGGCCCCTTTTTTCAAGGGCTCAGAAGTTTGCGATACATGGTATCAACAAAGGTTTCCGCGCCCTCGAACGGATCTTCGTTGCCCAGAATTGCACGAACCTGAACATCGAAATCGGCATAGTGCTGCGTCAAGGCCCAGATCGAAAACACCAGGTGGTAGGGATGCACCCGCGCGATTTTTCCCTGATCCATCCAACCGGTAAGGATCGTGACTTTTTCGTCGACCAGTGCCTTGAGATCATTGGACAATGCATCATGAATGCGCGGCGCGCCCTGCACAAGCTCGTTGGCGAAAAGGCGGCTTTCCCGTGGTAGCTCCTGACTCATCTGCAACTTGCGCCGAATGTATGCCAGGATCTCCTCCAACGGATCGCCGTTTGCGTCCAGGTCGTGCAGCGGGGCCAGCCAGGTATCCAGCAGGCCGGACAGCAATTCAGTGTGGATCGCTTCTTTTGATGGGAAATAGTACAACAGGTTCGGCTTGCTCAGACCTGCTTCTGCCGCGATCTGATCAACGGTTGCACCGCGAAACCCGTGGGCCGAAAACACGTTCAGGGCAGCCTCTAGAATCGCGGCGCGGTTCTTTTTCTGAATACGGGTCGGTGCGCGGTCTTTTGGCATGTTTTCAACGTGTCTCTTTTTTCGTCGAACAGGTGCGGAATACACTGAAAATTTCAGCCGTGCCGCGCAAATTCTTGACTGATACCGAACCCGTGATAGCGTGAGTTTGACCATATGGTCAAATCAAGACACCAAAAGCGAGCCAAATCGCAAGCAAACAGGGAAGATGAACATGGCAGCTCCGGCGCAGAATCTCAGGATCAATGGCGACAGGTTGTGGGACAGCCTGATGGAGATGGCCAAGATCGGCCCGGGTGTCGCCGGTGGCAACAATCGCCAGACCCTGACGGATGAAGACGCGGAAGGCCGCGCCCTGTTCCAGAAGTGGTGCGAGGAAGCGGGCTGTACCATGGGGCTTGACCAGATGGGCAACATGTTCGCCCGCCGCGAAGGCACCGACCCGGACGCGCTGCCGGTTTACGTGGGATCGCATCTGGATACGCAGCCGACCGGCGGTAAATACGATGGTGTGCTGGGTGTTCTGGCCGGCCTGGAACTGATCCGGACGCTGAACGACCTGGGGATCAAGACGAAACATCCGATCGTCGCCACCAACTGGACGAATGAAGAAGGCACACGTTACGCACCGGCAATGCTGTCCTCGGGCGTGTTTGCAGGGATGCACACGCAGGATTGGGCATATAACCGCGAAGACGCTGAAGGCAAAAAGTTCGGGGATGAGTTGAACCGGATCGGCTGGCGAGGTGATGAAGAAGTTGGCGCCCGCAAGATGCATGCGTTCTTTGAGTTGCATATCGAACAGGGGCCGATCCTTGAAGCCGAAGGCAAAGATATCGGCGTCGTCACTCATGGTCAGGGGCTGAGTTGGACGCAGATCACGGTAACGGGCAAGGATGCGCATACCGGATCGACACCGATGCCGATGCGCAAGAATGCCGGGCTGGCCATGGCGCGGATCCTGGAGAAGGTCGACGAGATCGCATGGTCTCATGCTCCGCATGCGGTGGGTGCGGCGGGGCATATCGATGTCTACCCGAACTCACGCAATGTGATCCCGGGCAAGGTGGTGTTTACGGTCGATTTCCGCTCGCCCGAGCTGGAGGTGATCACCGACATGGAAAACCGCCTGCGGGTGGCTGCCGAGGATATCGTTGACGAGATGGGCCTTCAGATCGAATTCGAGAAAGTCGGCGGGTTCGATCCGGTGAAATTTGACGATGCTTGCGTGTCGTCCGTGCGAAACGCAGCTGAACGGCTGGGCTATTCGCATACCGATATCATTTCGGGTGCGGGGCATGACGCCTGTTGGATCAACCGGGTTGCTCCGACCGCGATGGTCATGTGCCCTTGTGTTGACGGGCTGAGCCACAATGAGGCCGAGGAAATCAGCAAGGAATGGGCGGCAGCCGGGGCGGATGTTCTGCTGCATGCCGTGGTCGAGACCGCCGAAATCGTGGAATAGGGGGCGCTGCCCCCGTCGCCCCGAGGGCGACTCCCCCGGGATATTTTTGGCCAGATGAAGCAAGCGGCGCAGACCGCATCAGGGAGTTCAAAATGAGTACTGTCATCAAAAACGGAACCGTTGTCACCGCGGATTTGACTTACAAGGCGGACGTATTGGTCGAGGGTGGCGTGATCACCGAAATCGGTATGAACCTGAAGGGGGACAAGGAACTGGACGCCACCGGCTGTTTTGTCATGCCGGGCGGGATTGACCCTCATACCCATCTCGAAATGCCGTTCATGGGCACCTATTCCAGCGATGACTTTGAAAGCGGGACGCGGGCGGCGCTGGCTGGCGGCACGACCATGGTTGTCGATTTTGCACTGCCCAACCCGGGTGAAAGTCTGCTGGATGCGCTGAAACGTTGGGACAACAAGTCGACACGGGCGAATTGTGACTATTCGTTCCATATGGCGGTGACCTGGTGGGGGGAACAGGTGTTCGACGACATCAAAACCGTGATCGAGACGCGCGGCATCAACACCTTCAAGCATTTCATGGCCTACAAGGGCGCGCTGATGGTGAATGATGATGAGTTGTTCGCCTCGTTCAAGCGACTTGCCGAGCTTGGCGGTACCGCCCTGGTACATGCCGAGAACGGGGATGTGGTGGCAGAGCTGAGCGCCAAGCTGCTTGCCGAAGGGAACACCGGCCCCGAAGCACATGCGTATTCCCGCCCGCCGCAGGTGGAAGGCGAAGCCACCAACCGGGCAATCATGATCGCGGACATGGCGGGTGTGCCGCTGTATGTTGTACACACCTCGTGTGAAGAGGCGCACGAAGCCATCCGCCGGGCAAAAATGCAGGGTAAGCGAGTATGGGGAGAGCCCCTGATCCAGCACCTGACATTGGACGAAAGTGAATATTTCAATCAGGATTGGGACCACGCGGCGCGACGGGTCATGAGCCCTCCGTTCCGCAACAAACAGCATCAGGACAGCCTCTGGAATGGCCTGCAATCGGGAACGCTGAGCGTGGTCGCCACCGATCACTGCGCCTTCACAACCGAACAGAAACGTTTTGGTGTTGGGGATTTCACCAAGATCCCGAACGGCACCGGCGGGCTGGAAGACCGGATGCCGATGCTGTGGACCCATGGGGTCAACACTGGACGCCTGACACCGAATGAATTCGTGGCCGTCACTTCAACAAACATTGCCAAGATATTGAATTGCTATCCTAAAAAGGGTGCCATTCTGGTCGGGGCGGATGCTGATCTTGTCGTTTGGGATCCTGAGAAATCCAAAACGATCAGTGCCGGTTCCCAGCAATCCTCGATTGATTACAACGTGTTTGAGGGCAAGGAGGTCAAAGGTCTGCCACGCTTTACCCTGACACGGGGACAGGTGGCGGTGCATGACGGTGAAATCCGCACGCAGGAAGGTCATGGGGGCTTTGTCGCGCGCGAGGCGAACTCTACCGTCAACAAGGCGCTGAGCACCTGGAAAGAGCTGACGGCCCCAAGGCCTGTCGAGCGGACGGGAATTCCGGCGACCGGTGTTTGATCAGTTGGGGCGGCCTTGCCGGCGGCCCTGGCACCACTCTTCTCAAGGCAATAAAATGAACACTGAAAGCACGACCCGGCCCGTCATCGAGGCAAGGCAGCTAGACCTGACATTCCAGACCAACGATGGGCCAGTACACGCCCTCAAGGACGTGAACCTGACAATTGAGAAGGGCGATTTCGTCAGTTTCATCGGTCCGTCCGGTTGTGGCAAAACCACCTTTCTACGCTGTATCGCAGCCCTTGAGACACCTACGGGCGGGACGCTGACCGTCAATGGCATGACGCCTGATGAGGCGCGTCGAAACCGGGCGTATGGGTATGTTTTCCAGGCGGCGGGCCTTTATCCTTGGCGCACAATTGCCAAGAACATAAAACTGCCTCTTGAGATAATGGGATTCACCGCTGTCGAACAGGATGAGCAGGTGAAGAGGGTCCTGGAACTCGTTGATCTGGAAGGGTTTGGCGGAAAGTTTCCCTGGCAGTTGTCGGGCGGGATGCAGCAGAGGGCCAGTATCGCGCGGGCCCTTGCGTTTGACGCGGATATCCTGCTGATGGACGAGCCGTTCGGGGCGCTGGATGAGATCGTGCGGGACCACCTGAACGAGCAGCTTCTTGAGCTCTGGGCGCGGACGGAAAAGACGATCGGATTCGTGACACACTCCATTCCCGAGGCGGTTTACCTGAGCACAAAGATCGTGGTGATGAGCCCGCGGCCCGGGCGGATTGCAGATGTGATTGACAGCCCGCTGCCCAAGGAACGGCCGCTGGATATCCGTGACACTCCGGAATTCATTGAGGTCGCGCATCGCGTCCGAGAAGGTTTGCGGGGTGGGCATTCCAATGACGACTAACCTGAATGCGGATAAAATCCGGCGCGCGGCACCAGGCGATGTGCCAGCCTGTGCCAGGGTTGTTCATGACTGGGTCACGCAAACAGACTGGATGCCCGACGAACTGCCGGTCGATGAACTGGCAAAACTGATCAGCGACGCATTCGACGACCGTGAAATGTGGGTCGCAGGTGATCCGGTCGATTGCTACATGTCAGTGGACCCGACACAGAACAAAATCGGCGCGCTGTATTGCAGCCGGACGGGGCAGGGTATCGGCAAGCGCCTTGTCGACAAGGCAAAAGAGGGCCGGGATTTTCTCTGGCTGACGACGCATCGGCCCAATACGGCGGCGCAACGCTTTTATCGCCGTGAAGGGTTTGAAGTGACGGCCGAGGAACCTCCTGTGCCACCGGATACCGTTCCGGTCTTCAGAATGGAGTGGCGTGCATGAAGCAGGTCATCGCCGTATTCACAGTCATCGCCGCAATTGTTCTGTTCTGGTACGTGGCCTGTATTCCGATGAACATAAAGGGCGTGTTGACCGAACAGGAACGTGCCGGGGCCGTCGTGCAGCCGCCATCCGCCAAGGACCGGCGTGACATGTCCGAGGTTGGTCTTGTTTTGAACAACACTTTCGCCATCCCGGCCACATGGGAACAGGACCGGCCTCGACTGCCGGCCCCGCATCAGGTCACCATCGAGATGTGGGAAACGACGGTCCAGAAAAAGATCACCTCGAAACGGTCACTGATCTATCACGGCTGGGTCACGCTGAGTGCAACGATGCTTGGGTTTGCGATTGGCACCGGGCTGGGAATCCTTCTGGCCGTGGGTATCGTGCATAGCCGTGTGATGGACCTGTCGGTCATGCCATGGGCCATTGTCAGTCAAACCATTCCGATCATCGCGCTGGCGCCGATGATCATTGTGGTGCTGTATTCCGTTGGTATTCAAGGGATCATTCCCAAGGCGATCATATCGGCCTATCTGAGTTTCTTTCCGGTTGTCGTCGGCATGGTCAAAGGATTGCGCAGTCCTGATGCGATGCAGCTGGATTTGTTGCGGACGTATAACGCCAGCCGGTCTCAGGGTTTCTGGAAGCTGCGCCTGCCGGCATCCATGCCGTATCTGTTCACTTCGCTGAAAATCGGGATCGCTGCGTCGCTGGTCGGTGCCATTGTTGGTGAGCTTCCGACAGGGGCTGTTGCCGGTCTGGGCGCGCGGTTGCTTGCTGGCAGCTATTACGGTCAGACGGTACAGATCTGGTCGGCTCTGTTCGCGGCGGCCATTCTGGCGGCGTGCCTGGTCGGGCTGCTGGGGCTGATTGAACGGGCCGTACTGAAACGAATGGGGATGGCGCAATGATACTGGTTTTCTGTGCTGTCCTGCTTTGGCTCTTTGGCTGGTGGTTGAACAGCCGGTTGGCCAGCGGGCCTTACGCCGACACCCGAATGGTGCGGCTTCTGGCCCCGCTGATCTTTGGCCTGACGGTCATCGGGATCTGGGAGCTTCTGGTGCGCGGGCTTGAGGTTCCACTGGTCATCCTGCCAGCGCCATCGGTGATTGCGGTGCGGTTTGCGGACAGCCTTCCGATCCTGTGGGCTGACTTTGTGCAGACCATCATCAAGGGCGCGCTCAGCGGCTATGTCATCGGGTGCATTGCCGCCTTTCTGATGGCGATTGCCGTGGACCGCTGGGATTTCCTGCGCCTGGGCCTGTTGCCGGTCGGCAATTTCGTGGCCGCCCTGCCGATTGTCGGAACCGCCCCCATCCTGGTGATGTGGTTCGGGTTCGACTGGCACTCCAAGGCGGCGGTGGTGGTTGTGATGGTGTTCTTTCCGATGCTCGTCAACACCGTGGCCGGGCTACGTGAAGCCACCTCGATGCAACGCGATCTGATGGAGACCTATGCCGCAACCTATTGGCAGAGCTTTTTGAAGCTGCGACTGCCTGCGGCGATGCCCTTCATTTTCAACGGGCTGAAGATTTCCACCACTTTGGCGCTGATCGGCGCTATCGTGGCCGAGTTCTTCGGCTCGCCGACACTTGGTATGGGGTTCCGGATCTCAACCAGTGTCGGGCAACTGTCGTTGGACATGGTCTGGGCCGAAATCGTTGTTGCGGCACTCGCAGGTACAGCCTTTTATGGTCTGGTGGCGGGGATCGAAAAAGTGGTGACCTTCTGGCACCCGTCACAGCGCGGATAAAACAAAGAAATCAACAGACCCCGAAATTGGGGCACAACAAGCAACTAGGAGAAATGAAGATGAACAAGCTACTCAGCGGGGCGGTTGCCGCCTTTGGTCTGGCAGCCAGTGCGGCGCTGGCGGCGGATGAGGTGACATTGCAACTGAAATGGGTCACGCAAGCACAATTCGCGGGCTATTACGTTGCCAAGGACAAGGGCTTTTATGAAGAAGAGGGGCTGGACGTCACCATTCTGCCCGGCGGGCCTGATATCGCTCCGACACAGGTGATTGCAGGCGGTGGCGCCGATGTCACCGTCGAATGGATGCCCGCCGCGCTTGCTGCCCGTGAAAAAGGGCTGCCGCTGGTGAATATCGCGCAACCGTTCAAAAGCTCTGGCATGATGCTGACCTGCTGGAAAGACGCCGGGATATCGTCGCCCGAGGACCTCAAGAACCGCACGCTGGGTGTCTGGTTCTTTGGCAACGAGTTTCCCTTCATGAGCTGGATGAGCCAGTTGGGCATCAGCACCGATGGCAAAAGCGAAAACGGCGTGGAAGTTCTGAAACAGGGCTTCAACGTCGACCCGTTGCTTCAGCGTCAGGCGGATTGCATCAGCACCATGACCTACAATGAATACTGGCAGGTCATCGATGCCGGTGTCAGCCCGGATGAGCTGGTGACCTTCAAATACGAAGACCAGGGCGTGGCGACGCTGGAAGACGGTCTTTACGTTCTGGAAGAGAACCTAAGCGATGCGGCTTTCGTCGACAAGATGGAGCGGTTCGTTCGCGCGTCGATGAAGGGTTGGAAATATGCCGAGGAGAACCCGGACGAAGCGGCGGAAATCGTTCTGGAAAACGATGCAACCGGTGCTCAGACGGAAGAGCACCAAAAGCGTATGATGGGTGAGATAGCCAAGTTGACCGCAGGGTCGAACGGCGCGCTGGACCCGGCTGATTTCGAACGCACCGTCAACACATTGCTGGCAGGCGGGTCTGATCCGGTTATCACCAAAACGCCTGAAGGGGCCTGGACGCATCAGATCACTGATGCAGCATTGAACTGACGTACGCCGTCAATTCGAAAAATTACAGCGCGGTCCCAAACGGGGCCGCGTTTTTCATTTTGAATGCCGGATATGTGTCTGTACTCGATTTGAAAACAGAGTAGTATTTACCTGTAAACGAACGCATTTCATACGAAATGTGAAGTCAATGGGAAGAAATGCAGGGATTTGCATCAGAATTCAGCTCTGCAATCGCGCTGATCTTTGAGGGAGACTCAGAGCTGTGGGCGATTGTGCTGTTGTCCCTGAAAGTATCCGTGTTTGCGGTTCTGATTTCTGCCCTGATCGGCATGCCCGTCGGCGCCGCCCTGGCCGTGGCCAGGTTTCCGGGGCGGCGGATGCTGATCGTTCTGATGAATGCCTTGATGGGGTTCCCGCCCGTGGTCGTGGGGCTGCTGGTCTATCTGATGCTGTCCCGCTCCGGCCCGTTGGGTGTGCTCGAGCTTTTGTATACCCCGACGGCCATGATCATTGCTCAGGTCGTGTTGGTCACTCCCATTATCGCGGCATTGACCCGGCAGGTGGTCGAAATGCTGGCCGAGGAATATTCCGAACAGCTGCGATCACTGGGCGTGTCACGGCTGGCATCGGTCCCTGTGCTGCTGTGGGATGCACGGCTGGCATTGGTTACGGCCTTGCTTGCGGGGTTCGGGCGCGCCATTGCCGAGGTGGGCGCGGTGATCATCGTGGGCGGCAACATCAACCATGTGACGCGCGTGATGACGACGACGATCGCGCTGGAAACCTCGAAAGGAAATCTGGCGCTGGCACTGGCCTTGGGGGCAATCTTGATCGGGATCGCGGTGGCCGTGAACGCGATGGTCAGCGCGGTCAGCCTGCGGGCCGAACAGGAAGGGGTGCGTCATGCGTGACCTGCTCTGCGACATGGTGAATTGCCTGAAGGTCGAGAACCTGCAAATCCGCAGTAATGGCAAGGCGTTGTTGGAGGTCTCGTCATTGGATCTGGATGGGCCGGGACCAACCTTGATTCTTGGCCCCAACGGTGCAGGCAAAAGCCTGTTGCTGCGCTGTCTGCACGGGCTGATCACGCCGGATCGGGGGCGGGTCGTCCAGGATGGAAAACCGCTTGGCGCGGCACAGAAAGCCCGCCAGGCCATGGTATTTCAGAAACCGGTTCTGCTGCGTCGATCGGTTGCGGCAAACCTTGACTTCGTTCTCAAGCGTCAAGGCATGGGGCGAACGGCTCGTAAGGTCCGTATCGCCGAATTGCTGACCGAAGGAGGGCTGGACGGAAAGGCCAGACAACCCGCGCGGTCATTGTCCGGAGGGGAGGCGCAGCGATTGGCGATTCTCCGAGCGCTGGCATTGAACCCCGAGACCTTGTTTCTGGACGAGCCCACCAGCGCACTGGATCCAAGCGCGACCCAGATGATCGAACGAATGATATTGCGGGCGTCGGCTCGGGCTGTGCGGATCGTGATGGTGACGCATGATATCGGTCAGGCACGCCGTTTGGCCTCGGACGTGGTCATGATGCAGGGCGGACATGTCGTGGAACACGGTACGGCAAAACAGGTTTTGGAATCTCCCCAAAGCGATGCGTCGCGCCGCTATTTGGCAGGCGGATTGGTAACCTGAAAAAGAGAAAGAGGAGAGTGTGATGTTCCGGAAACCAATTCGGGCAGCGGTGATAGCTTTGGGCCTGTTGACCAGCGCGGTTTCAGCAGAAGAACCATTTATTGTGGTGCAGTCGACAACGTCAACGCAGAACTCGGGACTGTTGGATTACATCCTGCCGTGGTTCGAAGCCGAATCAGGTGTCGATGTCCGTGTTGTGGCAGTGGGCACCGGTCAGGCCATTCGCAACGCCATCAACGGGGACGGGGATGTTCTTTTGGTTCACTCCAAACCGGCCGAGGAGAAATTCGTTGCTGACGGTTGGGGCGTGGAGCGGAAGGATTTGATGTACAATGATTTCGTTCTGGTCGGCCCCAAGTCTGACCCTGCCGGAATTCGCGGCGGCGCCGATGTTTTGGCCGCGCTCTCAAAAATCGCCGAGGCGGAAGCGCCGTTTGCATCACGCGGTGACGACAGCGGAACGCACAAGGCCGAACTGGGCTATTGGTCCGCGGCCGGGCTGGACCCTGCCGACGCCTCGGGTACGTGGTATCGAGAAACCGGATCTGGCATGGGGGCGACCCTCAATGTGGCCGGTGGAATGGATGCCTACACGCTGACGGATCGGGCCACGTGGTTGTCTTTTGGAAACCGGGGAAACCTTGACGTTCTGGTCGAAGGGGATCCGCGCCTGTTCAATCAATACGGCGTGATCCTCGTGAATCCCGAAAAGCACGCGCATGTGCGGGCGGCAGCCGGCCAACGTTTCATCGACTGGCTGACGGGGCCGGACGGGCAGGAGGCGATCGCGTCGTTCAGGCTGGACGGGCAGCAGGTGTTCTTTCCGAACGCCGACTAAGCCGGCCTGTGACGGGCGTATCCTAACAAGGTAAAAGGCGGGCGAGGGGTCATCCGCTGGCACCGTTGTGGTGTATCGTGCCCAGGCCCGACAGGTCGTAGCCACCGAATTCACGGGCCCTTTGGGCAAATTGATCCGAGCGCAGCAGAGTTATCAGTTTTTGCATTGGCGGATCAAAATATGACCTGCGCCAAACCGCCAGATCCAGCCTTTCGGAATGGGTGGGGACGAAACCCAGGTTGTAAAGCCCTGCCAAAGCACCCAGCCCGAAGCCGGCCTCGGCCTTTTCGCCGTGAAGGGCGATGGCCAGTTCTTCTTCGGTGCGCGCGCAGCCGGGGGTTACGTCCAGATCGTCTCGGCTCATGCCATGGGCTTCCAGCTGGCTATCGAAGAGGTGTTGGCTGGCCGCACTGTCCTGACGCATGATCACGCGGCGCGATTTGAGATCCTTGAACGTTTTGATATCCGATATGCCCGGGGCAAGAAGCAGCCCGCGCTTGCGCCGGGCGACTTCGTACAGCACCACCGGCCCTTCGCCCAAGGCGTCCCGCAGGGATTTTTCGTTGAACCCTCCGTCTTCGTGGATGTGCAACACAGCCGCCTGTGCGCTGCGTTCGCTCAGCCGTGTCAGCCCGTCAAAGGAGCCGTCGTAATAGGTGGCAAGCCCCGATCCGCTTTCACGCAGCGCCCAATCCAGCAGGGGATCGTGGCTGCCGGCAACAATCTGTGGCAGGGGCGGTTCGGCGACCTGCGGACCGGATCGCGACGCGTTGAGCCAGGCAATGATTTCGGCCCGCGGGAACAGCAGCTTGCCCATGGCGCGTACACAGGGCACCTCGCCCGAGGCGGCAAGATCATAAGCTTTGCGCTCGCCGATGCGCAGCAGATCGGCCAGTTCGCGGGTGGTCAGGTAGTGCGACATTCAGTCGAGGCGCACGGCAGAGCCGGACGTGGCGTCGGCGGCGGTGAACCCGATCCGATCCAGCACGGCAGGGGCTGCCACGGCAATGACGACCATTGCGGCGACCGCGGCAAGAAAGGCTTTCATGGTCTCCTCCAGTTCAGTTCCGGGCGCTTGTTGCGCGGCGCAGAAAAGCAATAAGATCCTGACGATCCTGAGCTTGTGTAATTCGCTGCATCGGCATCTTGGACCCTGGAATGTAATGGTCAGGCCCTTCGTCGAAAAGAGCATTTATTGTTTCGTCATTCCAAATGATATCAGAGCCTTGCAGCGTATCCGAGTACAAATATCCCGGTAACGTGCCCGCGCGTCTGCCGAAAACCCCGTGCAAGGAGGGACCTGCGCGGCGTTGGCTGTCGGGTGTCAGGCTGTGACAGATCGAGCATTTCCGCGCGAACTGACGCTCACCATTGTCCATCTCGTCGGGGTTTTGCAGAAAACTCGGCTCGGCAGAAGCCATCTGTTGCCGGTCGGACAAGGTGGTGACTGGCCAACTGTACATGGCCTCGTCAATTCCGCCCGCATGGATGTTTTCACCATCGACCGAAAAGGCCAGGGCCCAGACTGGCCCCCGCAACGTTGCGCGAAAGTCCTGCGCGATGCGCCAGTCCGAGGTATCGATGACCATGATATAGCCTTCACCGTCGCCCACGGCCAGAAACCGACGATCCGGGCTGAGCGCCAAGGCAAGGATCGGGCGACGATCCAGAGTGAAATCGCGTTCTTCACCGGTGGAAAGGTCCAGTATTCGGGTCACTCCGTCAACGGCACCGTAAGCGATCCAGTTGTCCTGTTCATTCAGGACCAGTTCGTTGATGCCGAACCCGTGTTCGATGAGCCGGGTGATCTCTTGTCCACTCCTTACGTCCCAAATGCGCAGCGATCCATCCATGCCCGCTGAATAAAGCTGTGTGCCGTCTGAAGAAAACACCACGGCGTTCACACCGCTTCCGGTCGGCCCAAGAGTTGTGGGGGCAGTTCCGTTCACGGGCCAAACCCCAATCGTTCCGTCCCAACTGGCGGTTGCGACGTGGGTCTTGGACGCTGCCAAACCCACGATCTTGCCCTGATGTCGCCCAACCACGTCGCCGCCGGGCCACTTGCGCAGGGTGAAGTCATCTCCGGCCGAGTAGATGGCCGTGCCATTGAAGGCAACGGCGTTCACGGCGGCTTCGTGACCTTCCAGCCATTCGGGGGTCCGATCAGCCCAGAGCCCGACGGAATTGTCGAAGCTGGCTGTTGCGATCCGCCCGTCCGGGGCTGTGGCGATCCCCATGATTGGGCCGCCGTGTCCCTTGAGTGTGAAGAATTCGGCCAAGGCGGGCAGAGGGATCAGCGCCAGGGCCAGAACCAGCCCCCGCATCTATTCAGCAGGCGAGGCGGCGGTTTTGCCTGCCTCTTTTTCCTGAACTTCTTCCAGCCACAAAGAGTGGTGTTCACGGGCCCATTGTTCTTCGACCTCGCCGGTGCCCATGGCGTCAAAGGCGCCCTCCATTCCGACAGAGCCGAGATAGATATGCGCCACGATGATCGCAATGAACACATAAGCAACCATCACGTGCCAGACTTGGGCATATTGCATTTCTTCCTGCGGCGACATCTGCACCGGCAGGTTCAGGCCCATCATTTGCGGAATACCGGTCGAATTGGCGATCTGGAAGGTTTTGGCAAACAAGGGCATCTCGAACGGGAACAGCAGCGACAGACCCGACAGGCTGATCGAGACGCCCAGCAGGATGCAGGCCCAGAATATGATTTTTTGTCCGGCGTTGAACTTCTTTGCCGGTGGGTGGCTGTTTTTGGTGAACAACCCGCCACCTGCGGCCAGCCATTTCAGATCGACGCGGTTGGGGATGTTGTGGGCAATCCAGTTTACCGTGACGATGATCAGGCCCAGCATAAAGGCCCAGGCCAGATTGTTGTGCAACCACTTGCAGCCCTGCGCGAGGGTCGCAAAGCCCTCTTTCCCGAAAACCGGAATCAGGAAGTCGCGCCCATAAAGCGTCAGCAGGCCCGTGATGCCAAGGATCAGGAATGACCCGGCAAACAGCCAGTGGCCGAAGCGCTCGAACCCGTTGAAACGCGTGACCGTGCGTCCGGTTTTCTCGCCGTCGATGCGAATCTTGCCGCGGATCAGGAAAAACAACAGGATAATGCCCAGCATCCCGGCAATGACATAGGTGCCGTATTCGCGCAGCGGTCCGGTGCGGAAGGTCAGCCACCACATGCCGCCATCCTGAATCAGCACGCTGTCTGCCGGACCATGAGAAGACACCGTCACATCAGCCGAGCCATAGCGCAAAGCGCGATACACGTCACTGTCCGAGGCCACACCGCGCGTGCCAAGCTGACCCAGCAACCCCTCTGCATTGCCCTGACCTGTGTTCTCGGAACGATAGCTGTTGTCGACGGTTTCACCACGCTGCCGGGCGAGAATGTCTTCCAGGGTTGTTGCTCCACCGGTCGAGGTGCGCTCATCTGCCGTGGGTTCAGAGGTCTCTTGCGCCCATGCGGCTCCGGTCAGAAAAATCGAAACCAGCAGATACTGGATCAGACGCATAGGGGTATCCTCCTGTGCAATTTCATATCAGCGGTCAAACCCGCCAATTTGCTGGTGAAAGACGGCGCCGACCGGTGCGAGCGCTTCGCGAAGATCATCCTTGGCCGGACCATACACGTCCAACCCCACTGGCGTCAGAAGGGCCAGAAACCGTTCAGCAAAATTGGCACCGAAGTTTTGCATATGTATCATGGCATCTTCGGAACTGGCGTAGCGTTCGAAGATATGGACGGCCGAACCGGTCATGTGCCAATCATAGCTTCTGGCGCCGGTCTCGTGCTGCGTGGCCGTGACCATTTCTGCCATAAGCGCTTCGAACTCATCCTTTTTATCCAGATCAAGGTCAAGCTTCAGCAGCCAGTAAACATCATTGGTCATGCGTGCCTCTCAAATATGTTTGGTGTGACGTTTCAGGAAACGGATCCCCGATCACATCACCTGAAAAGCCCCCCGCAAAGGGCGGGAGGCTGTTTTTTCAAGGCCGGACTTCAGCCGTCTTTCTGGTCGTAGGCCGTGCCCCAACCCCAGGCGCCCGAACCGAAACCGCGCGCCACGACGCGTTCGCGGTAAACTGCGGAAACCACGTCGCCGTCACCGGCGAGCAGGGCCTTGGTGGAACACATCTCGGCGCAGATGGGCAGCTTGCCCTCGGCGATCCGGTTGCGACCGTATTTGGCGAACTCTGCGGTCGAGTGCGTTTCCTCAGGGCCGCCGGCGCAGAAGGTACATTTGTCCATCTTGCCGCGCGATCCGAAGTTACCCGCCTGTGGATATTGCGGCGCGCCGAAGGGGCACGCATAGAAGCAATAGCCGCAGCCAATGCACAGGTCCTTGGAGTGCAGGACGACCCCTTCTTCGTTCTGATAGAAGCAGTCGACCGGGCACACCGCCATGCAGGGCGCATCCGAACAATGCATACAGGCGACCGAGATCGAGCGTTCGCCCGGGTTGCCGTCATTGATCGTCACCACCCGGCGGCGATTGATGCCCCACGGCACCTCGTGTTCGTTCTTGCACGCGGTTACGCAGGCGTTGCACTCGATGCAGCGTTCAGCGTCGCAGAGAAACTTTGCTCTAGCCATTTGTCGTCCTCCTTACGCTGCCCAGATCTTGCAGAGAGTCGCCTTGGTCTCCTGCATCTGGGTCACTGAATCATAGCCATAGGTCTGGGCGGTGTTGGTGCTTTCACCCAGCACATAGGGGTCTGCACCAGCGGGGTATTTCTCCCTCAGGTCCTCGCCCTGGAAATGGCCGCCGAAGTGGAACGGCATGAAGGCCACGCCGGCACCGACCCTGTTGGTCAGCATTGCCATCACCTTGACCTTTCCGCCCTCGGGACCCTCGACCCAGACCTGTGATCCGTCCCGAATACCAAGGTTGTTGGCGTCGCGCGGATTGATCTCGACGAACATGTCCTGCTGAAGCTCGGCCAGCCACGGGTTCGACCGGGTTTCATCACCGCCGCCTTCATACTCGACCAGACGACCTGATGTCAGGATTATCGGGTAATCCTTTGAAAAGTCGTTCTTTTGAATCGATGCGTAAAGGGTGGGCAGGCGATAGGCCTGACGGTCCTCGTAGGTCGGATAGTCGGCCACCAGATCGCGCCGGTTCGTATAGAGCGGTTCGCGATGCAGCGGGATCGGATCCGGGAAGGTCCAGACAACCGCGCGGGCCTTGGCGTTCCCGAAGGGCGCACAGCCATGTGCGATCGCGACCCGCTGGATACCGCCGGACAGGTCGGTTTTCCAGTTGGTCTTTGGCCCCGCCACGGCGTCGATGGCCGCGCGTTCCTCGGCCGTCAGATCACCGTCCCAGCCAAGATCCATCAGCATCTGCATCGTAAACTCAGGGTATCCATCCTGAATTTCCGATCCAACGCTATAGACCCCTTCGGCCAGCAGGTTGTCGCCGTCGCGCTCCACACCGAAACGGGCACGGAAGGTCAGGCCGCCTTCGGCCACCGGTTTGGACATGTCATAGAGGTTCGGTGTCCCCGTATGGCCCATTTCCGGTGTGCCCCAGCACGGCCACGGCAGACCGTAGTATTCGCCGTCGTTTGGTCCACCAATGGCTTGCAACGTGGTTCTGTCGAACGTGTGCTGGTTGGCCATATGGCTTTTCAGACGTTCCGGCGACTGACCGGTATAGCCGATGGTCCAGAGGCCCGCGTTGAACTCGCGCGTGATGCTTTCAACATTCGGGGTTTCGGGGTCTTCCATCTCGATATTGCGGAAGAACCGATCCGCCCAGCCGAACTTGTTGGCGAACTTGGCCATGATGACCTCGTCCGGCAGACTTTCGAACAGCGGGTCAACCACCTTGTCACGCCATTGCAGCGAACGGTTCGACGCCGTGACCGAGCCACGCGTTTCGAACTGCGTACAGGCCGGCAGCAGGTAAACGCCATCGGTGCGGTCATGCAGAACGGCAGAAACGGTGGGATACGGGTCGATCACGACCAGCATGTCCAGCTTCTCCATCGCCGTCTTCATTTCCGTCATCCGGGTCTGCGAGTTGGGCGCGTGGCCCCACAGAACCATGGCGCGGACATTGTTGTCCTGATCCATGTTCGCCGGGTCTTCCAGAACACCGTCGATCCAGCGGGAAACCGGGATGCCGCGCTCGTTCTGCAACGGCTTGTCCTTGCCGTCCTTGTCCTTGATCGTGGCGAATTGACCGGCCAGCCACTCCGGGTCTTCTCCCCAGACGCGGGCCCAGTGACCCCATGCGCCTGCGGACAGGCCATAATAGCCGGGCAGGGTGTGGGACAGAACACCAAGGTCGGTTGCGCCCTGAACGTTGTCATGGCCGCGGAAGATGTTGGTGCCTCCGCCCGAGGTTCCCATGTTGCCCAAAGCAAGCTGAAGTACGCAATAGGCGCGGGTGTTGTTGTTGCCGTTGGTGTGCTGGGTGCCGCCCATGCACCAGACAACCGTACCCGGACGGTTGTTGGCCATCGTGCGGGCAACACGCTTCAACTGCGACCCCGGAGTACCGGTGACGCGTTCCACCTCGTCCGGATTCCACTTGGCAACTTCTTCGCGGATCTGATCCATGCCCCAGACGCGGGTGCGGATGAACTCTTTGTCTTCCCAACCGTTATCGAAGATGTGCCAGAGGATACCCCAGATCAGCGCAACATCTGTGCCGGGGCGGAAACGGACATATTCATCCGCATGCGCCGCGGTGCGTGTAAAGCGCGGGTCGCAGACGATCAGTGGCGCGTTGTTCTGCTCTTTTGCGCGCAGAATATGCAGCAGCGAGACGGGATGCGCCTCGGCCGGGTTGCCGCCGATGATGAAGATCGCCTTGCTGTTGTGCATGTCGTTGTAGCTGTTGGTCATGGCGCCGTAGCCCCATGTATTCGCAACACCCGCAACGGTGGTCGAGTGGCAGATACGGGCCTGATGGTCCACGTTGTTCGTGCCCCAATAGGCCGCGAACTTGCGGAACAGATAGGCCTGTTCGTTGTTGTGCTTGGCGGAACCCAACCAGTATACGCTGTCTGGCCCGGATTCTTCGCGGATGCTCATCATGCCGTCGCCGATCTCGTTGATCGCCTCTTCCCAGCTGATGCGCTTCCACTCTCCGCCTTCCTTTTTCATCGGATATTTAAGGCGGCGTTCGCCATGGGCGTGCTCGCGAACCGATGCCCCTTTGGCGCAGTGTGCACCCAGGTTGAACGGGCTGTCCCAACCGGGTTCCTGCCCGATCCAGACCCCATTCTGAACTTCGGCAACGACCGTACAGCCGACCGAGCAATGCGTGCAGACGGATTTGATATTTTCAACGGCTTGGTTTGCCGCTGTCTGGGCACTGGCTGGTGTCACGGTTCCACCCGTGGCGCTGATCGCGGCGAGGCCGCCGATCGTCAGGCCCGAGCCACGCAGAAATGCGCGGCGATCGACGGTTTTCTCGCCGACCTGGGACAGGATACTTGTCCGCTGGGGGCGTTTCGCAACCCCGTTGGTCTTTTTCCTAAGCATTTGTTTCCTCCCTTGCGCGCCGTGTATGCCACGGCTGGCTTGGTACTGCTGAAGCCGACGTCGGGGCCAATCGCAACCGTCAGTCGGGTGTGAAAACGTCCGATCCTAGAACCGGGTGCTCTCGATGTAGGCGCGCGTATGCGCGGTATCCTGAATGCGGGTATCGTCTGTCGGCAGTTCGGCCGCTTCGGCTTTCCCGGTCAGGCTGGCGGTGGCAACGGCAGCTGGTGCTGCGGTTCCGGCCAGTTTGAGGAAGTCGCGGCGTGTGGCGCCTTCTTCCTTGGTCTTGCTCATGGGCTCCTCCTGTCCCAATTGCGGTTTGGTGCCCACAGGGCACCGGCGATGTGCGGGCTACCCCGCCGTCATCCGGAACGCTTCGCGCTCGATCTCCATGAACACCCGACCGGCGGTGCCGACGGATGCATAGAGAACCGAGTTCTCGGCAGCTTCCAAATCCGAATAGAAATGTGCGGCCCAGGGGCCGATATGTTTGTTCCAGAACGCTTTCTGGTCACCAAGGGATGCCGGGCCGCCAAAACGCCCAACGATCATGCCTGCCATCATCTCCATCAATGAGGCGATGTTGTCCTCGGGCTCAAACACGTTCTGGGCGCGTGTGATCCCACGCACCGCCATGTCATTGCGAAGCTGCGCCAAAGGTTTCTCGTTCAGGAAGCCCGTGAGGTAGAAGCTGGCATAGGGCAGCAATTCGCCCCGACCCAAACCGATGAACAATGCATTGAATTCCCGTTCAGCGGCGGCGGGCTTGGTGACCTTGGCGACCCGCGCCATGGCTTGGATGGCCTGACCAAGATCAGTGTCATCACCGCTGAGGCCCGCCATTTGATCCAGCAGCATCTGGTCGGGCGGGCCGGCGAGCAGCAAGCCCAGAAAGTTGTAGAAATCCGCGCGCAGGCGATCCTCGGCTGAAACGTCCAGAGCGTGCGCGTCACTTGTGGTCATTCGGTCATCCTTCAAATTCAAATGTCATTCGACGTGGCACCGGGGGAAGGTCGACTTCTTCCGGCTCTTCCACCCGAGCGACGGAAACCGGCTCGGGAACGGGATCGGGTTCGACCGGCGCGGCCTCGGGTTCAGCGCGCGTACCGACTTCGCCTTCGGGTGCATCATCTTTGGCCTCTTCCGCGTCGGCCGCCAGTGCTTCGATATGCGCCAGCATGCCTTTGCCAACCTGATAGGCGGTTTGCATGTTTTCGATCACGCAGGCCGCATCGGTATAGTCCTCGCCGTAATCAACCAGCCCGTCGACATTGGCCAGAACCGGGTTCAGCCGCCACAGCCGACGCAGGGCGCGGCGACGCAGGCGATCGGGCACGGCCTTGGCCATGAAGCCCGAAACATCGTCACCGGGTTGCAGGGTCTCTGGGTCGGGAAGGTTGAACTCGGCCAGAATCTCGGCGTCATCCTTTTCTTCCAGCTCCGCTTGCCGTTCTGCGATTACCTGTTCTTCAAGGGCCAGCGCTTCGGCTTTGGCTTCGGCCTGAACGGCGGCCTTTCGGCGAGACCAGAAACCATCGGGCCGGGTCATTGCAGCGCCTTTCTCGGGGCGCGGTACACGTCCGACGTCTGCCGGATGCGCGCGTCACCCTTGCCGTCTTCAACCAGATCTGTCCGCTTCTTGTCGCGGCGGCGCTTGACGAACACTTCGTGCTGATGATGTTTCAGAGCGAAATCGCGAACCCAGGCAATCAACCCTTCGGTCATCGGGATCTTCTCGACAATTTCTTCGCCAGTATCCGCATAGTCCTGCCCCTCGAACGGAGAGGCGGTGATCAGCACTGCATTCAGGGGTGTTTCGCCCTTCAGTTCGTCCCGCAGCACAAGGTACAGCGAAGGCTGACCATCCGACAGGTTGACCATGTAGGCTTCGGTTTCATCTGCCCAGAGCGTCAGGGGCAGGGTGGCCGCGTGATACTCGACCGCATCGCCTTCACGGCGCAACTCCTGCCAGTCGGCCGGCCCCGCGCCGGGTAAAAGGGCCACGGCACGCCAGTTCCACCGGGCCCAACGTGTGACCCCGGGTGTCTTGCGCACGATGACGCCAACCGGCATTTCACTTTGGCTTGCGGCCTTGGCCACTGGCTCCTCCCCGAAAGGCTCTCACGTGCCTTTCCACGTCCACTATGGTACACAAACTGGCTTTGTGCCAAGCCTATGCTCTACGACTTTGGTCGTAGTCCAAGGTAGCAACTGCGTGAGCAGGCCCCGTGAATGCTTGTGTTTCCTGGCATTTATTGCCGAAATTCAACCCTGTGCAGGAAATGCGGCAAGGGGTTGAAGTTGCTTTCCCGGGGGTACAGCCTAGTGTGCATGGAACCGGGACGGTTTCCCGAGGAGCGGATATGGCCACGAAACTTCTGCTATGTGATTGCGCCGGTACTCAGGTGCTGGACCCGGACGTGATTGAGAGCGCTTGCAGTATCAGGTGTTCCAGAGTGCATACCGCGCTTTGTACATCCGAACTGGAAACAGCCGCCAAGCTGATGCAGGAAGGCGAAACAGTCATTGCCTGCCTGCAAGAGCAGGAAGTTTTTCGGTCACTGGCCGAAGATCTGAATATCGACGCGCCCGGGATTGTCGATCTGCGCGATCGGGCCGGGTGGTCCGACCAAGGTGCGGATGCGACCCCCAAGATGGCCGCATTGGCGGCCGAGGCCGTTCTGGCGCAACCGGTAACACCCAGTGTGGATGTCTTCAGTGAAGGCACTTGTTTCATCATCGGGCCCGGTGCGGTGGCCTTTGATCTGGCTGAGCGTCTGGCGGATTCGTTGGCAGTGACCGTTATGACGACTGATCTGTCGGAACCTCTGTCGCGGGACTATGACGTGGTGCGGGGGCGGTTGCGTTCGGTTTCCGGTGCGCTCGGTGGGTTTTCGCTGCGTCTGGACGCGCTTCAGCAGGTCGTGCCCGGTGGGCGCGGCGCGTTTGCATGGACCGATCCAAAGGACGGCGCGCATTCCGCATGCGACATTGTCATTGACCTGGCAGGAGAAACGCCTTTCGTACAGGCCCCGGCCAAGCGCGAAGGCTATCTGCGGGCTGATCCCAGGGATGCGGTTGCGGTGGAAAGGCTGGCTTTTGAAGCCGCGCAATTGGTGGGAACATTCGAAAAGCCACTTTATGTGCGGGTGGAAGAAACCCTGTGTGCCCATTCCCGGGCCGGGCAGGTGGGCTGTTCCAACTGTCTGGATATCTGCCCAACCGGAGCGATTTCCCCGGCGGGCGAGTATGTTGCCGTCGATCCGATGGTATGTGCAGGCTGTGGTGCATGCGCCGCGCTGTGCCCTTCGACGGCCATAACCTATGAAGACCCACCTGTTTCGGCGCTGTTGTCGCGGATGCATATTCTGGCTCGCACCTATCGACGGGCCGGCGGCACCGCGCCTCGGCTGCTTGTCCATGACGCCCACGGGGCCGAGATGATTAGGTTGGCCGCGCGTTTCGGGCGTGGATTGCCTTCGGACGTCATCCCTTTGGAACTGAACGTGATATCCGGCTTTGGCCATGCCGAGATGCTGGCGGCTCTGGCGCATGGGTTTGCACGGGTGGATGTTCTTTTGGCACCGTCGACCGAACGCGAAGCGCTGAACCGGGAACTTGAATTGGCACATGCCATTGCAGGCCCAGAGGGCACCGGCCTGATTGATGAGGCTGACCCCGATGCGATGTCCGATCTGCTGTACGGGCAAGCGGTGCCCCGGCCTTTGTCCGATCCGGTTCTGCCTATGGGCAATCGCCGGCAAATTGCACGGCTGGCAGCGCAGGCGCTGAACCCGCAGGCCGACGCGCCTTTGCCATTGCCCGAGAATGCGCCTTACGGGGCGGTTGCAGTGAATACCGACAGCTGCACCCTGTGCCTCAGCTGCGTGTCGCTATGCCCATCCGGTGCCTTGATCGACAACCCGGACAAGCCGCAACTGAACTTCCAGCAAGACGCCTGTCTGCAATGCGGGATGTGCAAGACCATTTGCCCCGAGGATGCGATCACGCTTGTTCCACAACTTGATCTCAGCGACGCGGCCCTGTCACAGCAGGTTCTGAACGAAGAAGAACCTTTTGCCTGCGTGGAATGCGGGGCGCTGTTCGGCGTGAAGTCCACGGTCGAGCGGATCATGGAGAAGCTGTCGGGCACGCACCCGATGTTCGCGACTTCGGATCAGGCGCGGATGATCCAGATGTGTGACGATTGCCGGGTGAACGTGCAGTTCCAACACCAAGACAATCCGTTCCAGTCAAAACCCAGGCCTCGGGTCGTCACGACCGAGGATTACTATTCGGACAGAAAGGATCACTGAAGCTTAAGGGGGGCGCCCAAATCTGCGGCGTCGATGCGCGATACGAACGCAAGGATCGCGTCAAGATCATCCAATGTCATCTCAACCGGGTGAATTGGGGAAGGGCGTTCGGGATCAAAAGGGGGCGTCAGCCCGTCGATCTGCGTGAATGCAGGGTGGGGGTTCAGGGCGAAAAACGCCTCGAACCGCCGCGACCAGTCAGGCATTGCGCGCAGAACGGCGAAAGAGGGCGTCGACCCCAGGCCATTCATACGGTTCCTTGGCCCGATGACATGACAGCGCCCGCAATGGGTCATCGACAATTCTTCGCCGAGTTGGGTGTCGCCTTCGACGATGTCACCGGATTCAACCACGGCAATATCAAAATTGGCAGAGTAGGGTTCTCCGTCTGCCGGAGCAAAGCTTTCCACCGTGCGCTTGCCGATGTCCGACTTCAGCCATTCCAGAAAACGGGCCTGGCGGTCACTGTCTTCGATACGCAGGTGATAGATCACCTCGCCGCGGGCAAAGACCGGATCACCGGGCGGAGCGGTTTCCAGCACCATAACCCCGGCGTCGTCTGCAATAACACGGATCCCGGTCTTGAGAGAGAAGCGAGGAAGGATATGTTGCAACAGGCCAGAGTCTTTAACCTCGGCCGGGGCCGCAAGGCCAATCGCCTCTTGTGGCCAAGAGGGGGTGGCAGAGAGCGTCAGGCTCAGGCACAAGAGGACAAAGCGCATGGCTCAACGTAACTTCGCGGGGCGGGATGCGTCAAATGAACAGACAAAGACGGAGACACGTGCAATGAGCGGCGAGTCGATATGCGCGCCCCTGTCAGCAGGGCACATCAAGGGGAACAAGCATGAGTGTTCGTGACGCGGTTCTGGCGAACCTGAAAAAGATCACCGACCCGGTATCCGGGCAGGACATCGTAAGCGCGGGCATCGTGCGCGCCCTGAATGTAGATGGCGACACGGTACGCTTCGTGCTTGAGATCGACCCGAAGCACGCGGAAAAGATGGAACCCGTCCGCGCCACGGCTGAAAAGGCCGCTCAGATGGTGGAGGGCGTTGCAAATGTTTCGGCCTTGATGACCGCGCATTCCGACAAGGCTCCGCCGGAACTGAAACCGAAACCCAAGCCATCGCAAACCGGGCCGCAGGCGGTGCCGGGTGTGGATCGGATCATTGCCGTTGCGTCCGGCAAGGGTGGGGTAGGCAAATCAACCGTTTCGGCCAACCTTGCCTGCGCATTGGCCGCAGAAGGTTGGCGTGTGGGTCTGCTGGACGCCGATGTCTACGGGCCGTCGCAGCCCCGGATGCTGGGTGTCTCGGGCCGCCCGGCCAGCCCTGACGGCAAGACGATCCTGCCGCTGCGCAACCACGGCGTCACCATGATGTCGATGGGCTTGATGACCAATGAAGGTCAGGCGGTTGTCTGGCGCGGGCCGATGCTGATGGGTGCGCTGCAACAAATGATGAGCCAGGTGCAATGGGGCGCGTTGGATGTTCTGATCGTCGATCTGCCACCCGGTACAGGCGACGTGCAACTGACGCTGAGCCAGAAGTTCCAGGTGGACGGAGCCATTGTCGTCTCGACGCCGCAAGACGTGGCCCTGATCGATGCCCGCAAGGGGATCGACATGTTCAATCAGCTCAAGACACCCATCATCGGGATGATCGAAAACATGTCCACGCATATCTGTTCGAACTGCGGGCATGAAGAACACGTTTTCGGTCATGGAGGTGTCAAGTCCGAGGCAGAGGCGCTGGGCGTGCCGCTGCTGGGCGAAATCCCCTTGCATCTGGACATCCGGGTCGCCGCTGACGGAGGCGCGCCCATCGTGGTCAGCAAACCTGACAGCCCGCAGGCCGAGGCATTCCGCAAGATCGCCCGCGACATGATTGCCAAAGGCAACGCATGAGCCAGCCGGTTTTCCCACCCTTGCTGACGGGCCACCCGGTTCAGGGTGGGGAAGACCCGTTCGAGCGCGCGCTGGCAATGGCTGCGCTGGGCTGTGATGCGGGGACGGTGGTTTACAATATTCAGGCGGATTTCCTGCGGGTGGCAATTGTTTTTGCCCCCGAGGTGCCGTTGCAGGATGCGGTGGTGATGTTGCCACTCTGCGCTGTGGGATTCCAGAACGCGCTGGGCGCCTTGGCCCCACCAGAACTTGCGGTGCATCTGGGTTGGGATGGTCTGATTTGCGTGAACGGGGCGCGTTGCGGCCGGTTCCGGACGGCGGCGTCGGCATCAATGCCTCAGGAAGAGCCGGACTGGCTGGTCGTCGGTTGGGAACTGACGCTGTTGCAAACCAGTGATGCGCCGGGTGAAACCCCAGATATCACCGCGCTGTACGATGAAGGCTGTGCCGAGGTTTCTGCAACGCAGCTGGTGGAAAGTTGGTCACGGCATATGTTGACCTGGCTCAACCGTTGGCAGGAGGATGGCAACGCATCCTTGCACGCCGAATGGATGGGCCTGCTGCGCGGCGTGGGCGAACCGCTGATCGATGGTGGCGTATTCCTTGGAACGGATGAACGTTTCGGGATGCTGATCCGCGACGGGGTCGATACGCATCTGCGCCCCCTGACCGACTTGTTGGAGAACCGAGAATGAAACTGGCCCGAGCGATCCATTTCGACGAAAGCGACATGAACGTGTTTCATTCCCCGGCGCGCACCGGTGAGTGGTGCGTTTCGGGCGGGTTCGAGTTTTCGAACTGGGGTCAGGGTGATCTTGAAGGCAAGGCGCGACAGGCCTTTGCGAACGGTTGGCTGGGATTGGAAACCTTTGGCCGGGTAACTTTTGTGGCCGTGACGCAGATCGAAGCCGCAGAGAAAAAACAGATCACGCGTGATCTGGCCGAACATTTTGTGCAGTTCTATGGCGCACCTTCGGTCGAGGCCGCATTGGGCGTTGCGCTAGCTGAAATCGACCACATGTCAGAGTTGTGCGAAGACCATACGGCCAACACGCTGTTGACCGTCGCAAGGGAATTGACCGACACAGGCGTGCACGAAGCTTTTCGGGTCATCACTCCACAGGACGCGGAGCTGGAGGCGCTCGCGGTTCACGGTTCGCTGGACGATTAGATCAGGTCGACAAAACCGCCGAACTGCCCGCGTTTGAAGATCAGCCCTTTGCCGGTGCGATACATGACCTGTTCCACCTGACCCACGATGATCAGATGATCACCGGCGTCATGACGGGCATGCAGACGGCAATCGAACCGGGCCAGACACTGGGCTAGATGCGGGCGCCCGGCCTCATCCTCGGTCCAGTCCGCATGTGAGAAATCCGCCCCATCGCGTGCAAACCGCAACGCCTGTTCCTGCTGATCCTGCGCCATGACGTGGATCGAATAGAGATCACAGGTACTGAACGTATCGAATCGGAATGATTCCTTGGCCAGACACCACAGGACCAGTGGCGGCTCCAATGAGACCGAGGCAAATGAATTCACCGTAATGGCACGCGGACCGTTGTCGGATTGCGCGGTAATTACCGTGACGCCGGTGCCAAAGCATCCCAGCGCTTCCCGAAAGGCGGGGCTTTGATCCGGGGTCGGTGTAAAGGTCTTTTCGGTCATTGCGCGCTTAATCCTTGGCCGCGCATCAGGTGCCATGCGCCGCCCGGATTGTCCATGAAAAGCTGACTGCAGGGTGCAATTTATGCCGTCAGTTCAGATCTTCCAGCAAACGACCATGTTTGCGGGTTTCCATGATCACCTCTCCAAAAGTCGTCAGGCCACGGGCTTTCAGGATCGGCAGCATCTTGACCAATGCCTCGGCCGTGGCAACCGCATCGCCAAGTGCGGTATGGCGCAACGTTTCGGGGATCGTGATTTCCAGCCTTTCACACAAGGCATCCAGTGTGTGCGTGTCGCTTGCCCCGAACAGCACCGCAGACAGCAAGACCGTGTCGAGTATCGGATGATCCCATTCAACACCCATCCGATCGGCTTGGCGGCGCAGGAACGCCATATCGAACGGGGCGTTATGCGCCACGATCACCGCGTCACGCGAAAACTGATGGAATACGCGCCCGGCTTCGGCAATATCGGGCGCGCCCTGAACCATGCGATCGCTGATCTTGTGTACCTTGGTCGAGGCAGGTGGAATGGGAATGCCGGGATCAACCAGCATGTCCAGATGCTCACCCTGAACGATTTTGCCGTTCAGGACGCGTACTGCGCCGATCTGCACGATCTCATCCTTGTGTGGCAGCAAACCGGTTGTTTCCGTGTCGAAGACCACGAAGCACAGATCCGACAGGGGGCGGTTCTCGAACGCATCATCCCCCGGCGTATTGAGAAGTTCGAAATCATAGACCAGCGGGCGGGCATCATCTGGTGACATTTGCGCTGCGCTGTCTTCGAAGACCAGCATATACCCGGGTGCATCCCCCAAAGGTTTCATCCGGGCGGAATATGTCTGCCGCCCATCCACGCTGGACAGGGTGCAATAGACGTCCTTTCCGGTTTTGCACATCTTGGCATAAGCGTCTGTCAGGCCGGTGGCTTCGAGATATTCGAAAAGAGAGGCGTTCAGACGAGGATGCGCGATCTGGGCGAGAACCTCGGCGGCCTGCCCATCGTACAGAACGATCTGGTGCTTCGGACTGGCCAGCAGCATGGCCACGGGGATCTCGGTCAACAGGGCGGTCAGGCGTTGTTTTTCTGCGGCCAGATGCGCGGTTTCGGCGGCCACGGCCTCGGCTGTGCGCATGGCGTTCGAGGCGAGTTGTTCCGCCAATCCCGCCGCAGCCGGGGCAAGATCGCCCAGATAACGCGCGGCCTGCATGTCCAGGTCGGTGCTTACACCGGCATGAGCACGGGCACGCAGCTGGGCGGAAAGCCGTTCGATCGGTTTGGCGACGTTGTCGTCAAATAGCAGCCAAACACCTGCAACCAGTGCCAGCAATCCAAATCCGATCAGGATTTCAGCAAAGACGAAATCATTCAAAAGATCAGGATTTCCCGCGCGGGAATAGGTGATCCAGAGAGCGGTGGCACTTATCGCAACCCCTCCAAAAGCCAGGAGGCAGAAGAACAGAAAAATCCTGAGCCTCAAACTCAATCCGGTCAGCATGATCACACCCCGCAAGTGGCTGCGATGACGGGGTCATTGGCTCCGGCTGCAATCCAGTCAGCGTTCACCAGACGCCCGTCCTCGGCAAATTCGGCACCATCCGCCAGGTTGGCGCGGCGGTTTTCTGCACAGTTCACGGCCACCGGCAGTTTCGAAACCGGAGCCCAGCGGCCAAAGAAGTAAAGATCGACAAGCCGTTGTTCCGGAACGTTTTCATTTGTCCGCACAGATACGGTGTCGATTGCCGCAAAGCGATCAACGAACGGCACCGCGTAGGTCCAGGGACGATAAAATGCGCGGCTTTCGACCTTTTGCACGATTGTCATCTCTTCGGGCAGTTGGTCGCGCGTGCGGTCATACCAGGAATATTCGCTGGTGATGGTCATTCCGATCATACCGAGGCCAGCCGCAACCGAAGTGGTCCATTTCGGCAAACGTCCTCCGGTCAGCTTGTTCAACAGAAGAACGATGCCTGCAAATGCGATCCCCGCAAAAACCGTGCCGATCAGTTCCAGAAACATGTGGTCTCTCCGTTCCTCAGACGCATGTCAGCCCAGCATTCCCTTGCCGTGGCCAACTGCCGATTGCATCGTTTTTACCACCACGAAAGCATCACGCAGATGACTTCGCTCAAAGTCCGACAATTCGGACGGTGGCAGGTAGTTGTCGGGCATCGCTCCGGATTTAACCAGCCGAACCTGATGCTCCAGCCGGGTTTCTGCGATCAGATCATAGGCATCCAGCAGGTCACGCGCACCAGAGGGGCTGAGCACACCGCTGGACTCGGCTGCTTTCAGGCGGGCGCGGGTGTTGGCCTCGGTCAGCTCGCCTTGCAGCGCGTAGATGCGCGCCAGATCGACGACGGGCACCACTCCGTTGTGTTTCAGATCCAGCGTGTTGCGATGCTCGCCCGAGCGGATCGTCGCGAAACCGCGCAGCAGGCCCAAAGGGGGCGTATGTTTGAGCGAGTTCGAAATCATGTGCGCGACGAAGATCGAGTTTGCCCTGGCCGCTGCCAGAGTGTCCGCTTGCAGATCGGCAAACAACTCAAACGCGCCGCCGATGGGGCGCAGGTCGAACATGACCGAGGCCAGCATTTGCGCCTCGGGGTTTGGCTTGGCAATCCAGCCCTTGAAATAGTCGCGCCAGACACGAACCGGCTGACACCAGCGCGGATTTGTCGCCATCATGTCGCCGGGGCAGTAAAAATACCCGCAGACGTCCAGCCCGTCAGAGACGAATTTGGCCAGTTTGGTGAAATAGGACATATCGGCGTCGGTGACGCTGTCATCCAGCATCAGGCAATTGTCCTGATCGGATACGCCGGTCTGTTCTTGCCGCCCCTGTGAGCCGCAGGCAAGCCACAGATAGGGTACAGGGGGCGGCCCCAGTTCGGTTTCAGCCAGTTTCAGCAGGCGGCGGGTAACGGTGTCGGCAATATCGGTGATCAGCCGCGTGACAATCTCATGCCGGTTCCCACCAGCAACCAACTGAACCAGCAACTGCGGAATTTCCGCCGTCACCCGCGCCATTTCTTCAGCGCTGTCGGCCTTTGCGATCCGACCAACCAGCTCGGCCGAGTTGACGGCCTGATAATGGGTCAGATCGGTCTGTGTCACGATCCCGACCAGACGACCGCCTTCGGAAATCGGGATGTGGCCAATGCCGCGCTCCATCATGATGTGAAGAACATCCGAACCGACATCGCTGGGCGACAGGGTCACGGGGTTTGCGGTCATGATTTCGGAAACCCGTGTGGTTGCGGGCAATCCGTCGGCGACAAATTTGCCCGAAATGTCCCGCAGGGTGGCGATGCCCTGCAACTTTTCTCCATCGGTCACGCAAAGCGACGAGATATGTTTGTCGCGCATGATTCGTGCCGCTTCCTGAACCGACGTGTCCGCAGGGCAGGTGGCGGGATTGCGTGCCATCAGAACGTCAATCGAACTGGTCGCAAGGCTTTGGGGGCCGCTGCGATCACCTCGGGTTCGGTTGAAGAATTTGGCGACGACGTCGTGGTTGTCGATCAAACTCCGCACCAAATCAGGTGGCAGCACCACCAGGACCGATGGTGTATGCGCGCGGGCTTTGGTGGCGGCCTTGCCGTCTCTCAGCAGGCCGCGCTCACCAAAGGAATTGCGCAACCCCAGATGAGAAACGACTGCACCGTTCTCGTCGGTGATCTCAACCTGTCCTTCATAGATCACGAACACACCGGGCAGGGTATGGCCGAGTTCATAGACTGACGCGTTTTCCTCAACCTCCCAGACCTCGATCTGCTTGACGATCTGGTCCAGCGCGTCAGCGGGCAATGCGTCATAGGGATGAACGGATTTCAGAAACCGGGCAATTTCATCGTGGGACAGGGGCATCTGATGTCTCCGGTGTTCTGGTTAAAAAATCCCGCCCGGTGGTATGCCGGGCGGGAACAGTGGATCGAAAGACGCGGTCGAAGGCAAGTGCCGACAACCGCATCATACTCAGTGATCCTGAGCTGCGCCCGCACCACGGGGAATGCGTACGCTTTCGACCAGATCCTTGATCTCCTGCGGAGTTTCCTTGGTCATGCCTGCAACGATGTAGGCCGTCGCAAAGTTGACCATGGCACCAATCGCGCCGAACGAGGTCGACTTGATCGGACCCAGCAGGGGGTCTGCATCGGTGAACGAGTTGGTGCCCGGAATGAACAGCCAGCCCTTGTGCAGGAAGATGTAGACCAGGGTGACGGTCAGACCAGCCAGCATGCCTGCGACCGCGCCGGTGTTGTTGATGCGGGTCGAGAAGATCCCCATCATCAGCGCCGGGAAGATCGAAGCCGCCGCCAGACCGAAGGCCAGCGCCACTGTCTGCGCCGCAAAGCCCGGTGGGTTCAGACCCAGATAGGTTGCGACAACGATGGCAACAGCCATTGCGATCCGCGCCGACAGAAGCTCGCCTTTTTCCGAGATCTGCGGGTTGATCGCACCTTTGATCAGGTCATGCGACACGGCCGACGAGATTGCCAGCAGCAGACCCGCAGCGGTGGACAGGGCAGCCGCAAGACCACCAGCCGCGACCAGACCGATCACCCAACCCGGCAGGTTGGCAATCTCGGGGTTGGCCAGAACCAGGATGTCGCGGTTGAACTTGGTCAGCTCGTTACCGACCCAGCCTTTTTCTTCGGCAAGTGCCTGCATGTCGGCATTCTTGTCGTTGTAGTACTGGATCTTGCCGTCGCCGTTCTTGTCTTCCCAATCCAGCAGACCGGTTTTCTGCCACGTGGCCATCCAGTCATAGCGGGCGTCATTGTCGATTTGTTCAACAGACACAGCTCCGCCTTCGATGCCGCCATTGGGCCACATCATGTCACTGATGTTCAGACGCGCCATGGCACCAACCGCGGGGGCGGTCAGATACAGCAGAGCGATGAAGACCAGCGCCCAGCCAGCAGACCAACGTGCGTCAGCCACTTTGGGAACGGTGAAGAAGCGCATGATGACGTGCGGCAGACCCGCCGTACCGATCATCAGCGACAAGGTGAACAGCACCATGTTCAGTGTGTTCGAGTGGTGGGCCGTGTATTCATTGAAGCCCAGCTCGGTCACGATGGCGTCCAGCTTGGTCAGCAGGGGTTCACCGCTGGCGGTGTCACCAAACAGACCCAGCGCCGGAACCGGCGTGCCGGTCAGCTGCAACGAGATGAAGATCGCCGGAATGGTGTAGGCGGTGATCAGCACGCAGTACTGAGCAACCTGGGTGTAGGTCACGCCTTTCATTCCGCCAAACACCGCGTAGGCAAACACAACCGCTGCACCGATCAACAGGCCCGAGGTGTTTGACACTTCGAGGAAGCGGCCAAAGGCCACGCCGACGCCGGTCATCTGACCGATCACGTATGTCACCGAGGCAACGATCAAACAGATCACCGCAACGATACGCGCGGTCTGGCTGTAGAAGCGGTCGCCGATGAACTCGGACACGGTGTACTTGCCGAATTTGCGCAGATAGGGCGCAAGCAGCAGAGCCAGCAGCACGTAACCACCGGTCCAGCCCATCAGGAACGAGCTGTTGTCGTAGCCGGTGAAGGCAATCAGACCCGCCATCGAGATGAACGAAGCCGCAGACATCCAGTCTGCCGCCGTTGCCATACCGTTGGTGACAGGATGGATGCCGCGACCCGCAGCGTAAAATTCAGATGTGGACCCCGCCCGGGCCCAGATCGCGATGCCGATGTACAGCGCGAAGGATGCGCCGACAAACAGCAGGTTGATGGTAAACTGATCCATGGGGTTTACTCCTCAACACCGTATTCGGCGTCTAGCTTGTTCATGCGCCAGGCGTAGTTGAAGATCAGCACCAGAAAGACCAAAATCGATCCCTGTTGTGCGAACCAAAAGCCCAGATCGGTTCCGCCGACGGCGATCCCCGACAGCATCGGACGCAGCAGAATGCCGAATCCAAACGACACCAGCGCCCAAATCGCGAGGCTGATGTAGATGAGGCGCAGGTTGGCCTGCCAATAGCCCTTGTCGGACTCGGCAGTCTGCGCGGAGTTTGTTGAATGATCCGCCATCGCGGGTTCCTCCTTCGCTTCCTCGTTGGACGGCCCGATGCCTACATCCTCCAGTGCGTCGGGCCGCTTCTCACTTGCGCCAGACGCCACGTGACGTCAGGCAAAACTCCACCAGTCCGCCAAGGCGGTCTTTTGAAGTATTCTGTTTGGGATCAGAGCCTTGCGGCTCTTATCCACCCCCTAATTCATTGCTTCGCCAACGATCCCTTCAAGTTCATTGGCAATGTCTTCGATCCTGCCCATGGCGTTTGCACGCTTCAGCACGCCCTGACCGTCATAGTAGGCGATCAGTGGTGCTGTCTGCGCGTGGTACGCTGCAAGGCGCGAGGCCACCGTTTCGGCATTGTCATCCGCGCGGCGCTTGAATTCGGTATGACCGCATTTGTCGCATTTGCCTTCTTCGGCAGGCTTCTTGAACTGGTCGTGGTACCCTTCGCCACAGCCGGCGCAGGTGTAGCGGCCCGAAATACGGGTCACCATTTCTGCGTCTTCCACCTCGAGGCTGATCGCGGCGTTGATCTTCTGGCCGTTGGAGGCCAGCAGGCTGTCCAGCGCTTCGGCCTGAACCGTCGTGCGCGGGAAACCGTCCAGAATGACGCCCTTGGCGCAATCCGGCTGTGCCATGCGGTCGCGCAGGATGGCGATGACGATCTCGTCGCTGACCAGATCGCCGGCTTCCATTACGGCCTTTGCCGCTTTGCCGGCTTCGGTTCCGGCCGCGACGGCTTCGCGCAGCAGGTCACCGGTGCTGAGTTGAACAAGTCCGAATTTCTCTTCCAGCATCCGGGCCTGTGTACCTTTCCCGGCACCCGGAGGGCCGAGAAGGATGACAACGGCGGGCGTGGTGATCGTGGCAGCGTCCATCACATCCTCACTTGTTCGCACGGTTTTCGATCAGGTCTTCGACCACCGACGGATCGGCCAGTGTCGAAGTGTCGCCCAACGATCCGAAATCGTTCTCGGCGATCTTGCGCAGGATACGGCGCATGATCTTGCCCGAGCGCGTCTTCGGCAGGCCGGGTGCCCACTGGATCACATCCGGAGACGCAATCGGGCCGATCTCGGTGCGGACCCATGTGCGCAGCTCTTTCATCAGCTCGTCCGAGGGCTCGCGATCATTCATCAAGGTGACGTAGCAATAGATGCCTTGCCCTTTGATTTCATGAGGGTATCCAACCACGGCAGCCTCGGCCACAGCAGCATGCGCAACCAGCGCGCTTTCCACTTCGGCCGTGCCCATGCGGTGACCGGACACGTTGATCACGTCATCTACACGACCGGTGATCCAATAGTCACCATCTTCGTCGCGGCGGCAGCCGTCACCCGTGAAGTAATAGCCTTTGTAATCCGAAAAATAGGTTTTCTCGAACCGCTCATGATCGCCCCAGACGGTGCGCATCTGGCCGGGCCAGCTGTCTTTGATGCACAGAACGCCCTCGACACCGTTGCCTTCGATTTCGACACCGGATTGCGGGTCCAGAACCACCGGTTCGATGCCAAAAAATGGCTTCATTGCCGATCCGGGCTTCATCGCATGTGCGCCGGGCAGCGGCGTCATCAGGTGGCCGCCGGTTTCGGTCTGCCACCAGGTGTCGACGATGGGGCATTTGCCTTTGCCGACAACGTCGTTGTACCAGGTCCATGCCTCGGGGTTGATGGGCTCGCCCACGGTGCCCAGGATGCGCAGGCTGGACAGGTCGCAATTTTCGACGAACTCGTTGCCCTGACCCATCAGCGCGCGGATTGCGGTGGGGGCGGTGTAGAACTGGTTCACCTTGTGCTTTTCGCAGACCTGCCAGAAACGCGAGGCATCGGGATAGGTCGGCACGCCTTCGAACATCAGCGTGGTCGCGCCATTGGCCAGCGGCCCATATACGATATAGCTGTGGCCAGTCACCCAACCCACGTCCGCAGTACACCAGTACACGTCACCTTCGTGATAATCGAATGTGATCTCGTGTGTCATCGCAGCATAAACCAGATAGCCGCCGGTCGTGTGCACAACGCCCTTGGGCTGACCGGTCGAACCCGACGTGTAAAGAATGAACAACGGATCTTCGGCGCTCATCTCGGCAGGGGCGCAGTAGTCGTCCGCCTCAAGCGCCATTTCGTTGTAGTCATAGTCGCGACCGTCGATCCAGGTGGTCTGACCGCCAGTGCGCTTGACCACAAGGCATTTCACCGTGTCCTTGCAGTGCAGCAGGGCGGCGTCTGCGTTGGACTTCAGCGGCGTTTTGCGACCACCGCGCGGGGCCTCATCTGCCGTAATCACGACCTTTGCGTCGCACCCATTGATCCGTGCGGCCAGAGCGTCGGGCGAGAAGCCCGCGAAAACGATCGAGTGAATTGCGCCGATCCGCGCACAGGCCAGCATGGCATAAGCGGCTTCGGGGATCATCGGCAGATAGATGACGACGCGATCGCCCTTGCGGACACCCAGGGATTCCAGAATGTTGGCCATCCGGCAGGTGCGCCGGTGCAATTCTGCGTAAGAGATATGCTGGGCCGGGTCATTCGGATCATCCGGTTCCCAGATGATCGCGGTCTGGTCGCCGCGGGTTTTCAGATGACGATCCAGGCAGTTGGCCGATACATTCAACGTGCCATCGGCATACCAGTTGATCTTGACCGAGCCAAATTCGTAACTGACGTCCTTGACCTGAGTGAAGGGCTTGATCCAGTCGATGCGCTTGCCTTGCTCGCCCCAGAACGTGTCGGGGTCGCTGATTGAGGCTGCGTACATGTCGGCATACTTTGCGGCATCGACATGCGCACGAGCGACGGTTTCTGCGGATGGCGGATAAGTCTTGGCATCTGCCTGGGCAGCGGTGGTCATCTTTGAGGCTCCTCCCTCTGGACTGGATTGCATGTGGATTTTTTGCCTGTCATTCAGGCAATGTCGATCCTGTTCCTCCCCAAGTTTGAATATTACCGCGTTCTGAAAATAAATAAATAAATTGGTGTAATCCTTGGATTTCTTTGTAAAGAAATTTTTGCAATTTGGATTAATTTGTAAAAAAGCTGGAAAGAAGATCGTCAAAATATAGCGAAAACAGAAACTTGAATGTAATGAGTATTGTGGGTGCTGCCTGTCAATTGTGTTTGCAAGGACGGCTGAGCTCAGCGCTTCTGTCGTTTTAGGTCATTTTGGGTCTACTTCCCAAAAATTACGCAAATCCCGGACAGGGTTGGCACGATCGAATGTTGGCGCTAGCTTGATCGACAAGCGCCTCGGTAGGGGGCGCACCTATGGGAGACGAAACTATGAAAAAGATGTTGAGCGGTGCCGCAATCGCCGCCCTTGGCGTTGCTTTTGTGACCGAAGCCGCCGCAACGGAATGGAACGCATCCGTCTGGGGCAAGCGCCGCGCCTTTACGGAACATGTAGAAAAACTGGCCGAACTGGTCAGCGAGAAAACCGGTGGCGAATTCACCATCAATGTCAGCTATGGCGGGTTGTCCAAACCCAAGGAAAACCTGGACGGGATCGAAATCGGCGCCTTCGAGATGGCTCAGTTCTGTGCTGGCTACCACCGCGACAAGAACCGGGCGATCACCGTATTGGAATTGCCGTTTCTGGGTGTGAACAACTTGCAGGAAGAAGTAGCGGTCAGCCATGCGGTATACGACCATCCGGCAGTCAAGGAAGAGATGGCACAATGGAATGCCCGCATCATCATGACCTCGCCAATGCCGCAGTATAACCTTGTCGGCACCGGCGAGCCGCGGGATGAACTTGCTGAATTTGACGGAATGCGGGTCCGGGCGACCGGTGGCCTTGGTCAGGCCTTCGAGGCGGTCGGAGGAGTGCCCACATCGGTTCCGGCGACAGAAGCCTTCAATGCGATGGAATCGGGCGTCGTCGACACCGTGGCCTTTGCCCAGCATGCGCACCTTTCGTTCGGAACGATCAACGAAGCGGACTGGTGGACCGCGAACCTGAATCCGGGAACGGTGAACTGCCCGGTTGTGGTCAACATCGATGCCTACGAGGCGCTGCCAGCCGAACATCGTGAAGCTCTGGACAGTTCGATCGATGAAGCGATCGACCATTACCTGGCGAATTACGGCGGCCTGCTCGAACAATGGGACAGCGTCCTGGAAGAAAAGGGTGTCCAGAAGGTCATGATCGACGACGCGGTAATTGAAGAGTTCCGCACGAAGGCCGCTGATCCGATCCGTGAAAAATGGATTGCGGACATGACCGCACAGGGTCTGCCGGCGCAGGACCTTTACGATCTTGTCCAGACGACGCTGAAGCAACAGCGCGGCGGCAACTGATCCACAAGGCCGGGTGCTTTCACGGCGCCCGGCAACAAACAACAAGGAATCACCGGAATGGCAGGACAAGCCACGGTTCTGGTAGACGGCAGCCGTCTGAGCCAGCTGGATCAGCGTTTGCTCGTGCTCGAACGGTTTCTGGCACTGATCAGCGGATTGGCGGTTTTTTCACTGATGGTGTTGGCCGTCGTGTCCGTCAGTGGTCGGAATGCACTGAATGCTCCTTTGCCGGGCTATGTTGACTGGATAGAACAGGCGATGCCTCTCATCGCTTTTCTGGGCATTTCATATGTTCAGCGCGATGGGGGGCATATCCGTATGGATATCGTCATTTCCCGCTTGCACGGACGAGCGTTGTGGCTGTTTGAACTGCTCTCGGTGGTTCTGATCCTGATCCTGATGCTGGCTCTGGTTTGGGGCAGCTGGTCTCATTTCGACCGGTCGTTTGATTTCGGCGCCCCAATGTGGAGCCGGGACAGTTCGATCGATATCGGCATTCCCTTGTGGCCGGCCAAGCTTCTGGCACCCGTTGCATTTTCCGTTCTCTGCCTGCGCCTTGCGCTGCAAGTCTGGGGGTATGGCCGGGCGTTCTGGCTGGGGCTGGACGCTCCGGCGGCCGTTCCGTTGATACAGGATGCAGCGGCGCTGGCAGCGGCCGAGGCCGAACAGTTCGAAGGGCAGGACTGATACATGGACACGATTGAGATTGGCCTCTGGGTCACAGGCGGCCTTCTGGTTCTTGTCGTGGCGGGCATGCGGGTTGCCTTCGCAGCCGGTTTGGCGGGACTTGTCGGACTGTTTTGGATTTTCTGGGCCAAGTTCGGTTACGATCCGGAACGGTTTGGCAAGGCGCTGACAGTGGCGGTCAAGACCGCGGGGCAGGTGCCACATTCCAAGGTCGCGTCCCACACTCTCAGCCTGATTCCGACCTTCATCCTGATCGGGTACCTGGCATATTACGCGGGGCTTACCCGCGCTTTGTTCGAGGCCGCAAAACGCTGGGTCGCATGGGTGCCCGGAGGGTTGGCGGTGTCGACCGTTTTCGCCACGGCCGGCTTCGCTGCGGTGTCCGGTGCTTCGGTCGCGACGTCCGCCGTCTTTGCCCGTATCGCGATTCCCGAAATGCTGAAGGTGGGCTACAACAAACGCTTCGCAGCCGGTGTGGTTGCCGCAGGCGGGACGCTGGCATCCCTGATCCCGCCTTCGGCCATTCTGGTGATCTACGCGATCATCGTCGAGCAGGATGTCGGGAAGCTGCTGTTGGCGGGTTTTATTCCGGGCGCGTTTTCCGCAATCGTATACGGCCTTCTGATCGTCGGGATCGCCGTGATCTTCAAATCCGTTGGCCCGCCGGTCACGGGGTTTACCTGGAAACAGCGCTTTGCGGCACTTCCCGGTGCCTTCCCGATTGTCGCCGTCATCCTGATCATCATCTGCTTTGTCTACAATCCGTTTGGTGAAAAGGCGTGGGGCACTCCGACGGAAGGCGGTGCCATTGGTGCCTTCATCGTGTTCTGTTTTGCCTTGTTCCACGGAATGCGCTGGGCCGAGCTCAAATCCGCGCTGTTGGAAACCGCCAAACTGACGGCGATGATCTTTTCGATCATCTGGGGCGTTCTGATCTATGTGCGCTTTCTTGGTTTTGCAGACCTGCCGGGTGCTTTCTCGGATTGGATCACGGGGCTCGAGATGTCGCCGATGATGATCCTGATCTGCATTCTGCTGGCATACGCGGTGTTGGGCATGTTCATGGATGCAATTGGAATGCTGCTTTTGACCTTGCCCGTGGTCTATCCGGCGGTGATGGCCTTGAATGGTGGTGAAACCGTCAGTGCCGCCGACAGCGCGTTTGGAATGTCCGGTCCGATGTGTGCGATTTGGTTTGGTATTCTGGTTGTCAAAATGGCCGAGTTTTGCCTGATTACACCACCTATCGGGCTGAATTGCTTTGTCGTTGCCGGTGTACGCCCGGACCTGAGTGTTCAAGATGTGTTCAAAGGCGTCACGCCCTTTTTCATCGCTGACGCCCTGACCATCGCGGCGCTCGTTGCTTTCCCGGGTATTGTCCTCTACCTGCCATCGCTTGCGGGATAGCTCGGAAGCGAGGCTCTGCCTCGCGCTCCGGGATATTTGTGGCCAGATGAAATTCGGACCCCTTGCTTCATCTGGCTGAAAATATCCCGGGGGAGGCGCGCGCAGCGCGGCGGGGGCAGCGCCCCCAAGATTGCGTGCTATCCGGCTCGCATCAACATTCCGAACAGATCGCGGGGATCGTCCGGGTCGGCCAACATGTCCAGAGGTTCAAAGAAGGTTGTACCTTCAATCGCCTGTTTCACATAGCGCAGGGCCGAGAAATCCTCGATGGCAAAGCCTACACTGTCGAACAAAGTGATCTGCCGCTCATCGGTGCGCCCCTTGGCCGCGCCAGTGATGACCTGCCACATCTCAGTCACAGGGTGATCTGAATCCAGCGCCTGAATTTCGCCTTCGATCCGGGTTTGTTCAGGGTATTCGACGAAGATGTCCGAACGTAACAGGATGTCGCGATGCAACTCGGTCTTGCCGGGGCAATCGCCTCCGATGGCGTTGATGTGCACACCGGGCCCGACCATGTTGTCGGTCAGGATCGTTGCGTATTTCTTGTCTGCCGTGCAGGTGGTGATGATCTGGGCGCCTTCGATGGCGTCTTCCGGCGTTTTGCAAGGGATGACTGTCAGGCCCTTGCCCTGCAAGTTCGCCGCGCATTTCGACGTGGCATTCGGATCGATGTCATAAAGCCGAACGGTGTCGATCCCGCACATTGCCTTGAAGGCGAGGCACTGGAATTCGGACTGTGCGCCATTGCCGATCATGGCCATCGTCCTGGCATTTTTCGGGGCCAGATAGCGCCCGACCAATGCCGAAGTCGCCGCCGTGCGCAGCGCAGTCAGCATAGTCATTTCGGTCAACAGCGTCGGATATCCGGTGTAGACATCCGCCAGCAGGCCGAATGCAGTAACGGTTTGCAGCCCTTCGGAGGTGTTCTTGGGGTGGCCGTTTACATATTTGAACCCGTACGCCTCGCCATCCGAAGTTGGCATCAGCTCAATCACGCCATGAGGAGAATGCGCTGGAATGCGCGGTGTCTTGTCGAAGCTTTCCCATCGTTTGAAATCGGCCTCGATCTGAGCGGCAATCTGCGTGATCATCTGTTCGACGCCAATGTGGTGAACCAGTCGCATCATGTTGTCGACGGAAACGAATGGTACCAGGGCCTTGTCTGAAGGTTGCATGGTGCTCTCCTATCGGCGGGCAAGGTGAACGCCTGCAATCATGCAGCGCACGGACCCACCGGCGGTTTCAATTGTTGGAACGGACAGCGTCAACGGTGTTGCACTGTTCTGGATTGTTGCGATTTGGTCTGGTGTGAGGGCGGCGAGTGCCCTGCTGGACAGGGCCAGCACCAACCCATCACGCCCGGTCAGTTCAATGGCGTTACCTGCGAACTCGGCGATTTGGTCGTGCGTCAGGTCAATGACCGTTCGACCGGATTCTTCCAGCCGGTTGCGAACGGTCACGCGGCGAGCCGGGTCCGATATCATATCGAGGCAGATCAAGGCGTAATGCGTGCCGATACCCATCAATACGTTGGTGTGATAAACGTCCCGGCCCTTGGCATCGCGGGCCTCAAAGGCGATTGGCTCATAGTTGAAATGCGTGCAGAACCGTTCCAACAGGACCGGATCGGCGCGATTGGACGTCACCGTGTAAGCGATGCGGGCCACGTGATCCAAAACCATCGCGCCGGTCCCTTCCAGAGCCAGGTTGTCTTGTTCCAACCCGGAATAGTCGATGACATCCTGCACGCGGTATTCCTGTTTGAGCAACTCGATTACATCGGTCCTGCGTTCGCGTCTGCGCGATGGCACGAACATCGGGTAGATCGCCACATGGCCGCCGGGATGCGTTGAGAACCAGTTGTTGGGAAAAACGCTGTCAGGTGTGTTGAGGTCGCCGAAATCGTCAAACACATGAACAGTGACTCCGGCGTCGCGCAATTGCTGCACCGCCCGATCATGTTCATCCCTGGCCGCGTCCGATGTCGCCTCGGCGGAAGCAGTGCTCAGCGTTTGAAAGGCGTTGTCATCACGTGTTTCCGGGTTGGATGCAAAAGCGTGTGGCCGGATCATGACAACGGCGGATGGCGCTTGAAGTGACAGCATCAGAAACTCCGGGTTGGGCGATCGAAGATACGGCGACCCATCAGAGAGGCGGCCAGATCGACCATCAGTTTTGCGGTTCGGCCCCGGTCATCCAGAAACGGGTTCAGTTCGACCAGGTCCAGCGAGCAGACAAGCCCGCTTTCGTGCAGCAGCTCCATGGCCAAATGGGCTTCACGCTCGGTCGCACCACCGGGCACGGTCGTGCCGACTGCGGGTGCCACTGCCGGGTCGAGGAAATCGACATCCAACGACACATGTAGCAAAGCGTTTTCTGCCCTGACGCGATCCAGAAAGGCCAAAAGGGGGGCTTTGATGCCGTTTTCATCGATGCTGCGCATATCTGCCAGCATGGCGCGGTCGTGTTCCAGCGCCGCCCGTTCCGCCGGGTCGACAGAGCGCAACCCGATCATGCCGACGCGATCCGTCGGTATGACGGCGGGCAAAGGGGGAAAGTCCTCGAATCCGGGCCTGCCGGTGAAATACGCCACCGGCGTGCCGTGCAGGTTGCCGCTGCCGGTACTGTCCGGAGTGTGAAAGTCGCTGTGGGCGTCAAGCCATAGTACGAACAGGGGGCGATCGATCCGAGCAGCATGGGCGGCCATCCCGGCCACCGTCCCCATGGACAGGGCGTGATCACCCCCCATGAAAATGGGAATTCCCTGACCTGCCGCGTCTTGCGCAACCTTGCTGAGAGCGCGCGTCCACCCCACACATTCGGGCAGGGCGAACAGGTGCGGGTGTTGGGGAATGTCGACGATCTCGGCCTGCACGTCGCCCCAATCGTGAACGGTGTGACCAAGATCAGACAGCGCTTGATCCAACCCTGCCACGCGATACGCATCAGGGCCCATCCGGCATCCCTGACGACGTTTCCCGGCGTCCATCGGGGCGCCAACCAGTATGATATCCTTGAGTTCCATGTGTTCATTTAGGCCGTCGGACTGTCTTGCGTGAAGTCGGCAAATTGCTCAAAATGGTCTCGGAAAATCCTTTATGAGAACGAGCTATGGACGAATTGGACAATCGGCTGCTCAATGCGTTGCAACGGGATGCACGGGCAAGCCTGTCAGAGCTGTCGGAAACACTGGGCGTGACGCGCACCACGGTGCGCAGCAGATTGCAGCGGCTGAAACAGTCCGGTGAAATCGTTGGCTTCACCGTCCTGACGCGTCGCGATCTGGCGCAAAGCCCGGTGCGCGGGTTGATGATGCTCGAGATTGAAGGGCGTGGTACGGAACGCGTGATGGCCCGGATCGGAGCCATGCGTCAGGTGACGGCGGTTCATTCGACAAATGGCAGTTGGGATCTGATCGCCGAGATCAGCACCGAAACCCTGGCCGAACTGGATGAAGTTCTGTTTCAGATACGAAAAATCGACGGCGTGACGCGTTCGGAAACGAACCTTCTGCTGTCAACACGCAAGGGGCGGCTCTAGCGCTTTGAGATAAAAACAAAATGTGCCAGTGTTGGTCTGCAGGTGAAGTCTTGATGACCGACGGGCGAGTGAGCCGGGCGTGGTATCTGTGATCGGAAACTGGCGGGGACGTGCAGCATGACCAATGCGGAAAGTGACGGTGAACCTCTGGCCGTGCACTGGGTTGAAAAGCTCACGGCAATGTTGGAAAAACCCTGGTTGCGGATTGCAATACCGGTACTTGTGACCGGGATCGCACTGACGGTTTTGCATGATTTGTCGGCGCATGTGAAATGGTCGGATGTCCAGACCGATGTCGCGATGACGTCGTGGAAGCTTATGCTTTTCGCCTTGCTCTGGACCGCGTTCAGTTTTCTTTCTCTGTCGCTCTATGATGTGTTTGCCGTGCAGAGTGTGGCAGGCGGCAAAGTGCCTTTGCCTGTAGCCGGATTGGCAGGGGCCAGCGGCTATGCCGTATCGAACTGCCTGGGGTTTTCCTACATCACCGGAACGGCGATCCGGTATCGGATATATGCGTCACTGGGTTTGGATCTGGGGCGGGTGGCCGGGGTCATCGCAACGTCCTGGGTTGCGTTCTGGATGGGGCTTGTTCTGGTTCTGGGTGTGTTGCTGACCGTGCATCCGGACGGAATCTCCAAAGTGATGCCTGTCAGCGAAACGGTGGAAACCGCCATCGGATTGTGCCTTCTGGGGGCATTGGTCGCGATGTTCATATGGTTGTCCAGCGGGGGTAGGCGATTGGCCGTCGCAGGTATCGGATTTGACTTGCCGGGTGGCAAACTGGCCAGCCTTCTGACACTGGCCGCTATCGGAGATCTGGTTGGCGCGTCCATGGCGCTCTATGTCCTGATGCCGGACGATCTGGGCGTCGGCTATCCCTATTTCTTCACGATCTACATCGCCGCCATCGCCGTTGGAATCCTCAGCCACGCACCGGGCGGGCTTGGGGTATTCGAAGCCACGTTGATCGCGGGGCTTGGGGCGTCGGGGCGTTCGGATGTGATCGCAGCCTTGTTGCTGTATCGGGTCGTTTACACCTTCTTGCCCTTCGGTATCGCCAGCGTGTCCATAGCGGTCGCGTCGGCACTGACGCAGAGGCACAGGATCGGCGGGGCCGCGACATGGGTCTATCGGGTCATCCGCCCCATCGTTCCCATGGTTGCAGCCGGGGTTGCGGCAGTGGCCGGAGTGATCCTGCTGGTGTCCGGAGCGTTGCCAGCGGGCACGCAGAACCTTGGCGTTCTGAGAGAGGTTTTGCCGCTGTCGTTCGTCGAGGCATCGCACCTTGCCGGCAGTGCTGTCGGAGTGCTGCTTTTGCTGGTGTCTCGCGGTTTGTTTCGAAAGCTCTACCGCGCATGGGTGGTGGCAATGTTGTTGATGGTGGCCGGGTTCTTTGCCTCGCTGGCAAAGGGGCTGGACACTCACGAAGCGCTGTCGATGCTGGGCACGATTGGCCTTCTGGCCATGTTCCGCGGGGCGTTCTACCGGGTCAGTGGCGCGTCTATCTTCAGGCTGAATATTCCCTGGTTGGTCAGTGTCGTGGCGCTGCTGGCGGTGATATTCTGGATCGGACTGTTCGCCTATTCCCATGTCGAGTACCAGAACGCCCTGTGGTGGGAATTTGCCTGGAACGGAGATGCTTCGCGCTTTTTGCGCTCCAGCCTCATCGTGGCGGTGATCGTGGGGGTCGTGGCCGTGAACTCTCTGTTCGGGCGAGAGATTCCGACACCTGTGCGCACGGAAATCCCCGGAGTGGTCGAAAGGCTGGTGATGGAGAGCGAAGATACCGAATCCCAAATCTCGCTTACCGGTGACAAACAGTTCCTGATTTCACCGGATGAGACCGCTTTCATTGCCTATGCAGACACGGGCAACGCTCTGATCTCGAAGGGAGAGCCGGTCGGCGATGAAGCAGCGGGGCGGCAATTGATCTGGCAACTCAGGGAAATGGCGGACCGAGAAGGCAAGCTGTGTGCCTTCTACAGTGTTTCAACCAAATACCTGCCGACATTTCTGGATCTGGGCCTGTCGATCCTGAAGATCGGCGAGGTCGCGCGGGTGCCGCTCAAGGATTTCTCGCTGGACGGAAAGTCGCGCAAGCGGTTCCGGCAGGCCAGGAACCGGGCCGAGCGGGAGGGCTATGTATTCGAGATCATTCCGAAAGAAGACCTGGCCCCGGTCTTGCCGGAATTGCGCGCGATTTCAGATCATTGGCTGGCGCAAAAGGCAGGTGCCGAAAAGGGTTTTGCGCTTGGGGGATTTGACGATCAGTACCTGTCTTATTTTGATCATGCGGTTCTGCGTGACGGTGAAACAGGCAAGATCATGGCCTTCGCCAACCTGTTTCAGGGCGGCAACAAATCCGAGCTGTCACTGGATTTGATGCGCTATGAACCTGACAGCCCAAGCTTTGTCATGGACGCGCTGTTTGCAGAGATGATGAACTGGGGATCACAGCAGGGGTTCCATTGGTTCTCGCTGGGTGCGGCGCCGTTCTCAGGCATCGAAAACCGTCAACTTGCCTCGCTTTGGAACCGCATCGGCGGCTTTGTCTATGAGCATGGCGAGCAGTTCTATCATTTCGAAGGGCTGCGCGCCTTCAAACAGAAATTCGATCCGGAATGGAGCCCCAACTATCTGGCCAGCCCCGGCGGGCTGGCCGCGCCCCGCATCCTTTACGAGGTCAATATCCTGATCTCGGGTGGTCTGCGCGGGTTGACCAAGTAGCGCCTAGTTCAGGCTGGCTCGGGTCGGGGTTCTTTCAAGCAGATCGCCCCAATCGGTGCGATAGGCCATTTCCGCCAGCACGGTTTCAGGCAGAAATTCCTGGTTCTGACGGATTTGCCATCCGCCGCCCAGACCTTTGTAAACCGCAACCAGATTGCTGGACACCTGCTGCCGCGCTTCGATCAGGTTTGCCTGCGACCGCAAAAGCGCGGTCTGGGTGTTCAGAATGCGTGAATAGCTGGCGATACCGTCCCTGTACTGGCTGACGGCGATATCAGCGGCCTTGCGTGAGGCATCGACGCTTTTCTGATAGAATCCAACCTGTTTGCGCGCCTGTGCATAGGCGACCATTGCGCTTTCCACCTCGGAATACGCGGTCAGTACGGTGTTCTGGTAATTGGCGATCAGCGCCTGATAGGCAGCGTCCTGAGCGCGGACATTGTTCTTGATGCGGCCATAGTTGAGCACGTTCCAGACCGCGCCGGCACTGGCCAGACCGGTGGTGCTGTTGCCGCTGAACAGATCGCGCCCGCCCGATGCCTGCAAACCGATCGCGCCCGATAGCACGAACTGAGGATACAGGTCAGCCATTGCGATGCCCACCTGCGCCGATTGAGTCGCGGCGGCCAGTTCTGCCGCGCGGACATCCGGGCGGCGGCGCAGAAGTTCTGCCGGCACGCCAACGGCCACATTTGTTCGCGCAGACGGGATACGGCCAGAATTTCCCAGAAGGCTGGTCATCCGGGACGGCGTGGTTCCCAGCAGCACGGCCAAAGCATTCTTGGTCTGTTGCAGGTCGCTTTCCAACTCGGGCACCAGGGCCTTGGTATTGTTGAGCAGGGCTGTGGATTCCTGAACATCCAGTTCGGTCGTGACTCCGTTGTTGAACCGCAGCTGTGTCAGGTCCGCCGATTCCTGCTGCAATTTGATGTTTTCCCGGGCGACCGCCAAAGATTCCTGCAACGCGCGAATATTGACGTAGAGCGCGGCAACGTCGCCGGTCAGTGTCACCAATGCGTCATCATAGTTTGCGACCTGCAAGGCCAGATTTGACCGAGCCGCCTGAACACCGCGCCGCTGCGCGCCCCAGACGTCCAGTTCCCACTGGGCATCGAACCCAACCTGCGACGTCGAAAACTCGGTATCCAGGGGGATGATCCGGTTGATATCGGCAACAGGCCCTAGGTTGTCGCTGATTTGCCGTCTCTGCAACGACCCGCCAATCGCTTGCGATTGTGGATAAAGCTCCCCAAAAGCGATCCCCAACTGCGCCCGCGCTTGCAGCACCCGTGCCCCCGCGACCTGAAGCGTCAGGTTCTGGGCATAGGCCTCGGCAATCAGCCGGTTGAGGGTCGGGTCATTGAATGTCTCCCACCATTTCACCACGGGTGCGCTGCGCGATGTCAGGCCGCTTTGGCCAACGCTGGGGCTGTTTACCTCGATCCATTGCTTCACGACCGGAGAGTTCGGGCGCACGAAATCGGGCCCCACGGGCGTGCAGGCCGCGAAAGTGGCGGCGCAAAGAGCGGTTCCCATCAACCGGCGGAGTGTCATGGCGCGCATCCTCAGATATCCAGTGGTCGGATGAAGTTGGCGAAGGAATAGAGACGGATGTTGATGCGTCTCAGGAACTCAAAGCTTTTGCCCTGTCCGGTGTAGATCGCCACTGCGGCGTGGCCGCCAGCCGGGAAAGTGTGCCCTTCAGGGACATCGACGGTGATCTGCACGGCAATTCGACCGGGCAGTTTCGGCAGTTCAAAGCCGGGCAGGCGGCCTGAAGGGATCAGTTGCCCCTGGCGCGTGGCCCACCAGATCGCCTCGACCTTGCCCGTCAGGATTTCGCCCGGGTAAAGATCAAGCGCCACTTCGACCTCTTGCCCCGGTTCCACGAATTTCAGGTTCTGCTGGCGAAAGGTCGCAAGAATATAGGGGCTGTCCTCGGTCACGAAACTGGCGATCGCGCCCAGTCGCACATCGCCCACGACCAGCCCGGGGCGGGCTTGCTGCGATACGATCATGCCGTTTTCAGGCGCATAGATCGTTGTGTTTTCGAGAAAATACTCAGCCTCGGCCAACTGCGCCCTTGCCTGAAGAATACCCGTGTTCACACCGTCTATCTGGGATTCCACAGCCAGCTGTGCTTTTTCCAGGTTTGCTTCGGCCTGTTTGACGGCAGCAAGGTCTTCGGTCACCTGCTCGTTCCAGCGGTCCAGTTCGTCTTGCCGCGCTCCACCGGCGGGCACGAGAGTTTCATAGCGCGCTTGCTGAGTCTGCGCATAGGCCAGTTGCGCGTTTGCGCGTTCAACAGCTTCGGTCGTCGCGATCACATCCTGTTCCAGAATCTTGGCATTCTGTTCAGCGGCGACCAATTGCGCCTTCGCATTGTCCACAGCCAGTGAAAACACCGTGTCGTCAAAGCGATAGAGCGGATCACCCTTGGTGACCGGTGTGTTCGGTTCCACAAGAACTTCGGTCAGGATCGTCGGCTGTGTCAGTTTGGGAATGATCTGTATGGTCGAACGCACCACGTGGCTGTCGGCCGAGAAGGGTTGAAAGAACCGCAATGCGACCAGAAAAATCAGCAGCAGATGCGCGCCAACCCAAAAGGATACGATGCCCCAGGCGATGTTGAATTTCAGCAGTTCCAGCTTGAAGAAAATAAGCCAGACGAAAATGATGTAAAATAACGTGATGCCAAGGGCGACGAACATGTTTTGTGACTTCCTTTGGCCTTAGCTTTGTTGGGGATCGTCTGTGTCCAGACGATCTTGATATTCAGGCCGGACATCACCACCCAGACGTTTGATTTCATCACGAATGGCGTCTTTTTCCTCGTCAGGGCCACGGCGAATGTCGACCGTAACGCCATCATGGAACGCCCACATAAAGGCATGGACCCAGGGCACCACGGCCAGAAATCCCATCCAGCCCATGATCTTTACCGCCTCGGCATGGGGATGGTTGCGTTTGATGGCGATCCGACCCGGAAGGCCCATGAGAAAGAGAAACAGTGCCATCACCGCCGCCAGAAGCAGGATCAATGCCACGAAAGTCAGATAGTCATAGTAGCCAAGCGGCTGTCCCAATAGTCCCATGCTCGCGCCTCCTTTTGGGGAAGGTTACGGTATCTTCAGTTGCCGGCGTCCAATTCGTCAATCAACTTGTAGCTTGTCGGCGGGTCGGCGCAGATACCCGGTCCGCATTCCAACAAGGTTGAACCCGCATTCAGCACCGCCAAAGCCAGCATGACGAAAAACGCGATCTTGGCCAGAGTATTTCCGCCGAACCTTGGTTCCTGACCAGAAGGGTCGGCGTATTGGCGATCAAACAACAGCATGATCGATGTGCCCAGCAACACAAGGAAAAAGGCGATCCCGGCCCAGGTATAGTAGTGCAGGCCCAAAACAGGTGAGCCATAGTGCCCGGTGCCGGGTACGATATGCAGAAGAATTTGGCGGATCGATACAGTGCCGCCATACAGGGCCGCAATCAGCACGATGGCATAGTGTTGCGGCCGTGGACCGTAGAGCAGGTTCAAACCAAGCCCCACGCCGACGGCAACGAACCCAACACGTTGCAGCAGGCAAAGCGGGCAGGGCAGTTCATACAGGACAAGCTGATAGAAAAACGCCAGCGCCAGTACAAGGCAGACGGCAAGCATACCGATCGCGTTGAGGGTGCGGGACAGTTCAGGTGTCATGGCAAGCCCCTCAAAGTTGAATTGTCAGCGGTGTGGTTGCGTGGAATTTCAGCCAGTAGATACACATGGCCAACGTGACGAAAAACAAGGCGTTGCCCGCCCTGGTCAACTTGAAATAGTTCAGCCCCATCGTGGCGATAAACAACGAAAACAAAAGCGCAATCATGGCCCGGTCCTCCCCTCCCGTGCACAAATTCCTGTATGAAGGATAGTGTCAGGCCGGGTCCCATCTGGCAAGCCGCGCAACTTGCCCGAACGTTGTTGTTTGCCCGCCTCTAGTCGCAGATGATGACGTCTGTTTGCCACTCGCGACAGTGCTCTGGCAGCTTTCCGGGCAGGGGAAGGTCGGTATAGACCGTGTCAAGTTCGGCGATTGATCCTATTCGCGCCGGAGCCGAGCGTTGAACCTTCGAATGATCGGCAACTAGAAAAGTGCGGCGCGCCTGTTCGATGATGGCCTGGCTGACCTGAACCTCCTGAAAGTCGAAGTCCAAAAGATCGCCATCCGTGTCCAGGGCCGAACATCCTATGACAGCGATATCGAACTTGAATTGCCGGATGGCCGATACAGTAAGGTTGCCGATCAGACCCCCATCAGACCGGCGCAGAACGCCACCGGCCAAGATAACTTCGCAGTCCGGGTTTTCGACAAGGATGTTTGCGACGTTCATGTTATTCGTCACCACCAACAGGTTTTTGTGGTCTAGCAATTGCCTTGCCACGGCCTCGGTCGAGGTTCCGATATTCATGAAAATTGACGCGCCATCGGGGATATCAGCCGCACATGCCTGTGCGATACGGGTCTTGGCCTCCGCGTTCAGCGCGCGGCGGTCTTCATATCCGATATTTGAAACGCCTGATCGCAGAACGGCGCCCCCGTGAACCCGGTCCAGCTTGCCCGCATCTGCAAGCTCGGTCAGGTCGCGCCGGATTGTCTGAACGGTGACACCAAAGCGTTCAGCAAGCCCGTCGACGGTAACGCGCCCTTCGGTGCTGGCGATTTCCAGAATGTCGGATTGGCGAAAGGACAAGGACATGGGCGGTTCCGGTGCAGAGGATTGGTTTTCGTTTTTGTTCTTTTTGTTGATTTAGGCAAGCCGGATTGCTGAAAAATCATAACAGAGTTGCAAAAGGAAAATAAACGAACATAAACATTGACGAAGCGAAAGCCATTCTGGCTAATGCCCGCAACCGGGTCAGGCAGGGAATCAATGGATATGCAGTCAACGGACAACCAGATCACAGACCTTTTCATCATCGGTGGCGGGATCAATGGCTGTGGAATTGCTCGGGACGCCGCCGGGCGGGGTCTTTCGGTGATGCTGGCCGAGATGAACGATCTGGCTTCCGCCACATCTTCGGCCTCAACCAAATTGTTTCACGGCGGATTGCGATACCTTGAGTATTTTGAAATTCGGCTGGTGCGTGAGGCCCTGATCGAGCGTGAAACCCTGCTGCGCGCCATGCCACATATCAGCTGGCCAATGCGTTTTGTGCTGCCCTACCACAAGGACATGCGGTTTGATTCCGAAACGCCGACCTCGCGGTTGCTCAGCACGGTCATGCCGTGGATGCGCGGGCGGCGTCCGGCCTGGCTGATCCGGTTGGGCCTGTTCATGTATGACAATCTGGGCGGGCGCAAAATCCTGCCGGGAACGACATCATTGAACCTGCGGTCGGCACCGGAGGGGGCCCCGTTGCAGGACAAGTTCGAAACGGCTTATGAATATTCCGATTGCTGGGTCGAAGACTCGCGACTGGTGGTCCTGAATGCGCGTGACGCCGAGGCACGCGGCGCGCAGATCATGGTGCGGACCGAGGTGACCTCGGCCGAGCGGGTCGGTGATCTTTGGGAAGTGTCCATTCGGGATCGAAGCAGCGGTGAGACCCGTTTGGTCCGGGCCAAAATGCTGATCAATGCAGGCGGACCCTGGGTGGGCGACATCATTCAAACCAAGATCCGCGTGAACTCTCGCGAGGGCGTACGGCTTGTGCGGGGCAGTCATATCGTGACGCCCAGGCTTTACGATCACGACAAATGCTACTTTTTCCAGGGTGAAGATGGCCGCATCATTTTCGCCATACCATACGAGCAGGATTTTACTCTGATCGGCACAACGGATCAGGACCATCCGGACCCGGCCACGAAACCGGTCTGCACCGAAGCCGAGCAGGATTACCTGTGCGCCTTCGCATCGAAATACTTCAAACGCGCCGTGACCCGCGACGATGTCGTTTGGACCTATTCCGGCGTACGGCCTCTTTATGATGACGGGGCAAGCAGTGCCACTGCCGCGACACGGGATTACACGTTGAAAGTCGACGCGCAGGGCGGGGCGCCTGTTTTGAATGTGTTTGGCGGCAAGATCACAACCTATCGCAGGCTTGCAGAAAGCGCGCTTGAGAAGGTTGGAGAGTTTTTCCCGAACCTGCCCGGCCCCTGGACCGCTGGTGTCGCTCTGCCGGGGGGGGATTTTCCGGTGGATGCTGTCGAAACCCTGAAAGGCGATCTTCTGGCGGCCTATCCCTTTTTGACCGATACCTGGGCTGCCCGCCTGATCAGAGCTTACGGGATAGAAGCAAGGGATATTTTGGGAGATGCGAAACAGGTATCCGATCTGGGAGAGGACTTTGGCGCGACCCTGACCGCGCGAGAGGTCGCTTGGCTGATGGACAAGGAATATGCCCGCTCCGCCGAAGATGTGGTTTGGCGCCGCAACAAATTGGGCTTGCGGCTGAGTGCCGAACAGATTTCGCGGATCGATCAATGGATGTCCGCACGGTCTGAGGATGAAAGCCAGCTTAAAAACGTCTGAAGCCGATTAGCGGAATTGCATAAAAGCCCCACCAGCTCAGGTGGGGCTTTTATTTGCTCAGGCGGCTTCTTCCGTAGGGTCGGGGTCCTTTTTGCTGCCCTTCAACCATTCTCGCAAGCCCTGCATCAGGGCGTAGAGCACGGGCACCACGATCACTCCAACCAGCGTCGCGGCCAGCATCCCGCCGAACACCGCGACACCGATCGCTTTCTGACTGGCGGCACCGGCTCCGTTCGCGGCCAGCAGGGGGACAACACCAAGGAGGAAGGACAAGGCAGTCATCATCACAGCGCGGAAACGCTGATACGCAGCCTCTGCGGCGGCCTCTTTGATGGAAAGCCCCTTGGCGCGTTGCTCCATGGCGAACTCGACGATCAGAATACCGTTCTTCGAGGCCAGCCCCACAAGCATGATCATTCCGATCTGCGTATAGAGGTTGATGTCACTGCCCACGATGGCCACCGCCGCCACGGCCCCAAACAAGGCCACGACAACGGAAAGCAGGATTGAAACAGGCAAGGTCCAACTTTCGTACTGACCCACCAGGAACAAATATCCAAACAGGATGGCGAGCCCGAGGATGATGATCACCAGACTGCCCGAGGCCAGCTGTTGCTGTGCCGTCCCTGTCCATTCGAACGCATAACCCGGGGGCAGGGCGGTTGCGGATTCCTCGGTCATCACGTTGATTGCGTCGCCGCTGGACAAGCCGGGTGCAGGGACGGCCGTCACCGTGGCAGACCGGAACAGGTTGTGGCGCTTCAGCAGAACCGGACCCAAAACGTTTTCCACGTCGATCAGTGTGCCCAGCGGCACCATGTCGCCGTTTTGAGAGCGGACATAGAGGTTCGCGATATCCTCGACATTGTCCCGATAGGTGCCATCGGCCTGAATCATCACGCGGTAGACGCGGCCGAACAGGTTGAAGTCATTGACATAGTACGACCCCAGTTGTGCCTGCATGGTCTGAAAAATCTCGGCGACCGAGACATTCAGCGTTTTGGCTTTTTCGCGGTCCAGATCAACGAACAGCTGCGGGACGTTGGCGCGGAAGGTCGTATAGGCCTGCCCGATCTCGGGCCTCTGATTGGCCGAATATACGAACGAACCCACGGCCGAGGCCAGATCCTGCGGTGTGCCACCGCCGGTTTGCTGAACCTCCATTTCTACGCCCGCTGACATACCAAGACCCTGGATGGGTGGTGGGTTGAAGGCAAGGATCGAAGCTGCTGATTCACCATTCGCAATCGCCAGTACCTTGGCCAGAATGGCATCAGCGCTCAGATCGTCTTCTTGCCGTTCGCTCCAATTGTCGAGATTGACGAAAATCGCAGCGCCATTGGTGATCGTGCCGTTCAGCATCGAAAAGCCGTTGACAAGAACCGTGCTCGCAACGCCCGGGATTTCGCTTATCTGTTCGTCCAGACGTGCGGTGACCGCCTCGGTCCGTTCCAGTGTTGCAGCATCCGGCAGCTGAACATCAACGAACAAGTACCCGTTGTCCTCAAGCGGGATAAACCCGGCAGAGGTGTTGGACATGATTGTCCCCGTACCAAAACCAAGACCGACAACGATGGCCAGCGCGATGGCAGGGAAAACCAGCAGTTTTCGTACAATTGCCACGTAGCCGTTGCGCACGGTGCCGATGAAGCTTTCGAACATCGCAAGCACCCCTTTGGGAGGTCCGGATCTGGCACGCAGGACCAACCCGCACAGGGCAGGCGAAAGGGTCAGCGCGTTGATGGATGAGATAACGACTGCGGTCGAGATCGTGACCGCAAATTGGGAATACAACCGCCCCGAGATGCCGGGCATGAACGTCACCGGCACGAACACCGCCAGAAGAACCAAAGTGGTCGCGATGACCGGACCCGTGATCTGGCCCATGGCTTTTCGGGTCGCTTCAGCAGGGGGCAACCCTTCATCCGCAATGATGCGCTCCACGTTCTCGACGACGACGATGGCGTCGTCCACCACGATACCAATGGCAAGCACCAGGGCGAACAGCGAGATGGTGTTCAGGGACATCCCAAATGCCAGCAGGAAGGCAAAAGTGCCGATCAGGGACACCGGAATTGCCACCGCCGGAATGATCGTTGCGCGCCAGCTTCCCAGGAACACGAACACAACCGAAATAACCAGAATGAAGGTCAGGATCAGGGTCGAGACCACGTCGTTCAAAGAGGCCTCGACAAAGTCGGTCGTATTGAAGGGCACATCATATTCGACATCCGTCGGGAACGCGCGGGACAGCCGTTCCAATTCCGCCTGCACACGTTCCGATACCGCCAAAGCGTTTGCACCGGGGGCCTGATAGATGCCGATGACCGTGGCAGGAACCGCCTGAAAATAGCCCGAAGCCGCATAGTACTCTGCGCCAAGCTCAACCCGAGCGATGTCTTTGACGCGGACGATGGCGCCGGCGTCACCGGTTCGGATCACGATGTCACCGAATTCTTCTGCGGATGTCAGGCGGCCTTTGGATTTGATCGTGTATTGAAACGTCTGCCCTTCGGGAACGGGTGGCGCACCGATCGAACCGGCGGACACTTCGATATTCTGTTCCCGGATTGCATTGATGACATCCCCAGGTGTGATGGACAGCGCCGCCATCTTGTCCGGGTCCATCCAGATCCGCATGGCGTATTCAAGGTTGGTCAGAACATCGGCCTTGCCGACGCCCTGCACACGCGCCAGCGCATCGCGCAGATTGATCGAGGCATAGTTCGACAGGAACACACTGTCATAGGTCCCATCGGGTGAGGTCAGAGTGACCAGCATCAGCATGTTGGTCGAGGATTTCTGTGTCACGACGCCGGACGAAGTGACCTCGGCTGGCAATGACGACATGGCCTGCGCCACCCGGTTTTGAACGTTGACCGATGCGATGTCGGGATCGGTGCCCACCTCAAAGGTCACATCCAGCGAATAGGACCCGTTGTCCGACGATCTGGACGTCATGTAGATCATGTCGTCCACACCGTTGACCTGCGCTTCAATCGGCGCGGCAACGGTGTTTTCAACGGTTTCGGCATTTGCACCGGTATAGGTGGTTGAGACGTTGACCACAGGCGGCGTGATATCCGGAAACTGCGCGACCGGCAGTACCAGGTACCCGATGCCGCCCATGATGGTCAGCACCAGTGAGATGACAAGCGCCAGCTTGGGGCGGCTTATGAACAGGGCTGAGAACATCTGTTACTCTCCCGGCTGCTCAGAGGCCACGACCGCGTCAACAGCGACACCGGGGCGGACCCGCTGCAAGCCCTCGACAATGACGCTTTCACCTTCACGCAGCCCGTCCAGCACAATAATCGCAGTATCAAAAGTGTCACCTGTTGTGATGTAGCGCTGTTCAACCATTTGCTTGTCGTTGACCACCAGGACAAAATCGCCCCGCTGATCGCGCTGCAAGGCGGCTTGCGGCACCAGAACCTGCAAGGTCGGTTCAAGCGCTTCGATCTGCACATTCACGAAAGCGCCGTCCAGGATCAGCCGGTCCGTATTGTCGAATTGGGCCCGCATCGTGATTGCTCCGGTCAATGGGTCGATACGGTTGTCAACGAATACAATTCTGCCGGTTTCATCCAACTCTGTTCCATTGGGCAGTTTGACATGGACGTTTGGGCTTTGCGGACTATCCGCAAGAGAGGCTGAGTTTTCGCCAACGGTCTGCAAAACCGAGGTAAAGAGCTTTTCGTTCAACGAGAAATTCACGTAGATCGGCGACTCGCTGACGATATTGACCAGAGGAGGGTTGTTTGGGCCAACAACATCGCCGACGCTTGTGGTGATCCTGCCGATACGGCCATCAAATGGTGCGTGGATCTGCGTATAGCTCAGGTCAAGCTCGGCCTGCCGGATCGCAGCTTTGGCTGCTTTCACCTCTGCCTCTGCGACCAGTTCATTGGCGCGGGCAATGTCGCGTTCCGATTCCGGCGTCGCGTCACGTTTGTAAAGCTCTTCTTTACGCGCCAGATCAACCTTTGCCAGCTCAAGATTCGCTTCCGCCCGGTTCAGATCGGCCTTTCGGGCCTCAAGCGTGGCCTCATACAGGTCGGGTTCGATGGTAAACAGCAGGTCGCCTTCCTTTACCGTCGCTCCATCCTCGACTTCGCGGCTGTTGAGAAACCCGTTCACGCGCGCCACGATATCGACTTTGTTGATTGCCTCGGCGCGCCCGATGAACGTGGCCTCGTCGGTGATTTCCTCGGTATAGGCCGCCGCTATGGAAACCTTTGGCGGTGCCCCTTCTTCTTGCGCGATCGCAGGATGCGCCAAACCCAAGGACATCAGCATGAATACGGCGGCCAAATGCCTGCTGGTCTTGTTGGGCGAAATGAATGCTGGGGACATGGCGAAAGCCTCGTTCGATGCAGAAACAAAAGATACCGACCCGGTCGCCAGGGCGACCCGAGTCGGAGGAACTTGGTCTCAGGATGACTTTTTTGTGCCGATATCTCAAGCGTGATGAATCTTGAGTCGATCGGGGCCGATGTCAAAAATTTCAGCACTTATGCTGGCTTAGGTCCCGGCGTGGTCATCGGGCCCGAACGAGAAGGGGGCCGGAATGGCCCCCCCTGGTTCTTGGTATCGGATGGTTCAGTCGCGGGTCCCAGCGAATTTCTCTTGCCATTCTTCACGCTGTTCATCCGTTATTTTGGCGAACAGAACGTCGGGCACGGTGAAGTCGTGGCCGGACGGCAAAGCGTTCAACGCAGTGGCGACATCATCCGGCCAGCTGGTATCCAGCGTGTTCATCGCGCTCAGCATACGGGCCGAGGTGTCGGGGATGAACGGCGCGCTGAGAACGGCGTAAAGCCGGATCAGGTTCAGACCAAGACGTACCTGCGCGGCGGCCTGCTCGGGGTCTTCCTTGAACGTGGACCACGGAGCTGCGGCCTGTAGATATTCATTTCCTGCAACCCAGATTGCCCGTAGCTCCTGCGCGGATTTGCGAACTTCCATCGCCTCCATGTGGCCTTCATAGGCGCGGACGCGTTTGGTGAGCTCTTCGATCAAGGCCTGCTCGCGGGGGCCGAACTGTCCACCGTCGGGCACGGCCTCACCAAATTTCGAGCGGCAGAATTTGGTGATCCGGCTGACAAAGTTGCCCAGAACGTCTGCAAGGTCCTTGTTCACCGATTGCTGGAAGTTCTCCCATGTGAACTCACTGTCGCTGCTTTCCGGCGCATGGCTCAGCAGCCACCAGCGCCAATAATCGGCGGGCAGAATGTCCAGCGCCTGATCCATGAACACGCCACGGCCCTGGCTGGTCGAAAACTGGCCGCCGTCATAGTTCAGGTAGTTGAACGATTTGATGTAATCGACCAGCTTCCAGCGTTCGGGAGATCCGGTCTCTTCATTATGCGTATTGGTGCCCAGGATGGTGGCCGGGAAGGACAGCGTATGGAACGGCACGTTGTCCTTTCCCATGAACTGGACATAGCGCACATCATCCGCGCCCTTGTCGGTGCGCCACCAGCGTTCCCAATCCGCATCGGCCCTTCCGTTGGCGTCCGCCCATTCCTTGGCGCAGGCGATGTATTCAATGGGGGCGTCGAACCAGACGTAAAAGACCTTGCCTTCCATCCCCGGCCAATCCTGATCGCCTTTTTTGACCGGCACACCCCAGTCCAGATCGCGGGTGATGCCACGGTCCTGCAAGCCGTCACCGTCATGCAGCCACTTCTTGGCAATTGACGTGGTCAGGACCGGCCAGTCCGTCTTGCTGTCGATCCACGCATCCAGCTTGTCCTTCATCGCGGATTGGCGCAGATACAGGTGCTTGGTTTCACGTACTTCCAGATCGGTCGACCCGGAAATGGCCGAGCGCGGCTCGATCAGGTCCGTCGGATCCAACTGCTTGGTGCAGTTCTCGCACTGGTCGCCGCGCGCGCGGTCATAGCCGCAATTGGGGCAGGTGCCTTCGATATAGCGATCAGGCAGAAAGCGGCCATCGGCGTTGGAATAAACCTGTTTCTCGCTGACTTCGCGGATGAGGCCCGCGTCATCCAGCTTGCCCGCAAAGTGCTGGGTCAGGCGCTTGTTCTGTTCGCTGGACGAGCGGCCGAAGTGATCGAAGCTGAGCCCAAACCGGTTGGCGATATCGGCCTGAATCGCATACATGTCGGCGCAGTATTCCGCCACCGGCTTGCCAGCCTTGGCCGCCGCCAACTCGGCGGGTGTGCCGTGTTCATCCGTGGCGCACAGGAACATGACCTCGTTCCCCCGGCCGCGCTGGTAACGTGCATACAAGTCGGCAGGCAATTGCGAGCCGATCAGATTGCCGAGGTGCTTGATCCCGTTGATATAGGGGATCGCCGAGGTGATGAGAATCCGAGCCATGATCCGTTTCCGCGTAACTGTCTGCGCGCCCGTCTACATGATGTGATCGTCCAGCAAAAGCCCGACATTGACCTGCAAGTCAATTTGGACGCCGAATGGTCCGAAATTCGCGCTGCCCCGGCGGTCTGGTGCGCGTTCCCGGACCTGCGCAATCGCAACGCGCTGAATCTGAGATGGACAGACCCGTCCGTGTTTCATGCAAGGCCTACCGAAAAGACCGGGCCAATCACGAAAGGCATACAAAAACCAGCGGGTGTCTAGTTTTTCGAGTTTTCCCGCGACCGTTTCAAAAGACGACCAATCGTGAATGAGGTCCGCGGGGCGTAAACATAATTCGTGCGCTCCTCGGGGGTGGGGCGGGACCGCATCCGCGCCAGACCAAACACGATCAGGAAGACATGCCCGAACGCCACGAAGGCAAAAAGGGCACCGGGCCCAAATTGCTGGATCAGAGTCGAGGTTACGTAGGGCGATGCAATCGCCCCCAAGGCAAACCAGAACATCAGGGCCGCAGACAGCTCCACCCGTTCCTCGGTCGTGGCGAAGTCATTTGCGTGGGCGGAAGAGACCGAGAAGATCGGGAAGGTTGTCAGGCCAAAGAAGACCGCCGCCGACATGACGCCGATCGTTCCGGTGCCGCTTGCCGCAATGGTGACGCCGCAGCTGAGTACCGCGGCAGCCGACAGCCAGATCAGGACCCAGCGCCGGTCATATTTATCAGCCAGCCAGCCGACGGGATATTGAGCAAGCGCACCACCCAGTACGAAAGAGGCCAGGAAGAATGCGATCTGATCGACGCCAAGGCCGACCTCTTGCCCGTAAACCGGACCCACCATTCGGAACGAGGCCGAGCTGAGCGCGGCCACGATCACGCCTGCCACGGCCAAGGGTGAGCTGCGCCAAGCCAGCTTGGGTTTCAGGCGGGGCGCGTCAGGTGTTTTGGGCTGGCTTGCTTTGGTCAGGGTCAGCGGCAGCAGCGACGCACAGCACAGGATCGCCAGCAGGTTGTACGAGACGTAAGAGGCCGGGGGCAGAACGGCGATAATCAACTGGGCGCACAGGGACGCGCCCATATCCGCGATCCGGTACGTGCCCATCGCACGCCCCCGGGTTTCATTTGTGACCTTTGCGTTCAGCCAGGCCTCGATCACCGTGTACGCGCCTGCCACGCAGGTGCCCGAGGCCACACGCAGGGCGGCCCAGATATATGGGTTTTCGGTCAGCGTATGTCCGATGAGGCCCATCGCGCCCAACGCGGTGCAAACTGCAAATGCGCGCGAATGACCAACATTGCCCATCAGACGGGGTGCCCACCAGCAGCCGATGAAAAACCCCAGAAAGTGCGAAGATCCCAACAGGCCGATCTGTTCGGTCGTGAAATCCAGCGTGATGCCCGATATGGCATCAAGTGGCCCGACGCCTCCTGTCGAAAGCTGTAGCAGAATGACTGAAAGAAACAGGGCGGCAAATGAAATGATCGTGCGCATGGTGGTCTCAGATTGGCAGGGTCGCCGCACAATGCGCGCATCAATTCGACTTTCGCGAGTCGTTTTTTGCCGTTCGGCGGTCAGGTCGCTCGGATAATCTCTGCGTGGATGTCCAGGCCGACAGTGTCATGAACCAGGTCAGGATAGCCCGAAGCGCCGAAGTCGTGCCGGTTCAGGGCGCCCTTCAGGCCAATGGTCAGACGGCTCAGATCGTTCACTTCACTTCCCGCCTGCCGGTACAGATTGGCCTCCAACGTGATCGGGCGGATCACGCCGCGGACCGTCAGATCACCCGTGATCCGAGCGCCATCCGATATTCGCCCTTCCGGGCCCAACTGTATGTCCGTTGACACGAACCGGATCGTTGGGTGCTGTTTCGCGTCCAATACGCTGGGGCTGAGCATGGGCATACGGGCAAAGGGCAGCCGCGTTCTGGCTTTGCTGACGTCCAGTGTTACTGTGACCTGACTGTTCTGTAGCCGACCTGTGTCAATCTGAACATCGGCGGTCCGGATCGGCATTGTCCCTGACTGAGCCACCCCCGCAAGATCAAAAGTGAACCCGATCCGGGTGCCTTCATCCGACAAGATATATGGCCGCAATGCGGCATGTGCCGCCCGGGTCAGGGGCAGGGTTGCCAACCCGGCAAGCAGGCTGCGACGGGTCAGAAGGGTCATGCCATAACCCGTTCTCGTCCGGGGCGGGATCTCCTGAGCAGCATCAGAACGATCGCAATGTTCAGGCCATTCCAAAGAATGCCATTCACGAACGCCAGTTGGTAGTTTCCGGTGAGGTCGTATATCCACCCTGACATCCAGCCGCCGAGAGCCATGCCAAGAATGGTCATCATCATGACGAACCCGACCCGCGCGCCAGCTTCCTGCGGCGGCATGTATTCGCGGACAATCAGCGCATAGCTGGGCACGATGCCGCCCTGTGCCAGGCCAAAGAGCAGGCTGATGGCGTAAAGCGATACCATTCCGTCGTAGGGCAGGAACAGGAACAGGGCGATGCATTGCAGGAGCGAACCGATCAAAAGCGTCATGACTCCGCCCAGCCGGTCAGCCAGCAGACCTGAGATGATGCGGCTGACAACGCCACCCAATAGCATCAGCGACAGCATCTCGGCCCCGACTGCGGGCCCATATCCCAGCCCGACGCAATACGAGACGATATGAACCTGCGGCATCGACATGGCGACGCAACAACCGATCCCGGCCAGGCCCAGAATATATTGCAGTGCGCGTGGTGATACACCGACGCTTCGTGCATTGATGTGGGCGGATGCCGCAGCGGTGCCGTGTGCCTCGACCGGCACCCTGCGGCGTAGCAGCAGCGACAGGGGAATGACGACGACAAGCGTCAGCACGGCGAGCGTCAGATAGACCTGTTGCCATCCATCCCGCGCCAGAATTCCGGACAGCATGGTGGGCCAGATGGCGCCGGACAGGTAATTCCCACTGGCGACCAATGCGACGGCAATGCCGCGCCGTTTCATGAACCAATGTGAGATATCGGCGATCAGCGGGCCAAACCCAATCGACGTGCCCAGCCCAAGCAAAAGATGCGCCGCGGATAGCAACATTATGCTCGGTGCCAGCGTTGCCAGCACATAGCTCAGCGCGCTCAAGACGGCTGCTCCGATCAGGGCGCTGGTGACGCCCAGCCGGTCCACCAACTGCCCCAGCCACATATTGCCCAGGGCAAAACCGATCATCGCCAGAGTGTACGGCATCGAGGCTTCGGCACGACCGGCCCCGAATTCGGCTTCAACTGCGGGCATGACCACGATTACCGCCCACATGCCCACATTCGCCACTGTTGCAATGGCGAGCGTGATCAGAAGGCGAAGCCAGGAATAGCGGCTGTCATGGATCGGATGGCTCATGTGGTGACGCTAGGGCGCGGCCCGGGTTTTGACCAGTCACATCTTGCGTGATTCGCGTGGCTTTATGCCGGTGTGTCTTCGGTTTCGATCCGTTCCAGATGCAACCCGGCACGGGCGGCGGTCATGGTGGCCTGCCATGTGACCTGGGGCAGGGCGCGGGCGCGGCGGCGGGTCAGGGTCCAGATCCGAGCCTCTTCCCGATGGGTGGCCGCCATGTGCCAGCGCGTCTCAACCCCTTGCGCGCCACCGTCTCCGGGTGTCAGCAGCAAACCAAGCGGAGCCCGCCCCATCGCCCCCCCTTGTTCGGCGGCCAGATGCATCCGGCGTATCGGTGTCAGCCCCGGCGCGCCGGGCAGGTCGCCGACGATCAGCGGAATGGCCCCGCTGCGCAGCGCCTCCTCCAGACACCACAGCAGATCCTCGGCACGGGTGGGCAGAACAAAGATGAACCGGGCCGGATCGGCAAAGGCCATCATCCCATCGGGGTTCAGCTGGCCGGGTTCCCACGCGGGGGAAATCCACAAGACCGGCCCCTGTGTCTGACTGGCCAGCCACATGGCAAAGCTGCGCCGGGCGGGGCCGCACGCCTCGTGCACGCGGCCCAGTTGCAGGGTGATCTGCGGATGGAGGCTTACCCCCGGTGCCTGACGCGCAGGTTTGTGGCCAAGAAGCTGAGTAGACATGCCGGAACACTAGCATGTTCTATTTTTGTTCTCAAGCGGCCAGGGCCGTCAACGGGACAAGATCAACTTGCCATTTGCAAATTGGACGCTCGAGAAACGATGCAGGTATTCCATCCCCAAAAGCGATTTATCCAGTTCGCCTTCATTGACCCAGGCCGATACGTTCTGATCGGTAATGGGGCCTACGGTCAGGGTCTCAAGCCGCACCGGCGCTGTGCGGACCTCGCCGTTGGCAGTCAGGGCGCGGCCGAAATAGTTCAACTGATCAGGATCGATACCTACGCGCGCAGCGTCCTGAGCGCTGAGCACGATCTGGCTGGCGCCGGTGTCGACAAGAAAGTTGATCGGCTCACCATTTACCAAAACCGGAAGGTAATAATGACCATCATAGGCACGAGGCACCTCGATCGCGTTGCCGGTGACGGTCATCTGCGGGGCAGGGCCAACCGAAGACCGGATGTCTTCCCACAGGCCGATGACGGCGATGACGCCAACGAAAATGAACACCCAGGCCATCACCTGCTGCAACGTCTTGTTCAGCGACTGGCGGTTTTGCGAAACGAACCAGAACGCGACGGCCAGCCCAAGCACGACCAGATAGACCAGTTGTCCGATATCGACGCTGTCCACAGGGTTCACCCCACTCAAGTTGCACGTCACATATATGGGGGTTTAAGACGCAAAACCAAAGGCCTTGAGGCCATCGAGAATGAACTGCACCGACAAGGCCGCAAGCAGCATTCCCAGCAGCCGGGTCAACACGTTCAGCCCGGTCTTGCCCAAAATCCGTGCGACCGCGCCAGAGGTCAGATACATCACGAAGACCATCGCCAACACAACCAGCATCACGCCGATGACAATAGCAAGGCCCTGAATGCCCGGCTGCTGGCCCGCAAGCAGAATCATCGTTGCAATCGATCCGGGGCCTGCAATCAGCGGGATGCCCAGGGGAAAGACGGACGGGTCCGGGTGTTCCTCTTCCTCGGCGCTGCTTTCGCGTCGCTTGGTGCGGCGTTCAAACAGCATATCCAGCGCGGTCAGGAATAGCAGGACACCTCCTGCAACGCGGAACGCTTCCATCGAGATGCCAACAAACCCCAGAAGGGCTTCGCCAAAGGCGGCAAACAGGGCCAGGATGAAACCCGCCGTCAGGCAGGCCCGAATGGCAATGGAGCGGCGCGTATGCCAGTCCATACCCTGTGTCAGCGCCACGAAGATCGGCGTTTGCGCGGGCGGATCAAGGACCACGAAAAGCGTTGTGAACGCGGTAATCAGAAATGCACTGTCCATTGCTATCTGCTGCTCCGTTGCAGGTCTTGCAGGATACGCATGGCATCTTGCGAACACCCTGATGGGACATAGACGTGATCGTGGTGATACCCCGCGACCATGTTTGCGGGAATGCCGGTGCCAGCCAGCGCGCTGGAAACGGCGGCGGTCAGACCAACACCTTCCAGCGAGGAATGAACCTGCAACGTGATGCATCGCATCGCGACGGCACCTTGCGGTGCCGCACTGATCGGGACGATGAGAGACAACCCTTCGTCCTCGACACAGCTGGCCCGCGTGCCCCTTGGCCAGGGTTTGTCTTCAGGCCATACGACAAAGGCAAACTCACCGGGCTGCAAGTGGGGATGCATACCGGCAATTATAGCGTCGGTGTCTTTGACGGGTGTTTTCATGCTGTTTCTGCCTGTTCAAGCCGTTCGGCGGCGGCGATCCATAAAGCCTCGGCTTTTTGCATGGCCTCGGTGACTTCGGTGAACTTGCGGTTCCAGGTTTCTAGGTCGTTGATCCTGTCGTCCTCGTACAGCGCCGGATCGGCCAGTTTGGTCGAAAGCTTGTCATGCATTTCCGCCAGCTTCTCGATCCGGTCCTCGCATTTGCGCAGATCCGCGCGCAAGGCCAATATCGTCTCGCGCGGGGGGCGTTTCGATTTGGCCGTCCGGGGCTTTTCCCTGACGGGTCTGTCGCGCGCCAGCAGCAGGGACCGATAGGCTTCAAGGTCGCCGTCGAAAGGTTTGACGGTACCGTCCGAAACCAGCCAGAGACGATCCGCGACAAGGCTCAGCAGATGCATGTCGTGGCTGACCAGAACCACCGCGCCGGAATAGGCCGTCAGCGCCTCGACCAGCGCCTCGCGGCTTTCGATATCAAGGTGGTTGGTCGGCTCATCAAGGATCAGCATATGGGGCGCGTCGATCGTGGCGAGCAGCAGTGAAAGGCGCGCTTTCTGTCCGCCCGACAGACGTCCGACCTCGGTTTCCGCCTGATCCGCGTTCAACCCGAAACCGGCCAGCCGCGAACGCCACTTGCCGGGCGCCTCGTCGGGGCGCAGACGGCGCAGGTGGTCCAGCGGTGTTTCGTCCACATAGAGCTCATCCACCTGATGCTGCGCAAAATAGCCGATGCGCAGCTTGCTGCTGCGGGTCATCTTGCCCGCCAAAAGGGGCAGCCGGTCCGAAAGCAGTTTGGACAGGGTCGACTTGCCCTGTCCGTTCTTGCCCAAAAGCGCGATTCGGTCATCCTGATCGATACGCAGGTTCAGGCGGCGCAGCACTTCGGTTTCGCCATAGCCTGTGACGCCACCTTCGATCTGGATGATCGGCGGCGACAGTTCCTCGGGTTCCGGAAAGCTGAAGGCGCGCAGGGCGGCCTCTTGTGGGGTCGAGACCAGTTGGATGCGTTCGATCATCTTCAGGCGCGACTGGGCCTGAACGGCCTTCGACGCCTTGTAGCGGAACCGGTCCACAAAGCTTTGCAGATGTGCGATGCGGGCCTTGGCCTTGGCGTTTTCCGATTCCGCCTGTGCCAGCCGTTCCGCACGGCGTTCCGCGAACTTGTCGTAGGGCACGGCGTAATAGGTCAGCTTGCGGTCTTCCAGATGCAGGATCGACCCCACGGCGCGGTTCAGAAGGCCGCGGTCGTGGCTGATGATGATCACCGTGTGCGGATATTTGGCCAGATAGCTTTCCAGCCACAGCGCGCCTTCGAGGTCCAGATAGTTTGTCGGTTCGTCCAGCAGCAGCAGGTCGGGCTGAGAAAACAGCACCGCCGCCAGCGCAACGCGCATCCGCCAGCCGCCCGAGAAATCCGAACAGGGGCGCTGCTGGTCTTCGTCGTCAAAGCCCAACCCCTTGAGGATCGAAGCCGCGCGGGCCTCGGCGGACCAGGCGTCGATATCGGCCAGACGGGTCTGAATCTCGGCGATACGTGTCGGGTCTTCGGCGCTTTCGGCCTCGGCCATCAATGCACTGCGTTCGGTATCGGCGGCCAGAACCGTGTTGATCAGCGAAACGTCAGAGGAGGGCACCTCTTGCGCCACACCGCCAATCCGAGCGCGCTTCGGGACCGAGATATTTCCCGATTCCAAAGCCAACTCGCCCCGGATCAGGCGGAACAGCGTGGTCTTTCCGGTTCCGTTCCGACCGACAAGGCCAACCTTGTGACCATCGGGAATCGTCGCGGTTGCGCCATCAAACAATGGACGACCTTCAACGGCATAGGTGATGTCTTCGATCCGTAGCATGGGCCGAGCACTGAGGCACGGCCCACGGCTTGTCAATGGGGGCAATGGGCCAATTGGCCGTCAATCCAACACGCTGGCAGCCTTTTCGAATGGGTAGGATTTGAACCCGACCAGAGACTGATCGCCGTCCTCGCTGAAAGCGAAAACGTGTATTTCGTCATGGTGCACGGTCGCGCGGCAGAAAGTTCCCGGGCCCTGCAACGCCACGGGACATTCCTCGAGGTCGACATGCGGAACCGCAGTTTCGAACAGTTCATATTCCATCGGCAAGGGGGCCTGATCTGCCAGCGCGGATGAGGCAAGAAGACAGGCGAGGATAACGATTTTGTATGTCATGGTCGTGTCTTTCACAGGTTTCGGAATCTGTTCGCAGAAAGAAACTTACAAAAATAGTCAGAATTTTGAATCCGAAATCTCCGTGTGCGACATTCCACCGCTTCGGAACGCGCCATCCAATGGCCGGGGCATTGGGCATGGGCTTGCAGACCCGCATGTGGTAGCCGTCTCGGGAACGCAAAACGGTAGTTGGAATGCGCGCGGCACAGACTTCGCCCTCTTTGGTGACCCTTGTCCTTGCGACCGGTCTGTCGGTGCTGTCGCTGAACATGTTTCTGCCGTCTCTTGCCAACATGGCGGTCGACTTTCGTGCGGATTATGCACTGGTGAACCTGTCGATCGCGGGCTACCTGGCGGTTTCCGCGGTTCTGCAACTGATCCTTGGGCCGATGTCCGACCGGTTCGGGCGCAGGCCGGTTCTCTTGGTTTGCATGACGGTTTTTGTGGCGGCGTCACTGGGCTGTGTTCTGGCGGAATCGATCTGGACCTTTCTGGGGTTCCGTCTGATGCAGGCCGCCGTGGTCGGGGGCTCGGTGCTGTCTGCCGCGTCGATCCGCGACCAGTTTGCGCCCAATGAGGCCGCCAGCAAGCTGGGATATGTTGCCATGGCAATGGCTTTGGCACCGATGCTGGGCCCTATGCTGGGCGGCAGTTTGGACATGCTGTTCGGATGGCGGGCCGGGTTCGTCTTTTACACTGTTGCAGGGGCGGCGCTGCTGACGCTGCTCTGGGCGGACATGGGCGAGACCAACCACAACCGGTCGGCCACCTTCGCCGCGCAGATGCGCGAATACCCGCACCTGTTTCGTGCCCGGCGGTTCTGGGGCTACGCGTTGTGCGCGGCATTCTCGATCGGGGGATTCTACAGTTTCATCACCGGGGCGCCCCTGGTGGCCGCCGCCTGGTTCGATCTGAGCCCCGCGACGCTGGGCCTGGGGATCGGGATCATCACCGGCGGTTTCATGGTCGGCAATTTCGTGACGGGTCGGATCGCCGCGCGTACTCGGTTGACGACGATGATTCTGGCCGGACGTATCATCGCCTCGGTCGGGCCGTTCTGCGGGCTGTTGCTGTTTTTAGGTGGGATGGGGTCGGTTTGGGTATTTTTCGGATCAGCCATCTTTGTTGGTTTTGGAAACGGTTTGACGAACGCTAACGCGTCTGCGGGCGTCATGTCGGTTCGACCGAAACTGGCCGGCAGCGCGGCGGGCCTGTCGGGCGCTTTGATCGTCGCGCTCGGCGCGGTCATCACTTCGATTACCGGAGCGGCGGTCAGCCCCGAGAACGGCCCGTATCTGGTGCTGTCGATGATGGCAGCCAGCAGCTTTCTGGGTCTTCTGGCGGTTCTGTATGTCCGTTGGGTGGATGCACGAGACCCGCTTCCCGACGCAATCTGACGCCCAAAGGCACAATCGCGCCATCATTCCACTTTTCACCGGCGAAATACCGTGTTAGGCGGCGCGCGATGAATTTCGCGCGGCCCAGCCCGCGCCGTCAGACCAAGGAGAGGCCCGATATGGCACTGGAACGCACTTTTTCGATCATCAAACCCGATGCAACCCGCCGCAACCTGACCGGCAAGATCAATGCCAAGTTCGAGGAAGCTGGCCTGCGCATCATTGCGCAGAAGCGCATCCACATGACCAAGGAACAAGCCGGCAAGTTCTACGAAGTTCATGCCGAGCGTCCGTTCTATGACGAACTGTGCGAGTTCATGTCGTCGGCTCCGGTCGTTGTTCAGGTTCTGGAAGGCGAAGGTGCCATTGCCAAGAACCGCGAAGTCATGGGTGCAACCAACCCGGCGGACGCAGCACCGGGAACCATCCGTGCGGAATTTGCTGAATCGGTTGGCGAAAACTCGGTCCATGGTTCGGATGCACCGGAAACCGCGGCTGTTGAGATCGCATATTTCTTCTCGGGCATCGAACTGGTCGGCTAAGCCGGTTTTATGCCGAAAGATCGGGCCGCTCCGTCAGGGGCGGCCTTTTTTGTTCAGACCTGCTTTAGATCTTTGGGTGCAACGCGGACCCCGATGGCATCCAGATCAGCAACCATCCGGTTTTCCGGCGCGGCGCTGTTGCCGGCCTTGATCGCGTCGAAACGCTGTCGCAGCTTCTTTTTCTCTTCACCCTTGCAATCATTCCAGGGGCGTCCCTGAAGCCCCATCACCAAAACATAGTAGCCGATGAAATGTGCTTTGGTGCCAGCCCGCAAAAGCCGGGCATAGGCCTCATCCGCTCCCAGCTCTCGCAGTTCATCAGCCGAGTGGATGCCGGCACGCGCGCAGGCCTGCTCGAAAGCCGGGCCAAGGTTGCGGATCGAAGAAACCGGATCGCTCATGAGCCTGTCTTAATTGCACCTCCGGGGTCTGTCACCCATGTTTGCGCATTGTCGAAACATAATGTCTTGCTGTCTTGTGGTGTTTCCGCTCTCATGAGGTCATGCTGCCTCGGCGGTCCGGGTTTCAAAAGCCGAAAGACACAAAAGCGGGTCGGTCCAGGGCCAGACAGTCTGCTGGCCAAGGTAACAGCCGAATGGGCTGAACGTGATGAAGGATCAGAACCGTCGAAGAAGGAACCAACGTGCCGAAGATCGTTGAGACCAGCGTCAATGAATACCTGAAAACGCCCCGGATTGGTGGATCATGACGGAACCTTCAGGTATTCAGTGCATTCTGTCCCGTTCCATTGACCAGTCGCTTGTTGAAAAGCTCATTCCCGGGTTTGCGATCAGGATCGGCCCACCGACGGAATCGAGGTCTTTCGTGCTTTTGGATTGCCACGATCAATCGTTGCGGAATTCAGGTCGTGTTCTGCTTGAGGTCGGAGAAACATTGTGGCTTTTTCGAAATGGCCGTGCGCCGCTGTCTCAACGCTGCAAGGGGCAGGGGCGGTTTGTTCAAGAGCTACCGCAGGGCCCCGTGAAAGCGGCTTTGAAGGGTTTCCCCAAACTGCGCGCGCTGATGCAGATCGGAGCCGGGGAGATTCAGGTGAAATCCCTCGCCGTATTGGATGAGCTTGACAAGACGCTGGTCAGGGGAATGGTCTGGTGGCTGTCTTCGCAGACGGGTCAGGCAGCAATCGTTCAGCTTCAGCGGCTGCGGGGGTATGAGAAAGAATTCCAAAAGGTGAACACCGCGATTTCCACCGCGTGCGAGGGGCAGGCGGGTGTCGAAGCGTTTTACGCCGGGCTTTTCCCGGGCATGGCTGCCTATCGCGCCAAGCCAGAAGTCCAGTTGGGAAAAGCTGAGCCATCCATTCAGGTCGCAGTAGATATCATTCAAACCTATCTGAAAGTTGCCCGGCAAAACGAAGAAGGAATTATCGCCGATATCGACACGGAATTTCTGCATGATTACCGGGTGTCTCTGCGGAAGGTCCGATCCGTGATCAGCCTGTTCAAAGGCGTTTTTTCAGACGCGCAGACAGTGCAATTGAAACGTGTCTTTTCCGATCTCATGGACGCCACCGGGCGCATGCGTGATCTGGATGTCTATCTTCTGGAAAAAGATAAATACTTCAGTCTGGTACCGCCCAGTCTTCACGCGGGCCTGCAAGAGATGTTCGACCTTTTCGAGGAGGAGCGCGCCAAGGAGCTGTCACGTTTGTCCCGCCGGTTGCGCAGTGACGAATACAACGCCCGTATGTCCGATCTGACGGCGATGTTCAACGGATCGGATCGCCTGACGCCCGGATCTAACGCGAAACGGGCAGCACATGAATATGCGTGCGCATTGATCTGGAAACGGTATCGAAAAGTCTGCAAAACCGCACGCGGTATCACCGACGAGACGCCGGACGAAACCGTTCATGACCTTCGTATTGATTGCAAGAAGCTGCGCTATCTGATGGAGATATTTGGGCCTCTGTTCGATGAAAAGAGCTTCAAGAACATCATCAAGCCATTGAAAAAGCTACAGGACAATCTGGGCGTGTTCAACGACTGCTCTGTTCAGCAAAAGTCCTTGTTGGCTTTTGTCGCGCAGCACAGCGACACGCGGGGTCATGTGGATGCGCGGATGGGTCTGGCCGTGGGGGGATTGATTGCGGTTCTGGATCAACGCCAAAAGGCCGAGCGGAGCCGCGTGATTGCCAGCTTTCAGAAATTCGACGGGCCGGAAACCCGGCACTTGTTCCGGACCTTGTTTCACCGACAAAAGGAGTGAGGAATGAAGATCATTGCCTGTTACAGCAACAAGGGCGGTGTCGGCAAAACCGCAACTTCGGTGAACCTTGCTTATTCCTATGCGCAGGCGGGGCAACAGGTGCTGTTGTGTGATCTCGACCCCCAGGGCGCATCGGGGTTCTACTTTCGGGTGAAGCCTTCGAAAAAGCTGACGGATGCGCGGTTTTTCGAAGATGTGAAACGGTTTACCAAGGCAATCCGGGCCAGCGATTTCGAAGGGCTGGACGTGCTTCCGGCGAACCTGACCTTCCGCGACTTCGACGTGTTCCTGTCGCGGATGCGAAACAAACGCTCGCGGCTGAAAAAAGCTTTGATTGCCGCGGGCAGCGACTATGACGTGATCATTCTGGATTGCCCGCCCAATTTTTCGACCCTGTCCGAGAATATCTTCAAAGCTGCCGATGAAATCGTCGTGCCGGTCATTCCGACGCCCCTGTCCGAGCGGAGTTTCGATCAGCTGGTGAGTTTTTTTGAACAACACAAGCTGCGCAAGAAAAAACTGCGGGCCTTTTTTTCGATGGTACAACACCGGAAGGTTTTGCATCAGGAAACCATGAAGGCGATGCGCAAGCTGTATCCAAAACGCTTTTTGCAGACGGTGGTTCCTTTCGCTGCGGATATCGAAAAGATGGGTCAGTATCGTGCCCCGGTCTGTACCTATGCCGGGCGCAGTGCGTCTTGTGCGTCTTACAGGGCGCTGTTTGAAGAGCTGGAAAACGGAGTGATTTCGAACCAATGAGCAAGGAAATCGAACGCAAGTTTCTGGTTTCAAACCTGCCGGACCTGAGCAAAGCGAAGAAAGCCGTTGTAAGACAGGGTTATCTGACCGCGCCCGACGATTCCACCGAGCTGCGGCTGAGGCAAAAGAACGATGCGTATTTCCTGACCTTGAAAGGGGTTGGAGGCCTGGTCCGGGTAGAGCGCGAGGCCGAGATCACCGCGGATCAGTTCGAAACCTTCTGGCCGGAAACGGAAGGGCGCAGGGTTGAAAAAGAGCGCTACACCGGCCATTTGCCCGATGGTCTGTTGTTCGAGCTGGACGTTTTTTCTGGCGATCTGGCGCCGTTGCGTCTGGTCGAGGTGGAGTTCACTTCGGAGGAGCAGGCCAAAGGATACGTGCCACCGGATTGGTTCGGCGCGGATGTCACCGCCGACACGCGTTACAAGAACAAGACCATGGCGATACACGGTGTTCCGGATTAACGCTGTTGTGCCAGATTGATCGTGGTTTCCAGCCCGGGATCGCAGTTCCGGGCGGCAAATTTTCCACCGTGCATATGTGAAATTGCGGCCACCAGAGCCAGGCCCAAACCCGCATTGCGTTCCGTCCGCGCGGGGTCAAGTGTCACGAAGGGAAGCTGAAGGCGATCCAGTTCTTCGGGCGGAACGCCGGGGCCACGATCCCTGACGCTCAGTTGGGTGAAACCGTCGCGAGAACCGATCGAGATCGTGATCGCAGTATGTTCCGGCGCGTAGCGCATTGCGTTTTCCAACAGATTGGAAAGAGCTTGCGACAGAAGCGGCCGGTGCCCCTGAATGGCAGGGGCGGAACCCCTGACTTCAAGTTGCACACCTTGATCGGCGGCGACCGGGTCATAAAGCTCGACAACATCGCCGACAAGTTGCTGCAAATCTATGGTTTCGAATTGCTCGCGCCCCAGACCGGCCTCGGCCCGCGAGATTTCAGTGAGTTGCCCCAGCACGCGCAGGACGTGATCAATTTCACCCGTCGCCCGTGCAATGTCGATCTCGCGATCCAGATCGCTTTTGCCAGGTTCAGAGAGGGCCTCGACCCTTTGCCGCAGACGAGACAAAGGCGAGCGAAGATCATGTGCTATGGAATTCGAGGTGGTCCGAAGGTTGCTGATCAACTCCTCGATCCGGTCAAGCATGTTGTTCAATGTGCCCGAAACCTGATCGAATTCGTCCCCGGTTCCGCGCAGCGGCATCCGCTTTGACAGATCGCCTGAAACGATATTCTCGGCCGTGCTGGCAATATCCGAAAGGCGCGAGAATACCAACCGCGTGAACAACCAGCCGGTGATGACGCTCAGAACCAGTGCAATCCCAAGCGCCAACGCAACCGAGCGAAACAGAACCCTGTCGAATTGCTGGCGTGACGTAGCATCCCGCCCAACCAGAAGGCGCTCACCGCCCGGCAGGCGGATCGATGCGGCTGAGACGGACACGAACTGATCATTGTCTGCCCGGCGCAATTCCAAGTCTACCCAACCGCTTCCGGCGGCAATGTTCACCGGCCAGGACTTGAGATTGCCCGCAAGTTTGAGGCCCAACCGATCTGTCAAAAGATAGAGCGCGTCCCGCTCTGGGGCACTGGGCAAACGGCGCTCAATTGCAGTGATCAACCCAATCAGCCCGCGTCTTTCGTATTCATCTGCAAGCCCCGTCAACTCTGCTGATACGACCGAGCGGGTCTCGGCCTCGATGCTTCGGTTGGCGGTCACATAGACGAACGCGAGCACCGATGCCGTCAGAATCGTGCTCAGAATCATGCTGGTCGCGACCAGCCTTGTTCTTGAATTGTTTAACGAAAGCCGCAGGTTATCCATCGGACATCATGTAACCTGCTCCGCGGACCGTTTCAATCAACGGGGCATCGCCGCCTTCGTCCAGCTGACGCCGCAACTTCGAGATATGCACGTCGACGACGTTGGTGTTCGGGTCAAAATGATAATCCCAAACACCTTCAAGCAACATGGTGCGCGATACCACACGGTTTTTGCGGCGCAGGAAAAATTCGAGAATCTGAAACTCACGCGGTGTCAGGGTGATCTCGTGCCCATCGCGTGTGACCTTGCGGGTCAACAAATCCATCTGAAGGTCTTTGCAGGTCAATGTCGGCGTCTCTTCGGATTCCTGAGGGCGACGCAACAGGGCTTCGATTCTGGCGTGCAGTTCCTGAAAAGAAAAAGGCTTGACCAGGTAATCGTCAGCGCCCGAGCGCAGCCCTTTTACCCTTTCGTCCACGGCGCTCATCGCCGTCAGCATCAAAACCGGGGTTTTCAAACCGGCGGCCCGCATCGACTTGATCAGCGACAGCCCGTCCAGACCGGGCAGCATCCTGTCAAGAACAATGGCGTCAAACCCACCGTCCGTGGCATGGTACAACCCCTCACGACCGTCAGCAGCGGTTTCGACCACATACCCCTCTTCGCCAAAACCTTTGGCGATGAAGTCCCTGGTGTCAGCATCATCTTCGACGATCAACAGACGGCGGCTCATGGTCGGGATCCTTTCTTTTGATATTTAAACACAAATTTAAACTAAAGCATATGGTTAGAAGAAGTTCTTGCCGGGTGCTGGGCCGGCACCCGGCAAGCCCGGCGGATAGTGGACAACTCTGATCCGCCGGGTGAGGCGTGCGCCGAAAATCCCCATCAAGCGGCGCACGCATGTTCAAGGTCAGGCCAGTTCGACCGCGACAAAAATCTGGCTGCCGCCACGGTTGATCAGCACCAGGGCAGGATCGGTTTTTTCACTGTCCAGCGCAGCCTTCAAAGCATCCGGAGTGACAGTGTCCTGATTGCCGAGCTTGACGATCACATCGCCGCGTTGCAGGCCGGCCTTTGCCGCAGGGCTGTCGGGCTTCAGGTCGGTGACGACAACGCCCTCGACGGTTTCAGCAACACCATTTTCTGCCCGAACCGCTTCGGTCAGGGGGGCCACGGTCACACCCAGTGTTGTTCCCGCAACTTCCGCCTCGACCGGTTTGTCGGCCTCGGCCGATGCGGCCTGATGCTGGCCAACCGTCAAGGTCACAGTTTCCATCTTGCCGTCACGCAAAACGGTCAGAGTGCTGTCGGTGCCGACCTTGGTCGTGCCCACAAGGATGGGAAGGTCACCGCTGGACTCCACGGCATCGTCGTTGAAGCTCAGGATAACGTCTCCCTGCTTCAGGGCGCCGTCTGCTGGGCTGCCGGCAACCACGTCAGACACCAGCGCACCCGAGGAAGCCTCGATTCCCAACGCTGCCGCAAGTTGTGGGCTTACGTTCTGGATCGACACGCCCAGCCAACCGCGGCTCACCTGTCCGTCATCCCGCAGATCGGCCGCGATGTGTTCAACGATGTTCGACGTGACGGCAAATCCAAGCCCCACAGAACCACCGCTGGGCGAATAGATGGCCGAGTTCACACCGACCACTTCGCCATCCATGTTGAACAGGGGACCGCCCGAGTTGCCCTTGTTGATCGCTGCATCTGTCTGGATGAACTCGGCATAAGGGCCTTCCGAGATGTTGCGGCCTTTTGCCGAAACGATGCCCGTGGTCACGGTCGAGCTCAGGCCGAAGGGGTTGCCGATGGCGACCACGTCTTCACCTACGCGGATCTCGTCACTGTCGCCAAGCTCCACGGCTTGCAGGTCAGTTCCTGCGTCGATTTTCAGAACCGCGATATCCGTCAACGGGTCCGTTCCGACCACTTCGGCTTCGAAGGTACGGTCATCGCTGAGCCTTACGGTCACGGTCGAGGCATTGTCGACGACATGGTGATTGGTGACAATGTATCCGGCTTCGTCCAGAACAAATCCCGAACCCAGGCCCTGAGACGGGCCGCGTTGCGGCATGTTGAACCCTTCGGGGCCGCCGAAGCGTTTGAAGAATTCACCAAAAGGGTGTCCTTCGAAGTCAAAGTTTTGCCCCTGGGTTGGGGTCGGCGCTGTATCTTGTTCAGCGATGATGGTTACGACCGAGGGTGAAACGGTCTCAACCAGATCGGCCAATGCCTCGTCCGCCATGGACGGTATAGCCGTCGTTGCCAGTAGGGCCGCGCCGAGCGCGCTGACACCCACCCAGTTGGAAGTGCGGGGAAGTAGAAGCGAGGATTTGCGGATGCTCATTTGTGTCTCCTGTTATCATCACGCAGTTGCGGCTGCGCGTTGAGACAACAGATGCCTGCTCAGAATTGGCGTTTCCTGACTGATCAATTAATAAATCTTAATTTTGCCACAAAGCCGGTGTTGGGTTGCGGTCGACGTCGATCGGGATTCGCGGAATTTCACCGATCCGCACCAGAGCGAATCGGAGGATTGTTGCTAAAAATGGCGTCAAACTTTCAAAAATATTGAATTTGTTTTGTTTTGTTGACAATCATCCTTCCGAATGATGGAGAAAAAAGCTGCTCTTCCAATGGTTGTGGGTGGGTCTGTGTGAGGCATGGCTTGACACAAAAAAATGTTGTTGATTGCGGATAATAGCAAATAAGTTTGTGCTTAATGACGAATCGCTACCGCTTGTGAAAACGGTCGATCGCCTTTAAGTTGATTTCGGCTGGCGGGATGTTGCGAAAAAGCCATTTGAAGTAGACCCAAATTAACCCTTCCTTCCAATTTTACGTTGTTTCGAACGATCGGATAGGTGAGGATAAAGGTGCCCAAGTGAGGGGAGCCAAAAGCGCTAGGGGGCGCTGGCGGCTAACTCGATCACCATAAGTGATAACGGCGTGTTAACGAGGGGGTCTTGTTTAGGTTTGGCTGTTTGAGAGCCGGGGTGTTTCTGAAAGCACACTGGCCGCGCTTTGGAGATTGAGCAAAGTGGTAGTCCTGTTTTGGGCACCGGCCCGGTCGACAAGACCGGGCCGTGTTTGTTCAGAGGGCATGTTTTCTGTGCCAGTCCTTCCAGTCATCCGGGGTATCCAGATCCAACAGCGCGTTTCGGCCGGGCAGGGGATGCAGATAAACACTGTCTTGATACTTTCGCACGATCTCCTGGGCACCGTCGTCCCCTTGCAACTGTGACAGTTGATCAAAAAGGGATCTGTCAAACACCACCGGATGACCGGGCTTTCCATCCTCGGTTGTGCCACGCCAGATCAGGTTGTCGGGATGGGTTTGTCGCGCTTTCAGGATTGTTGCCAGGTCAGCTTCCGTAAGATCGGGCAGATCGGCCAGCAAAACCATGGCGGCGGGTGCATCCGGCGGCAGTTTTTGGATCGCGGCGCGCAAACTGGCGTTCATGCCTTCTGCCGCATCCCGGACCGGAAAGATTTGAACATCCATGCCATCAAGTGCGCCATATCTTGGATTTGGTTCAGGGGGCAGGGCGACGATCACAGGTCCCACGGCGCAGGCCACAGTTGCCGAGCGGGCGACCAACGGGATGCCGTTGATCGGCTGCATCAATTTGTCGATGCCGCCCATACGGCTGGATTGGCCCGCCGCCAGAAGGATAATGGGTATTTCAGTCATTTCAGTACAATGCCGTCGGCCCGCGCCCAAGTCAGCCCCTCATTCGGGCGCCGTCTGCGTCAAACAAGGGTGTCGAGATGACCTTTGCCTTGCGCATCTGGCCCAATATTTCGATCTTTGCTTCAAGCCCATCTGTTGCGCGTTCGGGTGGCAGAAAACCGATGGCGACGGATTTTCGGGCACAATGCGAATAACCGCCCGAGGTGCAAAAACCCACGACCTTGCCGTCGAGCCAGATTGGTTCATAGGCGTTCACGTCGGCATCGACTGCATCAACCTCGAAGGCCACCAGCCTACGCGAAGGGCCTGTCGCACGTTCGGCCTCGGCGGCGGGGCGGCCGATGAAGTCGGCGCTTTTGCCAAAAGCGATGAAACGATCCAGCCCGGTTTCGGCCGCCGTGTAGTCGGGTGAGAATTCGCGCATCCACGAGCCGAAGAACTTGTCGAGCCGCAGGCTCATCATCGCGCGCATGCCGAAGGGTGTGATGCCATGCGGCTGGCCGGCCTGCCACAGGGTCCACCACAGCTGGCGCTGCGCCATCGGATCGCAATAGATCTCGAACCCCAGATCGCCGGTATAGCTGACCCGCTGCACGATGCAGTCGGTCATGCCCACGACCATTGGCCGCACATCCATGAAGCGCATGTCGCTGATATCGGCGCGGGTGCAGGCGGCCAGAACCTCGCGGGCCTTGGGGCCGGCAATCTGGAATCCGTTGCGTTTGTCGCTGATATTCTCGACGGTTACGCCGTCTTGCTGATGCTGCCGGAACCAACGCATGTGGAAGTTCTGCGCGCCGTATGAGGCGGTGAGCTGGAACTCCTCCTCGGCCAGACACGACACGGTAAAATCCCCGATCAGCTTGCCCTTGGGCGACAGCATGGGCGTCAGCGACAGGCGGCCCGGGGCGGGGATGCGCCCGGCCATGATCCGATCCAGCCAGTCGCGGGCGCGAGGGCCGGTGATCAGGTATTTGCCGAAATTGTGCACCTCGTTGATGCCGACGCCCCCGCGCACGGCACGTACCTCGCGGCCCGTTGCCTCGAACGCGTCCGAGCGGCGGAAGGACGGGGTTTCATAGGTCGGCTCGCCATCCTGCGCGAAGTAATTGGCGACCTCGAGTCCGTATTGCTGGCCCCAGACCGCGCCCAGATCGGAAAAGATGTCATACATCGGCGTGGTGCGGTTCGGGCGTGCTGCGGGCAGCTCCTCGTTCGGGTAGGCGACGCTGAACCGTTTCTGATAGTTCTCAATCACCTTGGGGCGGGTATAGCCGGGGGTGATCCAGTCGCCGAAGCGGGCCACGTCCATGGCAAAGACGTCGCGCTCGGGCTCGCCCTCGATCATCCATTGCGCCAGCGTCAGGCCGACCCCGCCGCCCTGGCTGAACCCGGCCATCACGCCGCTGGCCGACCAGTAGTTGCGCACGCCCGGCACCGGCCCGACCAGCGGGTTGCCGTCAGGCGCAAAGGTGAAGGGGCCGTGGATCACCGACTTCACGCCCGCTTCGGCCAGAACCGGGAAGCGGCGATAGGCGAACTCGATACTGTCGGTGATCTTGTCGAAATCATCCGGCAACAGCTCGTGCCCGAACTCCCATGGCGTACCGTCCACGGCCCAGGGTTTGCAGGGCTGTTCGTAAAAGCCGATGCACAACCCGCGCCCTTCTTGCCGCAAATAGCTTTCGCCAGCCGGGTCCATCACATGCGGATGCTCGCCACCCGCGTCGATGATCGCCTCGATCTGAGGGATGTTGTCGGTGACGAGGTATTGATGCTCCATCGGGTGCAGAGGGAAGTAGATGCCTGCCATCGCGCCCACCTCGCGCGCCCAGAGGCCGCCGGCGTTGACGATATGCTCGGCGTGGATGGTGCCCTTGTCGGTGACCACGTCCCAGGTGCCGTCGGGGCGCTGGTTGGTTTCACGCACCATGCAGTGGGTTTCGATCGTGGCACCGCCCATCCGCGCGGCCTTGGCATAGGCGTGGGTCGTGCCCGAGGGGTCGAGGTGCCCGTCCAGCGGATCATACAGCGCGCCGATGATGCCATCGGTGTTGGTGATGGGGGCGATCTTCCTGATCTCGTCGGGGCCGACGATCTCGGTCTCCAGCCCCATGAAGCGGTGCTTGGCGCGTTCGGCCAGCAGCATGTCGAACCGGTCCTGATTGTCGGCCAGGGTGATGCCGCCCACATGGTGCAGCCCGCAGGACATGCCGGTGATCTCTTCCAGCTCTTTGTACAGCCGGATGGTATAGCCTTGCAGCGCGGCCATGTTGGTGTCGCCGTTCAGCGTGTGAAACCCGCCCGCCGCATGCCAGGTCGATCCGCTGGTCAGTTCGGACCGCTCCAGCAGCATCACGTCCGACCAGCCCAGCTTGGTGAGGTGATAGAGCACCGAACAGCCGACGACGCCGCCTCCGATGACGGCAACCTGACAGGTGGTTTTCACAGTGTTCCTCCCTATGGTTTTGGAAAAACTGTCGAGCCGATGGGGATATTACTCGTCTGTTAGCGACAACAAGTGTCGCATGTCACGTATTGCACGAGCTTTGGATTTGCAGAGCCTTCTCGCACTGCCAAAGCGCGTCGAAACCTATAACCGAGCGAAACAAAACGGCGGCCTGCTTCTTGTTCATTGCGGCATCGCCCAGTGGTTTTTCGGCCTTGTAGGCCGCTTTTCCACTTTACTCTACGGCTGGAACAAAACCGAGGTGATCAAACTGGCCCGTCACGCCCATCTCAGTGCCTGGTTCGAACTGTACGATGACTGGAAAATCCGCGCCCGGTTCAGCGCCATTGGGTCGTTCAGTTGACGCCAGGCGCTTTGGCAGTGCTCGGAACGTTTCGGAAAAATCGCAGGCGTTACAGGGGGCGCACTTTCAATCCGGTGATGCGGTTGCCTTCACGCGCCGTGACCTCGAACCGGAAACCGTGGAACGAAAACACCTGACCGACGTCAGGGATCATCTGTGCCTCGTGAATCACCAGGCCGGCCAGCGTGTTCGCCTCGTCATCCGGCAGAGACCAGTCCAGTGCCCTGTTGGCATCCCGGATCGTCATGGAACCTTCGACCAGATACTGGCCGTCTTCGGTGCGTATTACGGGCACCTCTTCGTCTATGTCGAACTCATCGGCGATCTCGCCCACGATTTCTTCAAGAATATCTTCAAGCGTGATCAGGCCCCGCAGTGACCCGTATTCATCCACAACCAACGCAAAATGGCTGTGCATGCGCAGGAATTCCCGCATCTGGTCGTCCAAGGTCGTGGTCTCGGGCACAAAGTAAGGGGCGTTTGCCACCTTTCCGATGTCAAAGCTTGCCAAACGGTCGGTCCCGCCGTCGCTGCTGCCTGCCTGCGCATACATGGCGCGAAAGAGGTCCTTGGCGTGGACAACACCCACGATGTTTTCCGGCTCGTCCCGGAACACAGGCAGGCGGGTGTGCGGGCTTTGCAGACATTGTTTCAGGATCGCCTCGGGGGCAGCATTGGCGTCGATCATCTCGATATTCGAGCGGTGCAGCATGATCTCTTCCACCGTCCGGTCGCCCAGATCCAGCGCACCCAAGATGCGGTCGCGGTCTTCTTTTTCGACCACGCCTTCGGAATGACCAAGTTGTAAGGCGCCGGCAATCTCTTCGCGCACGGCCAGAATGTTGCTGTCGGGATCGATCTGCACGCCGAACAGACGCAACACACCGCGCACCAGCAGCCGCACCGCGGCCACAATGGGTGAAAACACCGTCACGACGACGCTGATGATCGGCGCGACAGCCGCCGCGGCCTTTTCGGAATTGGTGATGGCGTAGGTCTTTGGCAGCACTTCGGCAAAGATCAGCACCAGCAAGGTCATGACCAGTGTCGCCAATGCCACGCCGCTTTCGCCGAACAGCCGGGTGAACAAGGCCGTCGCCAGCGAGGCCGCCAGAATGTTGACAAGGTTGTTGCCCAGAAGAACCGAGCCGATCAGGCGTTCATTGTCATCGGTGATTTCTAGCGCCTTTTTCGCCCCGCGTGACCCTTTGTCGGCCTGAGCCCTCAGTTTTCCGCGAGAAGAGGCTGTGAGCGCTGTTTCCGAACCCGAAAAAAAGCCGGACAAAACGAGCAACAAGAGGATCGCACCTGACGTAAACCAGAATGTGCTGTCGATCAGAGAAGGTGAGGGTTCCATTGGTCCTTGGTGGGTTAGGGTGATGCATCCGTTATGGGGATGCCGCCCCGCTGGATCAAGGGCTTAGCCCCGGTCTTCGTCAGGGTCTTTGCTCAGCGGGTGGTGTTGCAACACCAGTTCAGTCAGCCGTTCATCCAGAACATGAGTATAAATCTCGGTCGTTGCGACGTCGGCGTGGCCCAACAAGGTCTGGATCGAACGCAGGTCAGCGCCGTTGGCCAGCAGATGCGTGGCAAAGGCGTGACGCAGGGTATGCGGGGTGACTTTCTCGGGCGAAACACCACCCTGAACGGCCAGTTCCTTGACCAGCAGAAAGAACCTGTGCCGCGTCAGGTGGCCGGACTTGCCGCGCGACGGGAACAGAAAGCGGGATCTTTGACCGCCTTTCTCGACGGTCCGGTCTTCGGCTTCGTCCCGTACGGTCAACCAGGCAGCCAAAGCATCCCGCGCCGGTGGGGACAGGGGCACCATGCGTTCCTTGCCACCTTTACCCAGCACCAACAGCATGCGCGGATCGCCTCGGGCCGAGGAAACGGGCAGGGACACAAGTTCGGTCACGCGCATCCCGGTGGCATAGAGAACTTCCATCAAGCAGGTATTGCGAATGCGATCGGCCTTGCTGCGCCCGGTTTGTCGGGCGGCTTCAAGAAGACGGTCGACTTCGGGCACGTCCAGCGTTTTGGGCAATCGCTTCTGCCGTCCCGGACCTTTGATCTGGATGGCGGGGTTCGTCTCGTTCCAGCCTTCCTCGAACGCAAATCGGTAGAGCTGTTTGATGGCTGACAATCGCCGCGCGCGGGTAGAGCGCGACAAGCCCTCTGCCTCGCAGTCGATCAGGTAGGCTTCGATCTGATCACGATCTGCCTGATTGAATCCGGATCCCCTGTGCCCCAACCAGGACGCAAAGTCCTTCAGGTCGCGCCCATAGGCCAGCAACGTGTTTGTCGCTGCGCCAAGTTCCGCGGCCTGTGCCTGTAGAAAGGTCGAAATCCAAAGTTCGTTTGTCGCCGGGATAGCCATCTTCAACGCTCTTGCAGGATCAACAGGCTCAGCGCGGCGCGCCGCGCGGTGTCTTCCAGGCCCACACGTCGGAAGGTTGCGATTGCTGCGGTCAGATCCACCAGATTGCCCCGTGCGCCATGAGCAAACAGCTGCATGGCTTCCAGTATGGCTTCACCAAGCTGACCGTTGTCCAGCAAGGCGTCAATGTCGTTGGGTGCGGGCGCCGCCCATTCAAACCCCTGAGAAACCGCGTCCGCCAACGGAGAAGGAGAAACCGCCCGCCCCGGATCGCCCTGTGCCAGCGCCGCAAGAAACAGGGTATCGATCGAGTTGTCCGGCGCGGATAGTGCTGCCTGTTCGTAAAGGTCAGACAACATCAGAATGCGCCAGCGCAGGTTTTCAGTTGCCGGCACCGACAGCGAAACCTTCGACAGACGCTCGGCGAACAATTCGGCGAAGGGTACTTCAAGCCCGACGCTGCGCATCTGCTGCCAGACCGGTGGCAATGTTTTTCCAATGGCTTCAGCGTTTCGCGTATCCAATGCACTTTCAAATCGTTGGATGGCCGCGACCCGGTCCCAAACTGCGCCGGACGCAGCCGGGGACCGCTCGGTATAAAGTCCAAGCAATTGATTGGGCGTCAAAGCGCCAATGCGTGTAAGCCGTTCGGCGGCTTCGATCTGTGCTTTCCATCCGGCCACATCCCGAAGATCCGCGTTGGCGAAAGCTCGTGGCAACGAGGCGGACGGAAGCCGTTCTCCGATCGCTTCGAACAGCCGGAAACTCAGCGGATCAGGGTTTTCAGGTTGGGGCAGATAAGCCGCGCCTTCATAGAGTTCAGGGCTTAGAAAACGATCCAGAACCGCCAGTTCTTCCGGTGGCAGGATGTCCAGGGCATGCGCGGCTTCAAGCGTCAGCGCGGCCGATGCCCAATCTCCGCGCCGGGCTTTGCAGAACACTTGCGCGGCGTAGTCCTTTGACAGGTGCGGTTCGGCGATAAGGGCGGTGCAGCTGCGATCCTCATCGCCGGTCAGCAGCGTTGCGTCAAACCAGCGCTGAAACCGATCCTGTGTATCGGTCGGCCCGGCCAGTTGAACCAGCGATTGCACGGGATCAGCCGCGCCCAGTTGCATCAGACGGTCCAGCCGCGCCAGCAGCATGACCTCTTGCGCATCAGGACCCGCCGGTGCGCGGGTTTCCGACAGAAGCAATGTAAACAACAGGCGTTGCATGGCCGGGTTGTCGCGAACGGGCGTCTTCGCGATCAGCTCCGCCAGCCGGTTCGCATCGCTGCCTTGCCACAAATCCACGGGCAACCCGGTGACGGATGATGCGACCAGGCCCAAAGGTTGCGACAACGCTTCAAGCGGCGTGACCTCAATTTCGGGCAATCCGCCGTTCTGTGCCACCGGCGGTTCCAGCAATACGGTTCCGGGCAGGTTTTGCGGCGGATCCGCAAGCCACTCGATCGCGGATAACGGGGTCTGCGCATGTGCCGATCCCGCCAGAAAGACCGCCAACAGCGCCTGTCTAGTCGACATCCAATACGACCGGTTCGCGGATTTCACTTTGAGGCGCAGAAAAATCCGCACCAAAGAATGGGCCAATATAGGCATAGGCGACCAGCCCAATGAAGACCAGGCAAAGAACATATATCAGGAATTTGATCAGTCGGCCCATGGCGCCACGCTGCCTCAATTTTTGATTTTGGCCAAGTTATAACTGGCATTTTTCCCAAGATCACGTCATTCACGTTTAAATGAGCGAAATTAAGCATAACACACATTCGACAGACACACAGGGCGGCTTTGATCTGCACAAAACCGTGGTTCTGGTGGGTATGATGGGGGCTGGCAAGACCGCGGTGGGGCGCGCATTGGCTGCCCGGCTGGGTGTTCCGTTTCTGGACAGCGATGCCGAGATAGAATCAGCCGCCAACATGACGATTCCTGAAATCTTTGAACGTGACGGCGAACCTTTCTTTCGCGCCAAGGAATCGCAGGTCATCAGGCGCTTGCTGGATGAACAAAAAGGCATCCTCTCGACGGGGGGTGGGGCGTTTCTCCAGCCGGAAAACCGTCGCATCATCGCCGAAAAGGGCGCTGCCGTCTGGCTGCGCGCGGACCTGAATGTTCTGTGGAACCGTGTGCGCCACAAAGACACACGTCCTCTGCTGCGCACGGCCGATCCGTATGCGACATTGAAAGCCCTCTATGAGGCCCGCGTGCCGGTTTATGCTCAGGCCGATCTGGCTGTGGATTCGGATGGTGAGACCTCGATCGAAAATATGGCAGGCCGCGTTGTCGACGCCCTGATGACACGCCCTGATGTTTTGGAACTCAAATAAATGCACCAAACAGTACATGTAGACCTGGATGACCGTTCGTATGATGTTGAAATCGGTCCGGATCTTCTGACGCGGGCGGGGGGCTGGATCTCTCCACTTCTGGCCCGGCCAAAAGTCGCGGTTCTGACCGATGAAAACGTGGCCGGTCTGCATCTCGAGGCGCTGCGCGCCGGGCTGAATGCCGCGGGAATCGAGATGACCGCGCTGGCGCTGCCCGCCGGAGAGGCAACCAAAAGCTGGCCGCATTTCGAGCGCGCCGTCGAGTGGTTGCTCGCTGAAAAAGTCGAACGCCGGGATGTTGTCGTGGCCTTGGGCGGCGGCGTCATCGGAGACCTGGCAGGCTTTGCAGCGGCGGTTTTGCGGCGTGGTGTTCGTTTTGTGCAGATTCCAACGTCCTTGCTGGCGCAAGTGGACAGCTCGGTTGGTGGAAAGACCGGCATCAACGCACCACAGGGCAAAAACCTGATCGGCGCGTTTCATCAACCGTCTCTGGTTCTGGCCGACACCTCTGTCCTTGGGACCATGACCCAGCGAGATTTTTTGTCCGGGTACGGCGAGGTCGTGAAATACGGTTTGCTTGGCGACGCGAAATTCTTTGATTGGCTAGAGGCGAACGGGCCAAGCGTTTCCTCGGGTGACATGGCGGCCCGCGTGCGCGCGGTAACGCGTTCAGTGCAAATGAAAGCCGATATCGTCGCGCGGGATGAAACCGAACAAGGCGACCGGGCTCTTCTCAATCTGGGGCACACGTTCTGCCACGCTCTGGAGGCCGCAACAGGCTATTCCGACCGCCTTCTGCATGGTGAAGGTGTGGCAATAGGCTGTGCGCTGGCGTTTGAACTGTCGTCTCGGCTGGGTCTGTGTTCGCAAGAGGATCCAAGCCGGGTGCGCGCGCACCTGAGGGCGATGGGAATGAAAACGGATCTGGCCGATATTCCGGGCGAATTGCCAAGTGCCGACACGCTGGTGGATCTGATGGGACAAGACAAGAAAGTCGTGGACGGTCAGCTTCGGTTTATTCTGGCGCGTGGGATCGGACAGGCGTTCGTGACGTCCGATGTGCCGAAAGATGCGGTTCTTTCGGTCCTGTCAGATGCGCTTGCCACGGCTTGACCTGAAAGCCTAGCGCCCCTGAATGACCATCAGTTCACCGATGTTCTCGCGCGTGATGTAACCGATCATGCGACCACCCCGAGTGACCACAGCGATCGCCGGAGCGCCTTTGTGCAGATGTTCCAACACGGTCTCGAGGCCGGTGGTAAGCGAGACCGCGGGGACATCGGCATTCATGATCGAGGTGGCAGGTGCCGATCTGGGCTGATCGCCTGCGAGCGCGGCAAACAGTCGATCTCGGGTCACAAAACCAAGCAGAGATTGATCCGTATCCAACACAGGGAACTCGTGCTGCGTGGTGTGAATTACGGCTTGTGCTGCCGTGCTCAGCGTATCGTTGGGGGAGAGCGCGTGAAACTCGGTGATCATCGCATCCCGGGCCAGAACCCGGCGTGCCGCGGATCGCAGGGCGACGTCCTGGCTTTCGGCGTTGGCGGCGATGAACACGAACACGGCGATGAGAACCAGAAACGGGTTGCCTGAGCTCAGCCCCAAAAACCCCAGACCCACCGCAACAATCTGACCTCCGACCGCAGCCACGCGTGTTGCTTTGACGCGATCCATGCGCAGGCACAGAAGGGCGCGGAATACGCGCCCTCCGTCCATGGGGAAGGCCGGGATCATGTTGAATACGGCCAGCAGAAGGTTGATGTAGGCCAACCTGTTCAGAAACCCGATGCCCGGTGAATCGATCTGGGAAAGCGTCTCGATCGGCAGTCCAGCACCAAAGGCGACCAGAATGACCCAGATCACGATGTTCACCGCCGGACCTGCAAGTGCCACCAAGACTTCTTGCAAAGGCTTTTCCGGCATCCTTTCAAGCCGGGCCAACCCACCGATCGGCAACAGTGTTATGTCTGGGGTCTTGATTCCAAAGCGCCGCGCCATGAGAGCATGACCGAATTCATGCGCGACCACGCAGGCAAACAAGGCCAGAACAAACAAGAGGTTGTCTATGGCGGCCGGCAGGCCACCGGCGGAATAGGCCGCAAAGCCCACCCAGGCCAGAAGCAGAAAAAACGTGACATGGACCCTCAGTTCGGACCCGAGCAATCGGCCGAGAGAAAAGGACCATGTCATGTCGTGTCTCCGAATTGCCTAGAACGGAATCTCGTCGTCGTCGATTCCGCCCGATGCCGGAGCCGGTGCCGGGGAACTGGACGGGCCGCCGTAGGGGTCTCCGTACCCGCCGCCACCGGCCTGACCGCCGCCGTAACCACCGCCGCTGCCGCCGCCTTCACCGCGGCTGTCGAGCAAGGTCAATTCACCGCGGTAGGGGCGCAGAACAACCTCGGTTGTATAGCGGTCTTGCCCGGACTGATCCTGCCATTTGCGGGTTTCCAACTGACCTTCGATATAAACCTTGCTGCCTTTGCGCAGATATTGCTCTGCAATACGGGCCAGCGGTTCCGAGAAGATGGCGACCGAATGCCATTCCGTTCGTTCTCGGCGTTCGCCCGTGTTGCGGTCTTTCCAGGTCTCTGACGTGGCAATGCGCAGATTGCATACCTTTCCGCCGTTCTGGAACGACCGGACCTCGGGGTCGCGGCCAAGATTACCTACCAGAATGACCTTGTTGACTGAACCCGCCATGAAAATCCTCGTTCTGTTTTCGCGTATGTGCGCCGAATCTGGCGCGACTTGTTCCGTGAGACCCTATACGGCCTGCATCATGGTTGAAAACAGTAGATACAACAGTGTTGGACAAGAGTCTTACTTTGGTCTTTACCAAGCTTTCATTTTTTGTGGGAATACCTATAATCCGACTGGTTTCTTATCGAGCAGGATAGGCATTGATGCGTTCTTGGGTTGCTGGGTTTTCTGTAGTCTGCCTTGTGCTGGCCGTTTTGCCTGTGCAGGCGCAAACGCTGTCTACCAAAAGCCGCAAGGATATCTTCCTCAAGCAGTCCAAGATTCTGGATACCCGTGCGGCGACGCAGTATCGCGATTCCGCGCGGTTGAAACCCAAGACATCCCGTGCGCAGACCAGCAAGCGATATACAGGAAAGTATCGCGGCCAGTATCTGGACCTGGCGAAACAGGCTGCCCGCCTTCACAACATTCCCGAAGACTTGTTCCTGCGCCTTGTGCAGCAGGAAAGCGGATGGAACCCGCAGGCGAAGTCTCACAAAGGTGCTCTGGGATTGGCGCAATTGATGCCTCAGACCGCCGAGCTTTTGGGGGTCAACCCGCATGACCCCAAGCAGAACCTCGAGGGTGGGGCCAGATACCTGTCCTGGCAGTATCGCAAGTTCAAATCCTGGCCATTGGCCTTGGCCGCCTACAATGCCGGCCCAAAAGCGGTGGAAAAGCATGGCGGCATACCGCCGTACAAGGAAACCCAGAACTACGTGAAGGTCATCTGGGGCGGTTAAGCCCGATGCCGCGGCGCAGAACGTCCGGTTCTTGATCCGACGCAACCAGTCCAACTAACCTGCAAGGGTATCCTCCAGTAACTGGTGAGGCCGCCTCATGCCTGCTGACCACCCTGAGATCCCGCAAGAAACGCTGGCCAACTGGCAGCAACTGGTTGATCTGGTCGCAGAGCTGGCGGATGTGCCTGCAAGCCTGATCATGAAAACCGACGCGCCGGATCATGCGGTGCTGATCACCTCGGATCATCCCGAAAACCCATATCCGGTCGGCTTGAGTTTCCAGTTGAACCCCAAGCTGTATTGTCAGGGCGTCTTGCAGCGGGACGGAGAATTGGTGGTCAAGGATGCTGCATGCGATCCGGTTTGGGCCGACAATGACGATCTGGAACACGGGATGACATTTTACATCGGCCTGCCGCTGAAATGGCCCGATGGATCGGTATTCGGAACGATTTGTGTTCTGGATCGCAAGCAGAACCGCCGTGCCTTGTTGTTCCGCGAAGGGCTGGCGCAGTTCGCACGCATGGTCGAGTCGGATTTGGCTTTGTTGCAAGAGGTTTACCTGCGCCGCGCGCTGGAAGAAAAGCTCAACGAAACACTGGCGCAGCTTGAAACCCGTGTCGCGGATCGTACCCGCGAGTTGCAGGAAACCAACACGGCGCTGCGCGTCCTGCTGTCCAGTCTGGACGATGATCGCAAAAGCCGCGATCACGAAATAGTCGAACAGGTGCGCGGCCGGGTTTTGCCATATCTCGAAAAGGTCCGGGCGCAGCTTGCCGGGGACGAAGCGCAGTATGTCTATCTTGAACTGGCCGAGAAAAACCTGAACGAGCTCACGTCTACACTGTCGGACAAACTGACAGATGCATTTGCAGTGATGACCCCGACCGAGATCGAGATTGCACAGATGGTCATGTTTGGAAAAACGACCAAAGACATTGCCAAAGCCCTGTCGCGGGAAACATCGACAATTGATTTTCACCGCAACAACATCCGCCGCAAGCTGGGGCTCGAAGGACGCGACCAGAACCTGCGCAGTCATTTGCTCTCGATTTCGTGAATGCGGAATATGGGGTTTTACCCCACATTCCGCCCCCATTTTTTCGGTCTGAGCCAATATGCCTTGGCTTGTTACCTTTGGCTGGGACGCGCGGAAAAACTGCGCGGGTCCAACAGAGAGGTACACGAAAATGGATCGCAAAGATCTGAAACCAACCATCCTGAACGGGGACAAGGATCATCTGGCGCCGGGGCTGTCGCGCCGGTCGTTCTTCATGGCGGCAGGCGCTGCCGGGGTCGGCGCGACCGCTTCTGTGCTGGGCGCACAACCGGCCCAGGCGCAATCTCAGGCGTGGCTACAGCCGGGCAACAACAACCATGTGATCGATCTGCAAGGCGCAACGGGTCAGGCCAGCACCGGGACGGTTGGTATCGACTATTATGGTCATTGTGCGATCAAGATCACCTCGCCCAACGGGGCAACAGTGCTGTTTGATCCCTGGCGGGATGATCCGTCGGGCGCGTGGGGTCTTTGGTTCCGCAACGAATTCCCGCAAATCCCGGTGGACATCACCCTGTCGACCCATGCCCATTTCGATCACGATGCGATTGAACGTCCAAGCTCGACCATGGTGCTGGATCGGATGGTCGGCAATTTCGAGTTTGCTGACATCAAGATCACCGGCTTTGCCGACAAGCACGCCTGTGTCGCGCCGGGATGGTATGACTGGACCAATGCGCTGGCCGAGTTCGGCGTGGAAGCCTGCCCGCCGAACAACGTGGGCCACATGGATATGGTCGTCTATCTGGTCGAGACCGGCGGCATTCGAGCGCTGATCTGGGGCGACAACCGCCACAACCCGCCGCAGGAGTTCTGGGACGCAATCGGTCAGGTGGATGTTCTGACCCTGCCGGTGGATGGCTCGGAACATATTCTCAGCTTCGATCAGGGCAACGACATCGTGTCCAAGCTCCAGCCCAAGGTGATCATCCCCACACATTACCTGAATGAGATCACGTCCTACACGCTGACCACTCTGCAATCTGCCGATGACTGGGTGAAGGGGCAGCAGAGCTACAGGATGCTCGACAGCGCCAGCCTTCAGCTTGAAGCCGGTGACATTGCCGGCATGAACCAGGAGTTCATGCATTTCGGCAACAACGTTTTGACCGGCTGACGAATTACCGGGTCACCACTCACGCCACTCCCAAGCGCCGTCTGTCTCCCCACAAATCACGGCGCCAAAAAAGGGCCGGTTACTGACCGGCCCTTTCCAAGGTTCAGAAACGGGTTTACTCCGCCGCGACTTTTATCACCGGCTCCATCCGGGCCAGAATACCCTCGGCCAGGTGACATTTCACCTGATGCCCATCTGCCAGCGTCTGCACCGGCGGCACATGCGATTCACACCGTCCGTCAGGCACTTCGGATTTCCAGCGGCACCGCGTCTGGAACGGGCAACCCGGTGGCGGGTTCATCGCCGAAGGAATATCACCATCCAGAACGATGTGCTGTTTCTCGACCGAGGTATCCGCAATCGGAACCGCGCTCAGCAACGCTTCGGTGTAAGGGTGATAGGGCGGGGCAAAAACCTGATCCGTAGTGCCCAATTCCACAACATGGCCCAGATACATCACCATGACCCGGTCGCTCAGGTAACGCACGATAGACAGGTCGTGACTGATGAACAGCAGCGTGGTTTTGTGCTCTCGCTGAATCTCCATCAACAGATCCGTCACGGCGGCCTGAACCGACACATCCAGCGCCGAGACGGGTTCGTCCGCAACAACGATACGTGCATCGCCGGCAAAGGCGCGTGCGATACCTACGCGCTGTTTCTGACCACCCGACAGCTGTCGCGGCATTCTGTCCGCAAAGGCGCGCGGCAGCTTCACCAGATCAAGCAGTTCCAGCATCCGCTTCTTGCGCTCGGCCTCAGAGTTTCCGACACCGAAGATTTCCAGCGCCCGTATGATCTGACGGCCAACGGTCATCGACGGGTTCAGCGTGTCGAACGGGTTCTGGAAAACCATCTGAACTTCGCCGATCGTCTTGGCATCGCGTTCTTCGATGGGCACCTGTTCGATGTTGCGGTTGTCCAGAAGGATCTGCCCGTCCGTGGCCGTCTCCAACCCCATGAGAACCTTGGCGAAGGTGGACTTGCCGCAGCCGGATTCCCCCACGATGGCCAGTGTCTCGGATTCGTGCGCCTCGAAGCTGAGGGTTTCGTTGGCCTTCACCACCTTCTTCTCACCACCGCCAAACAAGGCATTTGCCGCAACCTCGTAATACTTCTTGAGATTGTCTATTTTCAGAACCGTTCGGCCGATGTCGCCTTTTTCTTTCTGATCGGCCAGCGCAAGTGGGGCGTTCCAGTCGATTTCCTGGAATTTAAGACACCGGGTGTGGTGCCGGTCATTGCCGGGCACCGCCTCCATCAGGATGTCTTTCGCGTCACACCGACCCTCTTCGAAATAGTCGCAGCGCGGTCCGAAGTTGCAGCCCGGAGGCCGCTCGTGGGGCAATGGGAAGTTCCCCGGAATGGCCACCAAAGGACGCGAATTCTTGTCAGCGCCCGGCAGCGGGATCGAACGGAACAGCGCCTGTGTGTAAGGGTGCTGCATCTCGTCGAACACATCCTTGATCGAGCCGCGCTCGACCGCTTCACCCGAATACATCACGCACAGACGGTCGCAGGTTTCCAGAACCAGCCCGAGGTTGTGCGAGATAAACAACATCGAAGTGCCGTATTTCTTGCCCAGATCCTTGACCAGTTCGACCACAGCGGCCTCGACCGTCACGTCCAAAGCGGTTGTCGGCTCATCCAGGATCAACAGCGCCGGTTTCGACATCAGCGCCATCGCAATCACGATGCGCTGCTGCTGACCGCCCGACAACTGGTGCGGAAACGAATTCAACATGCGCTCGGGGTCCGGCAGGCGAACGTCCGTCACCACTTCCAGCGCGCGCGAATAAGCCTCTTCCTGACTTACACCTTCGTGGATCATCGGCACTTCCATCAACTGTTTGCCGATCTTCATCGCCGGGTTCAGCGAGGCCATGGGCTCCTGATAGATCATCGCGATTTCATTGCCGCGAATGTCGCGCAACTCCTCGCTCGACATCTTTGCCAGATCGCGGCCCTTGAACTTGATCGTGCCTCCGACGACGCGGCCGTTCTTGCCAAGATCCTGCATGACGCCCAGCGCCACGGTCGATTTACCGCAACCGGATTCACCAACCAGCCCCACTGCTTCGCCGGGCTCTACGCTGACCGAGAAATCCATCACGGCGGGGATTTCCCGCAGGCGGGTAAAGAACGAGATGGACAGCTTGTCGATCTCCAGGATCGGGCCGTCATAATCCGCCATTTTGCTCATTTTGCTTACTCCTCACCAAATGCGGGGGTCCCCTTCATCTGGCCAAAAATATCCCGGGGGGTCCGGGGGGCTGGCCCCCCGGCCTCGATCACATCAGTCCTTCAGGCTTTCCTCGCGAAGACCGTCAGCCAGCAGGTTCAGACCAAGAACCAGCGACAGCAGGGCAAAGGCAGGAGGAAGGGCAGGGTGCAGGTAGATCGACAGCAGCTTGCGCCCCTCGTTGATCGTGGATCCCCAGTCCGGGCTCTCCGGCGGCAGGCCCAGTCCGAAGAAGCCCAAAGTCCCCAGAAGAATGGTGGTGTAACCGATGCGCAGACAGAAATCGACGATCAGAGGGCCACGGGCGTTGGGCAGGATTTCCCAAAGCATGATGTACCACGGCCCTTCACCCCGGGTCTGGGCCGCAGCCACGTAATCGCGGGTTTTGATATCCAGTGCCAGGCCGCGCACGATACGGAAGACCGTGGGCGAGTTGACGAAGACCACCGAGACGAACACCACCAGAATACCGCCGGGGATATCGAACAGGTCCAGATAGGTCGGCAGGCCCCAGATCCGGTAGGCGTCGGTATTGATGATGTAGCCACCGGTCGAAATCAGCGACAGATACAGCCAGATCGCAACACCCAGAACACCGATCAGCAACGGTGTACGGAAATTCGGGCGCGTGTAATAGCGTGAATTCAGCAATACGCCGATGAACAGGATCGGGAACACGAATAGCACGGCCGCCATATAGTTCGGCACCCCGGTCGCCACGATTTCCGGCGTCACCAGCAGGTAGAACAGCAGGATCACCGGGAAGGCGAGGATCAGGTTGGCGAGGAAGGACAGGAACGTATCAAAACGTCCCCCATAGTAGCCGGCGGGAAGCCCCAGCGTAATGCCGACCATGAAGGCGAACATCGTTGCCAGCGGTGCAATCTGCACCACAACCCAGGCCCCCTTGACCATCCGGCTGAATACGTCGCGCGCCAGATTGTCGCCGCCCAGAAGATACCAAGCATACTCGCCGTCCTCCAGATTCGGCAGAGGCGTTCCCGGCACTTTGTTCTTCATGCCAGAGATCTGTGTCAGCGGGTCATGGGTCACGATCAGATCAAGCGCGCCGAAGATGCCGGTGAAGACCCAGAACATCACAAGGCCAAAGCCGATCATTCCGATGGGACTGTCATACAGTTTGCCGTACAACCCCAACCGTCTTTTGAAGGCGATCGACATGGCGAACATGATGATCAGCGCGACCCATACAGGCAGGAATTGCTGGGAAATCGCGCCGATGATCCCTGCACCTGTGCCCATCAGGATGCCCAGCACCAGATAAGCCACGGCCAGTCCCAAGCTGGCAAGAAAACTATAATACAGCGCAAGCTGGATCAATCCACGGACACCGCCGCCGGAACTGACGGATCCATCCGGATTCACGATAATCTGCCGTTCAGGCAAAAAGATACTGGCGATGATCCAGACCAGGATCGACAGGAAAAGTGCCGCCAGTGCAATCATCAGAAGCGGGTTCAGGAAGGCGATAGAGCCGGTCCAGGTTAGTGGTTCCATAATCTCACCCTCCTTATGAAATGCGAATGCGCGGGTTGAGGTAAACGTAGCCGATATCCGAGATCAGTTGCGTTATCAGAACCACGAAGACCGACACGACGGAAATCGCCAGCAGAAGCTGGATGTCGTTGTTCCCTGCGGCCTGCACCAGTGTCCAACCGAACCCCTTGTAACTGAACAGGGTTTCAACAATCACCACGCCGTTCAGCAGCCACGGGAACTGCAACATGATAACCGTGAACGGCGCGATCAGCGCATTGCGCAAGGCGTGTTTCATGACGATGTTCGGGAACGAGACACCCTTCAGGCGCGCGGTTCGGATGTATTGCGCCGTCATCACTTCGGTCATCGAAGCGCGGGTCATCCGGGCGATGTAACCCATCCCGTACAGCGCAATGGTCAGAACCGGCAGGAAGAAGTTCTCGAATGTCGGGTTATCCATTGCTTGTGCCGCACTGCCCTTGAACCATTTCAGGCCAACGGTGGAAGAGGTAAAGACCGCGATGAAAATCACACCTGACACATACTCCGGCGTCGCCGTGGTGATGATCGAGAAAGTGGACAGTGAGCGGTCCAGAGCCGAGCCCTCGCGCATCCCCGCCAGAACACCGATGATTACAGCTGATGGAACCATCAAGATCAGGACCCACATCATCAGGCGACCGGTATTGCTCAAACGTTTGCCAATAACAACGCCCACATCTTCATGAGAGAAAGTTGAATATCCCCATTCGCCCTGAAGAACGCCACAGAACTTAGGTGTGTCCTCGACCGTCGATCCAGGTCTTGTACAGGTGCCCACAAACTGGCCATCGTTCAGAGTGTTCTGGAACCCGGGCATCACGCCCAGCCATTGGCCGTATTTAACGAGTGTCGGTTGCAAGTAACCGCGGTTTTCCAACCAGGCTTCGACCTGCTCATCCGACATACGCTGGTTGCCCTGCGTTTTCGCCAGCTTTTCAAGGTTCGGGTATAGGTTGGTCAGGAAAAAGACGACGAATGTCAGACACAATGCCGTAAGCAGCATCACTCCGAACCGTCGTAGGATGAATAGTCCCATGGTGGCCCCTGTTGTTCAGGTATTCCGCAGATCATTGGACCATTTTCTGGCCTCGGACGTCCGACCCCGCGTCGGCAAGTCTGCGGCTGGAAAGGGGCGCCCGTGTCAGGCGCCCCTCGGGTGTGGATAGCAGCGCCTAGGCAGCCCAGCCCCACTTGTAGTGATGGTGTTCGAAGGTCACATGCATGTCGGTTCCAACAAGACCCTCTTTCATGTGGCGATAGAGCGAGCGCCAATAGGGCTGAATGGTAACCCCGTCTTCCTGCAACAGGGCTTCGCCACGCGCCATGACCTCGCGACGCTTGTCCGCGTCGGCAATGGCCAGCGCCTCTTCCAGAATGGCGTCAAACTCGGGGCTCGCATAGCCGAACTCGTTCCAGGCTTCGCCCGAACGATAGGCAAGCGCCCAGACCTGCACGCCCAGCGGACGCGGGTTCCAGTTGGTCGAGCTGAACGGGTACTTGGCCCAGTCGTTCCAGAAGGTATTGCCGGGCAGAACGGTCCGCTTGACCTTGATCCCGGCATCGCGCAGCTGCGCGGCAACGGCATCTGTGGTGTTGCGACGCCAATCATCGTCGATCGAGATGATCTCGTGCTCGAAATCTCCGAAACCGGCTTCGTCCATCAACGCCTTGGCTGCTGCGGGATCAACCTTTTGCGGCGGAAGCTCGGCATATTCTGGATGCAGCGGCGCCACGTGATGGTTCTCCGCCGGCGCTCCGCGACCGCCGTAGCCCAGTTCCAGACAAACTGAATTGTCTACGGCCATCTGAAGGGCCTGCCGGACACGTTTGTCCGCATAAGGCTTTTGCCCGTCGATCTCGGCCAGCTGGTTGGGACGAATAACGATGGTCGCGGCGGTCACCACTTCTGACTTCACATAGCCAAGCCCGTCCATCACGTCGATGAATTCACCCACCGATTCATACAGCATGTCGACTTCGTCGGATTCCAACGCTGCCAACCAGGCAGAAGGGTCGGTTCCGTAGTCGATGTACTCGATACGGTCCAGGGCAGGGCGGCCGTACACTTCTTCGCCCCACCAGGTGTGATCCGGGTTGCGAACCAGAACGGCTTTAACGCCAACCTCAAGTTCGTCCATCAGATATGGGCCGGTTCCCACATTGTTCAGCAGGTCAGTCTCGCTGAACGAGCTGTGAACAATCGCGCCGGGATAATCGGCCATGCCAGGAATAAGAGTGATATCCGGCTTTGGCAGGTTCAGTTTGACCGTGGTTGCGTCGACGACTTCGATGACACCCTCACCGGCCTGACCGGTTTCCGCGTCAATAAGGGTTGCAAAGCGGCCCGCCATCGAGTTGGTTTCCGAGCTCTTGTCACACCAGCGCGCGATGTTGCGGGCAACGTCGTCAGCCGTGAAATCGTCGCCATTGTTCCACTTGACGCCCGGACGAACATTCAGAGTGTAAACGGTCGCGTCGTCGTTGACTTCCCAGCTTTCCAGCAGCATGCCACGGAACGATCCGTCCGAGTTGTACTCGACCAGATATTCCAGCGTGCCGCGCGTCACGTTTGCGATCTGCGACCAGTCATAAGTTCTGGGATCTTTGAGGGCGCGGACTTCCTGCTGCACACGCAGCGTGCCGCCTTCCTGCTTTGCTGTTTCGGCCAAAGCAGGTGTCGGCAATCCGATCATGCCATAGGCCGCTGCGGCAGTAACCCCAAGACTGGTTGCGCGTGTCATGAATTCCCTTCGGCTTAGCTTGCCGTCGCGGTATTCCTGAGCGTGCATCGCTGCCGCCCAGTGCACCTTGTCTTTGGTGGATTCGGTATTCGTCATGGATGTCTCCCTGTGACACTGATTTTGTTGATTGATTATGGCTCTACGCGACCCGGATTTTCACGGTCGCCAGAGCGAAGGATTTCGTTTTTTGGACTCTGGTCATCCCCATGTCGTTATTCGGCACCAGATTTCTGATAAGGTCAATGTTCGAAATCGTCATAAGTAGTACAAAAACGACATTCGCGATCTGTTGAAGTCGTTGAGACGCATTTCTTCAGGCCGTCCAAAACGATGCCGACTTCCCCATTCTTTTCCCGGTTTGTTAAGGGAAACCGCAGCAAATCATTAAGTTCTCTTAAGCTTTGAGACTTGGCGGGCGCCTTGTTCGTGCAACGTCAGACGTGCCGGGTATCACACAGAGGGATCGACGTGATTCCAGGCCTTCATACGGGCGCGGAACCAGGTGCGCTGACGCTTGGCGAATTGCCGCGTCGCAATGGTTGCGCGCTCTCGCGCCTGATCCAAAGTCATCGTGCCGTCCAGATATGCCCTGAGTTCCGGCACGCCTATGGCCTTGCAGGCCGGAAGGGTGGGATCGAACCGGTCCTGCATGGCGCGCACTTCCTCGATCGCGCCCTGTTCCAGCATCTGGTCAAAGCGGCGTTCTATCCTGTTCAGCAGCCACGTTTTATCAACGTCAAAAACGATCGGTAGGGAATCGCTCAGCCGAAGTTCCGGTGGCGGCGTTTCGGCCTGCCAGGACAACAGGCTGCGACCTGTGGCGCGCTGCACTTCCCAGGCGCGTTGCACGCGGGCACGGTTCTGCGTGTCCAGCTTTGCAAGCGTCTCGCCATCGACCCCCTCCAGAAGGTCTGCCATGGGCATCTGATCCGCCTCGGCTCGAACCGCCTGTGGAGTCGCTGGAATCTGCGCCATGCCTTCGGTCAGGGCCGAAAAATACAGGCCCGTCCCACCGACAATGATCGGGCGCTGGTGCCCTTTCAGCAGAGGCAGGACCTCGCGCAGCCAATGGCCAGTGGAATAATCCTGATCATAGGCGACATGTCCGTACAGCAGATGTGGCGCGCGGGCTTCTTCCTGGGCGGATGGCCTGGCCGAGATGACGCGCCAGCAGTCATAAACCTGGCTTGCATCCGCGTTGACGATAACCCCGCCATGCCGTTCGGCAATCTCCAGCGCCAGCGCTGATTTTCCCGATGCCGTAGGCCCCGCAATCAGGACTGGCTTGTCGTCGGGAATTGGAGGCTGTTGCCGAAAAAGCAGGTCTGTTGATCTCCGGGTCATGCGCGGTTGCCTCTATCCTCACCAACCGCATTGAACCTGCGGAGCTTTTGCTTCATTTTGCGCCGGAAATTAACCCCGTGCCAGCCCGGAGCGCAACATGAGCCTTTCCCCTTCTTCTGAAACAGCCGAGACCCCGAAAACAACGTACAAACGGGTCATGTTGAAAATCTCAGGTGAGGCGTTGATGGGGGATCAGGGATTCGGTCTGCACCCGCCAACCGTTCAACGCATCGCGCAAGAAGTGAAATCGGTTCACGATCTGGGCGTCGAGATATGCATGGTCATCGGCGGCGGCAACATTTTTCGGGGCCTGAGCGGTTCAGCCCAGGGCATGGAGCGGACCACGGCCGATTACATGGGCATGTTGGCCACGGTGATGAACGCGCTGGGGATGCAATCTGCACTGGAAGAGATCGGAGTGTTCACCCGCGTGATCTCGGCCATTCGCATGGACGAGGTGTGCGAACCCTATATCCGCCGCCGGGCTGTTCGGCACCTCGAAAAAAAGCGGGTCTGTATTTTCGCCGCCGGTACTGGCAACCCGTATTTCACGACAGACACCGCAGCCACCCTGCGCGCCAACGAAATGGCGTGCGAGGCGATCTTCATGGGCAAGAACGGAGTGGATGGGGTGTATGACAAAGACCCTGCGGAACATGCTGACGCCGTGCGATATGATACCGTGACCTATGATGACGTGCTGGCCAAACGGTTGCGTGTCATGGATGCTTCGGCCATCGCACTGGCGCGCGACAACAATCTGCCCCTGATCGTCTTCGGACTTGATGAGCCCGGCGGCTTCCGCGGAATTCTCGCGGGCGAGGGGACCTATACCAAGGTTCAGGGGTGAGGTCTGCGTAAGCGTCCGACAACTCTGCAAGCTTTCAAAGCCCCGGCATCGCGCCGGGGCTTTTGCGTTTTGCTTTCGCTTGACGGTTGTGGGCGGCCCTGTCTAAGTATCGGTGTCCTTCCAAGGCGAAGGGCTGCCCCGTGTTTCGTCGGCCAAAGGCCCAAGCACAGGCTGGGCTGGAAGACCTGCCATGATTTCTGAGGTGTCCGGAAACATGCGCGGGCATCTCATTGATCTGACTGCACAAATAAGGAGCAATGAGGCATGAGCTCTCTGGATATCGATTTCGTTCGGGCGCAATTCCCGGCCTTTTCCGAACCCAGCCTTCAGGGCCAGGCGTTTTTCGAGAACGCGGGTGGGTCTTACACCTGCAAACCGGTGATCGACCGGCTGACGCGGTTCTACACGCAGCGCAAAGTTCAGCCCTACGCCCCATATGAGGCCAGCCTCCTTGCGGGCGCCGAAATGGACGAAGCGCGTGCGCGCATGGCCGCCATTCTGGGCGTAGACACGGATGAGCTGAGTTTTGGCCCCTCAACCACCCAGAACACCTATGTCCTGGCGCAGGCGTTCCGGCAATGGATGAAGCCCGGCGAGGCAATCGTCGTGACCAATCAGGATCACGAAGCCAACTCTGGCCCATGGCGCCGTCTGGCTGAGGCCGGGATAGAGGTGAGGGAATGGCAGATTGATCCGGAAACCGGGGCGCTGAACCCTCAGGATCTTGAAAACATGCTGGACGAAAAAGTGCGTCTGGTCTGTTTCCCGCATTGCTCTAATGTGGTTGGTGAGATCAATCCGGTCACCGAGATCACTGCCATTGCGCATGCGGCGGGTGCGTTTGTCTGCGTTGATGGCGTATCCTACGCCCCGCACGGATTTCCGAATGTTGGCGATTTGGGGCCGGATATCTATTTGTTTTCAGCGTACAAGACCTATGGCCCGCATCAGGGGTGCATGGTCATCCGCCGCACATTGGGAGAGTTGTTGCCCAACCAGGCGCATTATTTCAACGGCGATGTCCTGTATAAACGATTTACCCCCGCTGGCCCCGATCACGCGCAGATTGCGGCCAGTGCAGGTATGGCGGACTATGTTGAGATGCTTTGCGCCCACCACGGCGGGCCCGACACGGGCGCGGCAGAACAGGGCGTATTTGCCCACGATCTGATGCGTTCGCACGAAGTGTCGTTGCTGCAACCGGTTCTGGATGCGGTAAAGGATCGAAACGCGGTGCGTCTGATCGGTCCTTCCGACGCCAGCCGGCGCGCACCCACCGTTGCGCTTTCGTTGAACCGTCCGGCTGAACCGGTTGCGGCGGAACTGGCGCAATATGGTGTCATGGCAGGTGGCGGAGATTTCTATGCGGTGCGCCCCTTGCGGGCGATGGGCGTTGATCCGGCGCAAGGTGTTTTGCGTGTCAGCTTCACCCATTACACCACACAGCAGGAAATTGATCAGCTTCTAGAGGCTCTTGAGCGCGTTTTGTGATCCACTACCCTTGAGGGTGCGTAGAACCTAAAAAACTCAAGGGCGGATTGTGGTGCAAGAGCAGGCTCCGATCATTATGTGGTTTCGACGGGATTTACGTCTGTCGGATCACCCCGCGTTGACCGCGGCGGTCGAAAGTGGCCGTCCGGTTATACCGCTTTTTATCCATGACGATATTGTCGACCAGATGAGGGCCGCGCCAAAGTGGCGTTTGGGCTTGGGTTTGGAGGCATTCAAAGCGTCACTGGCCAATATGGGCAGTCGACTGATCCTCCGACGCGGTGATGCGCTTGAACAGTTGCAGCAGGTCATGGCCGAGACCGGCGCAACCTCAGTCTTCTGGTCCCGCGCTTACGATCCTGCCTCGATTGAACGCGACAAGAAGATCAAGTCTGTACTTGCAAAAAAAGGCGTGACTGCAAAGTCGTTTTCCGGGCATCTGCTTTTTGAACCCTGGACTGTTGCTACCAAATCGGGTCATCCGTTTCGGGTTTTCACACCCATGTGGCGTGCGGTTCAGGGTCGGGAAGTACAACTTCCTGACGCGCCAGTTACTGCGCTTAAGGCACCTGTGTCGTGGCCTGCTTCTGACGGCTTGAGCGATTGTCGGTTGGGGGGTGCAATGAACAGGGGAGCGAGGGTCGTGCGCCCTCATGTGCAACCTGGCGAGCGGGCCGCTCTGGATCATCTGGAAGAGTTTCTCGACCGGATCGTTCAATACTCCGATCTTCGGGACAGGCTTGATCAGGATGGGACCTCCAACCTGTCAGAGTACCTCTCTTTGGGTGAGATCGGGCCACGCACCGTCTGGCACGTGATCCAGCGGGCCGCGTTGACCGGAACACGGGGAACCGACGCCTTTTTGCGCCAACTTGTCTGGCGTGAGTTCGCTTATCATCTCATGTTCCACACGCCCCAACTGGTGACATCCAACTGGAAGCCAGAATGGGACAGTTTTCCGTGGAATACCGATCCGGACCATCCCGAAGTCACTGCCTGGCGGCAGGCCAGAACCGGAATCCCCGTTGTCGATGCCGGGCTGCGGCAAATGTATGTGACGGGTCGGATGCACAACCGGGCGCGGATGATCGTCGCAAGCTATCTGACCAAGCATCTGATGACTCATTGGAAAATAGGGATGGAGTGGTTCGAGGATTGCCTGATCGACTGGGATCCGGCCTGCAACGCGATGGGCTGGCAGTGGGTCGCTGGCTCGGGGCCCGATGCATCCCCGTTTTTCCGGATTTTCAATCCACAGACACAAGCAGAGAAATTCGATCCAGACGGGGTGTTTGTGCGCCACTGGATCGCTGAAGGCCAAACCGAACCCGGCAAAACCGCCCTGTCTTATTTTGATGCCGTCCCGCGATCATGGGGTCTGCGCCCGGATGCGGATTACCCCAAGCCGATCGTCGGATTGTCCGAAGGTCGGACCCGCGCCTTACGCGCATATGAAAGCCGAAAACCCCACTAAGGAACTGAAAACTTGCCAGAAACAATTTCGCCGCCTAGCTTTGTACACGTACCGCAGAGGGGAGAGCGGATGATCCTGACGACGACCGAAGGGCAGAAAAAACTGCCCAGATATTTCGCCCAAGTCTTCAAAATGTTGAACCGGATGGATTCCGGGCGACTGGATATCAAACTGCCCGATGGTCGCACGTTTCGCGCAGAAGCCGCAAAACCCGGACCGGTTGCGCAGGTCGATATTCACGACGACGATGTCTTTGCGCGCCTGATCCGCGAAGGCGAACTGGGTTTTTCCGATGCGTATCTGGACGGGCATTGGAGTACGCCTGATCTGCGGTCTTTCATGGATCTTGTGCATCTTGGAACCGAGACTGTTTATGACGGGTTTACGGGCCAGTTTCTTGTTCAGGCCTATGAAAGGCTGCGGTTCTGGCTGCACCGAAACAACAGGGCGCAAGCCAAGAAGAACATCTCGTATCACTATGATCTGGGTAATGATTTTTACAGCTCGTGGCTGGACGAGACGATGACCTATTCCAGTGCGATATTTGAAACCGGGCAGGAAAGCCTCGAGAATGCGCAGACAGCCAAATACGCCAGTCTTGTGGATGAGATGGGTGCAAAACCGGGGGATCATGTTCTGGAGATCGGATGTGGCTGGGGCGGTTTCGCGGAATATGCCGCAAAGGAACGGGGTTTGCGTGTCACCGGCCTGACCATCAGTCAGGAGCAATTCAAGTACGCCAAGGAACGTATTGAAAAGGCCGGATTATCGGATCGAGTCGAGTTCAAGCTGCAAGACTATCGGGATGAACGCGGGGTCTATGACGGCATAGCGTCCATCGAGATGTTTGAGGCGGTGGGTCAAAAATACTGGCCGGTCTATTTCGAAACCGTTCGTGAACGGTTGAAGCCTGGCGCTCAGGCGACCTTGCAAATCATAACGGTGGGTGATCACCGCTGGGATTTTTACAAGAACGGCGTTGATTTCATTCAGAAATACATCTTTCCGGGTGGGATGCTTCCGTCACCGACTATCTTGCGTCAGCAGATAGATCAGGCCGGATTGCAGGTTGTACGCTCGAAAGAATTCGGGAAAAGCTATGACCTGACCCTGCGACGCTGGTATGAAACGTTCAACGACAAATGGGATCAGATCTCGGACATGGGGTTTGATGAGCGTTTCCGCCGCATGTGGAATTATTATTTGACTGCATGCGGTGCGGCCTTTGACACGGGCAATTGCGATGTGACACAGATCACAATAGCAAAACCAAGTTAACCCACGGACCGTCACATGCCCACTGCCTCGCGTCTCGTAGCCGCTGTTTGTCTCATCGTGCTGGCCTTTCTTGTTTCAAGCATGGTTATCGAAAACGGCGAAGAGGGTAAGGACTATGGTTACTTCACCTATGTGAACATGGCTCTTGGTGCGATCTGTGGTTGGAAAATCATGGGCAAGCGCGCCGGGCGCGGCTGGACCGCGGGCATAAACAATGGCCTGACCGGCGTTGCCTCGCTGATATTCTGGGCACTGTTCGTGCAGGGGTGCTACCGCATGTTCGACCTTGCGATGCGCAATCGTTATGGTGGCCCGTTCGAAGCTGTGATGGCCATCTTTTCGATTGGAATCGATTATGGCAAGCAGCTGATCTATCCCGAAATTCTGGTTACGCTTGCTATTGGCGCCGTTGTCGCCGGTCTGGCCACGGAACAGGCCAGCCGCAAATGGCGCTGAACCGTTTCGTCACAAGAGAGATTGAATTTGTCTGATTTGTTCTTCTATGGAACGCTGCGGTACCTGCCGCTGTTGCAGCGTGTCTTGGGCCGCCCGCTGAGCGAAATCACGTTTCATTCTGCCAAGCTGCGCGACCACGCGGTTCACGCGGTTCAGGGGCAGGATTTCCCTATGATCCTGTCTGCTGAAGGTGCCGTAGCCGAAGGGTTGCTGGTGCAGGGCTTGTCATCCGATGATCTGGCCAGGCTGGCCTATTACGAAGGATCCTTCGACTATGACCTGAAATCGTTGAAGGTCATTCTGGAGGATGGGGGCGAAGTACAGGCGCAGGTCTTTTTCCCGACACCGGGCGCATGGCAACCCGGTGAGTTGTGGTCGTTGCAGGGCTGGGCGGACAAATTGGGCGAGGTTACGGCGCTCGCCGCCGAAGAAGAAATGGCCTATTTCGGTAAAGTCGATCCCAAAACCATGGCGCGCAGCGTGCGTGCCATTCAAACCCGTGCCTGGGCTAAGATCATGGCCGGGCAACGGCGAACCGGCGACCCGCGGAACATAGCCGAAGACGTGATCGTGCACCGTCACGAACGCGTTTACGTCGACTATTTCGGGATGGAGGAAATCGATCTTCAGTTCCGACAGCATGACGGCAGCATGGGCCCCGTGCTGCACCGGGGCGGTTTGATGCAGGGCAGCGCCGTGTCGGTTCTGCCCTATGACCCGATCCGTGACACCGTGCTTTTGGTCGAGCAGTTCAGACCGCCGGTGTTTTTGATCAACGATCCAGAGCCCTGGCTTTGGGAGGCAGTTGCCGGGATGATCGACCCCGGCGAAACGCCTGAACAGACGGCGCATCGCGAGGCCATGGAGGAAGCAGGAGTTAGATTTGACAGGCTGGAATATGCGGGCGGCGCGTATTCCTCCAGCGGGTCGTCTACGGGTTTCATGTATCTTTATGTTGGACTGGGCAACTTGACTCAGACAACAATCACCGGTGGCTTGGACACTGAGGGTGAAGATATCCGCAGCCGGATTCTGCCATTCGACGAATTTATCGATATGACGGACCGCCATCTTTTCAAGGATTTGCAATTGGTGTCCCTGGCGTACTGGCTGGCCCGCCATCGGGATCGTTTACGCGCGTGACTATCTCGCTTGTGGTCGCGGCGGTGCGGCTGTAAATCTTCGAAGATACCAAATGACAAGGGGCGACCATGCGCATTGCACGAGATCTTGCTGACGCAGTAGGAAAAACACCGTTGATCCGGCTGCGCCGCATCAGCGAAGAGACTGGATGCGAGATTCTTGGCAAAGCCGAGTTCATGAACCCGGGTCAGTCGGTAAAGGATCGTGCTGCTCTTTTTATCATCAAAGATGCCATCGCGCGCGGGGATCTGAAACCGGGCGGTACCATCGTGGAAGGCACTGCCGGCAATACTGGTATTGGTCTGGCTCTGGTCGGTGCGTCGATGGGATTCAAAACGGTTATCGTTATCCCCGAGACCCAGTCGGAAGAAAAGAAGGATATGCTGCGTCTGGCTGGCGCTCAGTTGGTTCAGGTGCCAGCAGCCCCGTATCGCAACCCCAACAATTTCGTGCATTATTCCCGCCGTCTGGCCGAGGAACTGGCGCAGACAGAACCCAATGGCGCCATCTGGGCCAACCAGTTCGACAATGTGGCGAATCGTCAGGCACATGTGGAAACCACGGGGCCCGAGATCTGGGAACAGACCGGCGGCAAGGTTGACGGGTTCGTCAGCGCGGTCGGGTCGGGTGGGACATTGGCAGGCGTGGCCCAGGTTTTGCAGCCCAAGGGCGTCAAAATCGGTCTTGCCGATCCCATGGGGGCTGGCCTGTATTCGTATTACACGACGGGTGAGATCGCGATGGAAGGTGGCTCGATCGCCGAAGGTATCGGGCAGGTGCGTATCACCAAGAACCTCGAAGGGTTTACACCGGATTTTTCTTATCAGATCACCGATAACGAAGCGCTGCCCTACATCTTTGATCTTCTGCGTGAGGAGGGCCTGGTCATGGGCGGCTCGACCGCGATCAACATGGCAGGGGCGGTGCGCCTGGCCAAGGAAATGGGGCCCGGCCATACCATTGTGACCATCCTGTGCGATTATGGCACACGCTATCAATCAAAGCTGTTCAACCCCGAGTTCCTGCGAGAAAAAGAGCTTCCGGTTCCGGATTGGATGACCGAGGCACCGCGCAGCATTCCCGGCGTTTTCGAGGACGTGTGATGCTTGGACAGGTCCGCCTGTTTCTGACCCTGCTATTCCTGTGCTTTGTCGGGTTTTCGAATAGCGCTGTTGCACAGCTGACGGATCGTCAAAGTGAGTATTACCAAGGCTGGGTCAAAACCGCGAGCCGGGCCGAAGCCGTCATCGAGGCGAACCGGGCGTCTGACGCTGCGCTGGAGAATTTACGTTCTGAAATAAATGGTTACAGGGACGACTTCAATCGAGCTCGTGGTGCGAATACCGACCGTATAACGACGCTGGAAAGCCAGATAAAAGCGTTGGGGCCCAAACCTGAAGGGGACACGACTGAACCTGAAGACATAGCAAATCTTCGCGTGCATCTTGAGGAACAGCTCAACAGCCTGCGTGTTCCGCGCATCATATCCGAAGAGGCGTATAGCCGTGCGAACGGGCTGATCAGCGAAATTGATCAGATCCTTCGCGCGCGCCAGAAAAAAGAGTTCTTTGAACAGGGCCCTTCGCCGATCAACCCGGCGTATTGGGGTCCGGCATGGGTGGATGTCAAAGAGGCCGTTCAAGGCCTGGTAAACGAAACGATCACGAATTTGCGTTCAGATGTCGTGCGCGAGCAAATTCGCGCTCGTGGGCTCGCAATCTTCATACTTCTGGTCATTTCAGCCGTGCTGCTGATCTTTGGCAAACGGTGGTCTGAACTTGGAGGCGACTATCTGAGGTTACTCGGCGGGGCCGGGACGGGGGTTTGGTCGTTCGTAATCTCACTTCTGAGAATTCTGTTGCCATGGATCGGTGTGGTGGCCGTGGTCACGGCGATCAGTCTCACAGGCGTTCCGGGTCTGCGGGGCAGCCTTTTGCTTCAGAATGTTCCGTATTGGGCGGCGATCGTGTTTTTCTATGACTGGATTGGTCGCCAGGTATACGTGATCGGCGCGTCGCAAGGGTTCCAACGTCTGTCCGCTGCGCGCATCACTGAACTGCGCGTGTATATCGATCTGCTCGCCCTGATGCTGGTTCTGCACGAATTGGCGTTGCTGTTCGAACGGATCGAGAACATCTCCGACGCGACCCGTGCCGTGGTCAGTTTCCCGATCATTGTCGCGACGGCTTTGTTGTTGTTGCGAGTACGTCAGATTCGAACAACCGACGGGCCTCCGGATCAAGCTGCCTCAACCCGTTCCGCGGGTTTCAGCCAACTGGTCGAGTTCCTGCGCCGGGCTTTGTTCCTGTTGGGGATCATGTCTCCCTTGCTGGCTATTTTCGGATACACCAATGCGGCCGAAGCAATCGTGTTTCCTGCCGTCAAGACATTGGTGCTGATAGGGGCCTTGGTCATCCTGCAACGGTTCATCAGTCAGATTTACGGCTGGGTCACCGGGCAGGGCGAAGCCGCGGGGGATTCGCTTTTTTCCGTACTGGTTGGGTTTGCATTGGCCATCTTGGCGCTTCCCATTCTGGCGATCTATTGGGGTGCGCGGGAAACCGATCTGCTGGAAGCATGGTCGCGCCTGCTGCTTGGTTTTGATATCGGTGGCGTCACAATTTCGCCCAGCAACTTTCTGACCTTTGTTGCCGTGTTTGCAATCGGTTATACGCTGACGCGTCTGTTGCAAAGCGGGCTGCGCAATTCGCTTCTGCCGAAAACCAACATAGATCCGGGTGGCCAAAACGCGATTGTCGCGGGTTCGGGATACGTTGGCATATTCCTTGCCGCGTTGGTGGCAATCATGGTGGCTGGTTTTGATCTGTCATCGCTGGCGATCGTCGCTGGCGCGCTGTCTGTTGGCATCGGCTTTGGTTTGCAGACAATCGTGTCGAACTTCGTTTCTGGCATCATCCTTTTGGTCGAGCGTCCGATTTCCAAGGGGGATTGGATCGATGTGAATGGCATGATGGGATATGTTAAGGACATTTCAGTTCGTTCGACCCGGGTCGAGACGTTCGACAGGACGGATGTTATCGTTCCGAACTCTGACCTGATCAGCGGTGTCGTAACGAACTATACCCGCGGCAATACGATCGGGCGGGTGATCGTTCCGGTGGGTGTTGCATACGGAACTGATACGCGTCTGGTAGAAACCATTCTGGGCGAAATTGCCAACAACCATCCGATGGTTTTGGCCAACCCGGCGCCAAGCGTTGTGTTCCAGGGGTTCGGAGCAGACTCTTTGGACTTTGAAATACGGGCGATCCTGCGGGACGTGAACTGGGTTCTGTCGGTGAAATCCGACATGAACCATGAAATCAACCGCAGATTCTCGGAGGCGGGGATCGAGATCCCGTTCGCACAACGTGATGTCTGGTTGCGAAATCCCGAAACCCTGCGGGCCTCTGACCCAAGCAAGCAGGACGCTTCCATATCTGAGCAGGATGAGCCACGCAAAGTCGCAGAAGCTCCGGCGGATTTGACCGAGGCGGATATGGACTCGGATTCGGGTGATGAGGTTTGAGCGACCAGATCCCAGCATGCGTCGGCCTCTTGTCATCCCTCTGTGGGTGTACAGAATTATTTAAGCCATTCCCCTGAATTCGCAGAATTGGGGCCTTGCAAATCCGATTGCATTCGTCCAAATATCGCCGGCACGGAGAGGTGGCCGAGTGGTCGAAGGCGCACGCCTGGAAAGTGTGTAGGCGGGAAACCGTCTCCAGGGTTCGAATCCCTGTCTCTCCGCCATTCCAAAGTGAATCAGGGAACTGCTGAGCGCTCGACTTGTCGAGCAACCACTGCCGTTTCTATCCTAGCTCACCGCCCCGTTATGCGTACCAGGTCATCGCCGACTTCGATGGCGTCCATGAAGCGCCGGAGATAGCCCCGTTTGTATCTTTGGACTGTCTCTCCTGCATTGGCGGGAATGCGTATGCCGTATTTGGAACCCATCATAAGATGGTCTGTTCGAATGGGTTTAAGATCGCCGTACGGGTGCTTCGAAACCCGCTCCGAAACCACAAGGCCTTGCATCATAACGAGCTGGGCTCAGAGAGCTTGGTGCGATGGACAAGCGCAAGACCTGCGCTTTCAAAAGGACACTGAAACAAACTCTTGTCAGCGTATGACGAACGGGTTCGACATTGGCTGCTCTGACGTATTCAGCCAGACGGTTTTGGTCCTTGTGTAATCGTGAATGGCCTCGATTCCCGCTTCCCTGCCATAGCCGGATTGATTGTATCCACCAAACGGAGCAATCGGGGACACTGCGCGGTATGTGTTGATCCAACAAATTCCCGATTTCAGGCGGGATGAAACCCGATGGGCGCGGGCGACATTTTCAGTGAAAACGCCGGATCCAAGCCCGAACTGCGAGTCGTTGGCCAATGTGATCGCTTCCTCTTCCGTATCGAATGGCAGCAGAGACATCACGGGGCCGAACATTTCGACCTTCAGCGTCTCTGTCTCTGCGCTCGTGCATTCCACCAGCGTAGGGGCCATGAAGTTGCCCGGCCGGTCCATAGGTTTTCCCCCGAAGCGGATGCGTGCGCCTTGTTCTGTGGCTTTCGCCAAAGTCGCCTGAATTCTTTCCACCTGATCAGTGGTGCAGAGCGGGCCAATATGGGTGGCCGTTTCCAATGGATCTCCGATTGCGATGCCCTTCATCTTCTCTTCGATCTTGTCAACAAGCGCTTCCAGTACTGGGCGATGTATCAATCCGCGCGAGCCGGCCACGCAGCTTTGACCCGAGGCGCCGAAGTTTCCCGCAATCAAACCATTGGCGGCGCCATCCAGATTGGCATCATCAAAAACGATGATCGGGGATTTCCCGCCCAGTTCCAATGTGGTCACCGCAAAGTTCTCAGCCGAATTGCGCACGACATGGCGCGCTGTTTCCGGGCCGCCGGTGAATGCGATCCGGTCCACGTCCGGGTGCCGGGTAAGCGGGATGGCGCAGTTTTCGGCATCCCCCGTAATGACAGAGACAACACCGGGCGGAAAGCCAGCTTCATCGATCAGCCGTGCGAATTCCAGCATCGGAGCGGGCGCAATTTCAGAGGCCTTCAACACGACCGAACATCCTGCCGCCATCGCGGGGCCAAGCTTGGTTGCGGTCAGGAACATCTGTGCGTTCCAGGGGACGATAGCGACCACCACGCCAATCGGTTCGCGCTTGGTAAAGACGTGCATGTCCGGTTTGTCGATCGGAAGAACCGCTCCTTCGATCTTGTCCGCGAGCCCTGCATAATATCGATAATAGTCACCGACATAGGCTGTCTGGCTTGCGGTTTCGGCAAGCAGCTTGCCGCTGTCTGTGGTCTCAAGCTGGCCCAGATGACTGGCGTTTTCCTCGATCAGTTCCGCAAGTTTGAACAACAGTTTGCCGCGTGCGGTTTGCGTCATGTCGCGCCACGCGGGATCATCAAGTGACCGACGCGCCGCGGACACGGCGCGGTTCACGTCTTCGGGTGCGGCACAGGCGAAACTGGACCAGTCTTGGCCCGTCGCCGGGTTTTGCGAATGCATCACTTGCCCGCGTGCCCCTTCGGTCCACGCACCGTCGATGTAAAGCTGGAAATGTGGTTTCTGATGCATCATCGATCCTCACTGAAACTTTGGCATGACGTCGTCGATGAAACGGGCCAGCGATGCGCGTTTGCGTTCGAAACTCATACCGCTGTCTATCCAGAACGAATACTCATCATAGCCCAGATCTTCATAACGTTTCAGACGTTCCGTGACACCCTCTGCGGTTCCGATAGTCAGATCGCGCGCCAGGTTTTCCGGGGCCATCATCGTATTGGCCGCCATCTCTTCGTCGGTCAGCTTCTGGATCAAGCCCTGCCGGACCGGCCGCTTGTTTTGAAACCAGGCCCCGAAGTAGTTGTAGAAGCAAGACAATTCCCGAGCGGCCCGATCCAGATCAGCATCGTCATTGCCAACATAGGTGTGGTGCAGAAGCATGATCTTGGGGCGCGGCCCGTCATAGTTTGAGCAGGCATCCTCAAAGCGGCCCATCAGCGTTTCAATCTCGTGCATGCCCTGCCAAAGCGGTGTGACCTGAATGTTAAAGCCGTTCTGCACACCGAATTCATGACTGTTCGGATCCCGCGCCGCGATCCAGATGGGCGGCCCTCCGGGTTGCACCGGCTTGGGGGCCGAGGTGGTGGCAGGGAACTTGAAGAACTCTCCATCATGGGCACAGTCACCCTCCCACAGCCGGGGCAAAAGCGGCGCGATTTCTCGCATGCGCTGGCCAGCATCCCATGCATCCATTCCCGGCATCATCCGTTCATATTCATACGAATAGGCGCCGCGGGCGATGCCCAGCTCGATACGGCCGCCTGTCATCAGGTCCGCGGCAGCCGTTTCGCCCGCCAGTTTGATCGGATGCCAGAACGGTGCAACCACTGTACCGGTGCCAAGCCGCACATTCTTGGTGTGATGTGCGATATCTACCAAAGACATCAGAGGGTTGGGCGCGATCGTAAAGTCCATCCCGTGGTGCTCACCGGTCCAGACGGCACGCATTCCCGCCTCATCGGCCATTTTACACAGCGCGATGAATTCTTCATACAGCTTCTCATGGGGTTGATCGGGGCTCAGCCGCTCCATGTGTGCAAAAAGGGAAAACTCCATCCATCAGGTCCTTTCAGAAAAGCTGTGCACGTCGCCCTGCTGCGCACTGCCCAGATAAAGTGAGAAGTCGCGGGTTCGGCTTTCCAGCGCAAAACGGGAAATCATGGTGGTGATTGGTGTCGTCGTGTAGGAAAGGGCCGCCAGGTCTTCAATCGCGACGGCCTCAAGCTTGCCGTGTTTGGGAAGGTCCGGTGCATTGCCCAATACGTAGACATGATGCGCTGTGGCATCGTCATAGACCGAGTAGACGACGCCGAGATTTGCGTCGATGCCACGATCATGCAGATCCTGCCGAAGGCTGTCCCGCAACTGTCGCCGGTCGGACAATGTGACCTGCGGCGGCCTGAAACCGGCATCCGTTTTTTCAAGCAGCACGCGACCTTCGTGTTCGATGATTGCGCCACAGACGATCCTGCGCCCCGTCGGTTCAAGCGCGCCGCGTTCCAGACCAAGGCTGAAGTACCGCCCGTTCGCGTAGCCCAGCGCCGGGCGGTCGTTGTGGGAATAGGCTTCGACCTGTCCGATCAAAACGCAATGGTCTCCTGCCTCGACCACCCGATGGGTCCGGCAGGAAAATGTCGCGACCGCGCCGTTGATCAAAGGGATCTCGCGCGCGTCAAGGCTATGGTCGGTTTTGGCGAACCGATCACCTTTGAAGCTGGCGAAGGTGTTGGACACATCCTCTTGCCCCTCGGCCAGAACACTCACCGTGAAATGGGTGCAGGCCGAGAATTCGCCGTATGAAGACAAGTTCTTGCCAGGGCAGACGATCAGCAGCGGCGGGTCGAGCGAAACCGAAGTGAAGGAATTTGCCGTGAAGCCCAGGGCCATGCCAGAGGCGTTGCGCGTGGTAACTACGGTCACGCCGGTCATGAATTTGCCAAATGCCCGCCGAAGGTCGCGGGGGTCGAGTTCGGTCATGATTGCACCTCGCTTTGAAAGCTGGAGATGGCGGCGTTGACCTGACTTGCATGTGTCATCGGCATCATATGGGCCGCCCCATCGATGATCAGGGCGCGTCCGTTCGGGGTGACTTCGGCCATTCTACGCGACATGTGTGGTGTGGAGTTCGGCTCCTGACTGCCGGTTATGAACAGCGCGGGGCAGCCAAGTTTCTCCAACGCGCCGCGCCGCGGATTTTGGCTTTGGGCAAAAACCGTATAGGCCAGCTTGTAAGCCGCCGGATCCATGGCCGTCAGCCATTCGCGGCAGGCATCACGTTCAGGCGAACCGATGTCACCAAACCACCGGCGCAGCGTGCTGGTTGGATCAACCGGTGTTTCACCATCCAGTCCCGCAGCACGTTCCTGAACGGCCTGCGCTGCCTTTGCACTGCGTTCAAAAACGGCATTCATTGCCACGACGCCGCAAATCCGATCTGGCGTCTTGGCGGCAAGGTCCAACGCCATCATCGCGCCCATCGAGTGGCCGACAACAAGGACCGGCCCGTTCAGACTGCCCAGCACATTCCTTGCGGCTTCACTGTATTCCGACAGTTCCGTGCCGATAAGGCTGAGCGGGCTTTTGCCGTGGCCGGGCATGTCCGGTGCCGTCAGGCGCGCTTCAGACTCCAACCCGTCCAACTGCGCGCCCCAGGCTTCGGCCCGCAGGCCAACCCCGTGAAGCAACAGGATGTCCGGACCTGCGCCAGTTTGGATCGCGGCCAGCCCGCCGATTTCAGACCGCGGCCGGGTTGTCCACGTCATGGCCCAAATCCTTGAGATCCTGATACCGGTCGCCGATACGGTGATGCGGTCTGCCCGAGGTTGCGGCCCCCAATACGACGACAATTTCATCGTCGCGTGGTGCGTCCGGGATCGAGAATTGTACGGTCAGGTAGTGAGAACGCCGCCCGGCATCGTTTTTGTCCATCAATGGAACCATGATCGGCGCATTCGCGGGGCCGCGCGTGTTTGTGAAAGCCAGATAGGATTTCGCGCTGACCGCCTGCCGGTAGTGGTTGCCGAAGCGAAGGGTATGAATAATGCCCGAGGCGTGCTCGACCTCGCCGTTCAGCCCGACGACGGCTGCCTTGCCATAGGCTTCGATTGCGTCACCACTGCCGGCCAACGCGATCATGCGGTTCGTCATCATCTTTCCCAGTACGGGGCCATATGCGTGGATTTCCGGTTTTAGGTCTTCGACATATCGACCCGCCCAGGGATTGGTAATCACTGCGGCCACGGCAAACATGCGCCATGGGATTTCCGCAGGGCGAAATCCCTCGACAAGAACTTCCTCGTCGTAGGTAACAATCTTGCGTATTTCCGGCTTCATCACACCTCTCCTGTCGCGCTGGGAGAAGGTAGAAACGGGTGTGGTTTTTGACAAATGATTGAATTATGTGCTTTCGCATTAGAAAGATTAATGGCTAACTTGATCAATGGGAAAATCACTTCCACCGCTGACCTGGTTCCGATCCTTCGAGGCAGCAGCCCGGACCCTGAGTTTTACTGCGGCTGCCGAGGAAATAGGCCTGACCCAATCGGCCGTCAGTCAGCAGGTGAAATCCCTTGAGATGCGTCTGGGGACAGCACTTTTTGTAAGGCATCCGCGCAGTCTGGCCCTGACGGATGCCGGGCGAAAACTGTTGCCCGAAGTCGGCAGCGCGCTTGAGGCACTTGCCGCAGCCGCCGGAAGGGCCGACGCAAGCGCACCAGGAGATGTCCTGACGGTGGCCACATCTGTCAGCGTCGCGCAATGGGTCATCGCCCCAAACCTCGCGGACTTCACCGCACGCAATCCAGAGATCAGCGTGCGGCTGCTCAGTGCAATCTGGCCTGACGATTTTCACGCGTCGCAAGCTGATGTTCAGGTCAGGTTCGGGTCAGAAAAACAAGTGGGCAGGGGGGCCGAGCGCCTGAGACCTGACAGGCTTGTCGCTGTCAAGGCGCCGACGCTTGCCGGGGATCCGTTTGACCTTCCCCTGATAGAAGCAGTCGGCACGTCCAGTGGATGGAAGACGTGGCTCGACAAGCAGGGCGTGCAACGGCAGCCTGCTGTTTTCGTCGATACGTTCGGCATGGCGCTTCATTTGGCCGTTCATGGCAGCGGGGTTGCCCTGATCAGCGAGTTTCTGGCGAAACATGCGATGGCAACCGGTCTTGTCGGAAGCGCACATGACAGCACTGTCGAATGCAACGAAGGGTATTATCTTTCCGCCGACGCCAGCAATCCGGCGGCCGCATTGTTTCGTGACTGGTTGCTTGAACAGATACGGGTTTGATCCGGCGCGGGCCTGCAATCGTTCGTGCACCTGTCAGGGCTTGACAAATATTTTGCGTGGTCGTTTGCACAGACACTCTGCCGGTCCGTTTTCCTTGATCAGGATGGTCTCGGTGATCGCAAGCCCCCAATCATCCATCCACAGCCCGGGCATAAAGTGAAATGTCATGCCAGCTTCGAGGATGGTATTGTCTTCGTCCCGCAACGAGATCGTGCGCTCGCCCCAGTCCGGAGGATAGCTGAGGCCGACAGGATAGCCGCAGCGGGCACCGCGTTCGATCCCCGCACGTTCGAGAGGCGCCGCCAGCGCTTTGGCGATATCTTTTGCGCGATTGCCGGGGCGCGCAGCCTCCAGACCCGCTTCCAACCCCTCGACCAAGGCCACCTCGGCCCTTCTAAGATGATCAGGCAGTTGACCCAGAAATACCGACCGGCAGAACGGAGCATGATATCGGCGATAGCAGCCGGAGAGCTCGAAGAAGGTGCATTCACCCGATTTGAACACATCTCCATTCCAGGTCAGATGCGGCGCGGCGGCGTCTGAGCCGGACGGCAAAAGTGGTACGATGGCCGCGTAATCCCCCCAGTCATCCCCGACGCCCGTTATCGCGTCATGGTATATCTGTGCGACCAGCTCGTTCTTGCGCAGGCCGGGTTCAACGCGTTCAAGCACGCCGTCAGTCACAAACTCTGAAATTCGGGCCGCCTTGCGCATCAGGGCGATTTCTTCGTCGGATTTCACGACCCGTTGCCAGTTGACCAAGGCCGTTGCATCCATCAGCGTCGCCTCGGGCAGTTCCGTTGTCAGTGTAATATGGGCTTTGGCCGAGTAGTAATAATTGTCCAGCTCCACCCCAATTCGGCTGCGGCCGTGTCCGCAGTCCGCAATAAGCTGGGCCAGATCCTGCATAGGATGCCGCGTGGTCGACTGCACAAAGTGATCGGCGTATCCGAAAATCCGATCGTCCCCCATCCACACCGTGCGCAGCGCACCGTTTGCATCCTGCCGGCGCCCCCACCAGATCGGGTCCGCGTCAAGAAAGATCAAGACACCCTGGTGAACGTAAAAAGACCAGCCCTCATACCCGGTGAGCCATCCGATGTTCGAAGGGTCTTCGACAAAAAGGCAGTCAATTCCTTTTGCGGCCATCGCCTTTCGGGTCTTCGCAAGACGACGATCATATTCCGCCCGGCTGAAGGCTGGATCAGAGTGGGTCATTGGCGCCTCCGGTCAACAATAGACTTTGGTTGACAGAACCCTACCGATCCGCTCACGTCAACGAGCGATAATTCGGGGGGCTGCATGAAAACCGATATCAATTCACATCGAACGGGCCGAAAGACCGGGCCATTCAGGCTGCGACGTTTCAACGGTTCAGCCCGCATGCGACGCACCACCTCTGAGGTCGCAGGATGAGAGGGTTCGAGCCAGCAGAACTTGCCGCGCGTACCGAACGCGCACAGGTGATGATGAATGCCGCGGGCCTGTCGGCGCTGCTGCTGACCACGGAAACCGATGTGCGCTACTTTACCGGATACCTGACCAGATTCTGGGAAAGCCCGACCCGCCCTTGGTTCCTGATCCTGCCTGCGGCTGGCAAACCGGTCGCGGTCATCCCCTCGATCGGCGCCTCATTGATGGGGCAAACCTGGATCGACGACATCCGAACGTGGAGCTCACCCGACCTTCAGGATGACGGCGTCTCGCTTTTGACGGATGCCCTGACGGAACTGACGCCCGCCAACGGCCGTATCGGAATGCCCGATGGTCACGAGACGCACGCGCGTATGCCCCTGTCGGACATTGAACGCCTGCGAAACAGGCTCGGTTCGCGCTGCATCACCGGAGATCACGGTATTTTGCGCCAACTTCGCATGGTCAAGTCCGAGGTGGAAATCGCCAAAATCGAAACCGCATGCAGTATAGCCGGTCGGGCCTTCGCCCGCGTTCCCGAGATTGCTCGGGCAGGAGCGCCGTTGGACGAGGTTTTTCGCGGTTTCCAGATACTCTGTCTGGAAGAGGGTGCCGACTGGGTGCCGTATCTCGCAGGTGGGGCAGAGCAGGGCGGTTACTCTGACGTGATTTCGCCGGCGTCTTCGTCCCCCTTGGAGGATGGCGATGTACTGATGCTTGATACCGGCTTGGTCTGGGATGGTTACTTCAGTGACTTCGACCGCAACTGGTCGGTTGGCCAAGCAAGTCCCGACGTGAAATCTGCTTATGCCAGGCTGATAGACGCGTCAGATGCTGCATTCGAAATCGCCCGGCCCGGCGCAACGGCCGCAGAGTTGTTTCATGCCATGAACACGGTGCTGACCAAGGCATCCGAAGGCACGGATGCCGGTCGGCTGGGGCACGGGTTGGGCATGTCCTTGACTGAATGGCCGTCCCTCATCCCGACGGACCAGACCGTTCTTGAGCCTGGCATGGTGCTGACCCTGGAGCCTGGTATTGCGGTTGGTGACAAGATATTGGTTCACGAAGAAAACATCGTCGTAACAGACAAAGCCCCGCGCTTTATCAGCCCGCGTATCGGGCCGGAGATGATCGAGCTATGACCTACGTGCCTTACACGCTTGACGAAGACGACCCGCAAACCCCGCCGCTTGGATTGATCGTACTTCAGGTCGACGAGACGATTGAGCCGGAATTCAGCGCGTATTTCTCGGACCGGAAAAACCCGTTGTTTGTAACACGGATACCCAGCGGCATCGAAGTGACACCAGAAAGCCTGGCCGAGATGGAAGAGGCCCTGCCGGCAGCGGCAAGATTGTTGCCCAGCGCGCGTCCTTTCCGGGTGGTGGGTTATGGCTGCACGTCGGCAAGTTCGGTCATTGGATCAGAGCGTGTGGAGGAACTTGTCAAACAGTCGTGCAATACAAAAGAGGTAACAAACCCTTTGCGCGCGGCCACGGCCTGTGCCGCGGATCTTGGGGTGTCGAAGTTTGCGCTTCTGTCGCCTTATGTCGAAGAGGTCAACGCACCGCTGCGAGCCGCGTTTTCGGAAAACGGGATAACCATGGATGTTTTCGGGACATTCGGGCAGGCCGAAGAGGCAAAGGTTGCTCGGATTTCGGTGCAGTCCGTGATCGAAGCCGCGACGAAACTGGGATCTGATCCATCGGTGGAAGCGGTTTTCATTAGCTGCACCAATCTTCGGACCCTTGAAGCAATTCCTGAGATTCGCGCGCGGATTGGCAAGCCTGTTCTTTCAAGTAATCAAAGCCTTGCATGGCATTTGTGCCGCCTCAATCTTGCTGAGTGAAGCAGCAAATATGACATGAATATTCGAAATTGCGTCATCTATTGTTGCCAAGTGCCCACTGCATGGTCTTAACTGCTGACTACAGATCAATGAAATCCGCAACTCTCGGATAATCATTTGACGCAACAGGGGGTCTTGTGACCGACACAAATACCGATGCCGCGTTTGTTGAGTTTCAACGCGTACAAAAATCTTATGATGGCGAGAATCTCGTTGTCAAAGATCTCAACCTTGCAATGCCAAAAGGCGAATTTCTGACCATGCTCGGGCCGTCCGGGTCTGGAAAGACAACCTGCCTGATGATGCTTGCCGGATTCGAAACCGCGACCCATGGCGAAATTCTTCTTGATGGGAAACCCATCAATAATATCCCGCCGCACAAGCGCGGGATTGGAATGGTTTTCCAGAACTATGCCCTGTTTCCGCATATGACTGTGGCCGAAAACCTTTCCTTCCCCTTGGAAGTCCGCAAATTGGGCAAGTCTGAACGGGATGAAAAGGTACAACGTGCTCTGGACATGGTTCAGATGGGTGCGTTTGGTGGGCGGCGCCCGGCTCAGTTGTCTGGCGGTCAACAACAGCGAATAGCCTTGGCGCGCGCTTTGGTTTTTGAACCCGAACTGGTGTTGATGGACGAACCTCTGGGCGCTTTGGACAAACAACTGCGTGAGCATATGCAGTTCGAAATCACGCGTCTCGCGCATGAGCTGGGGATTACCACGGTCTATGTAACGCATGACCAGACCGAAGCATTGACCATGTCGGATCGTGTTGCCGTGTTCGACGATGGCCGCATTCAGCAGCTTGCACCGCCCGATCAGCTCTATGAAGAACCGGAAAACAGCTTCGTTGCGCAGTTCATCGGGGAAAACAACACAATGGAAGGCGTCATCAAGACGATCGATGGCGATACATGCCTCGTCCAGCTGGATGATGGCTCGGAAATTGACGCTGTTCCGATCAATGTTCGCGAACCCGGCGAACGGACAAAAGTATCGATCCGGCCCGAGCGGGTAGAATTCAACAAGGATCGCCTGCACGCCGATGCACATACGCTGAAGGCAACCGTCAAGGAATTCATTTACATGGGTGACGTGTTCCGTTTCCGCATGTCCGTTGCCGGAAATGATGAGTTCATCGTCAAGACCCGGAACGCGCCAGACGCAATCCGCCTGTCCCCGGGGCAGGAGATCGAGATCGGCTGGCTGGCTCAGGATTGTCGTGCGCTCGACGCATAGGCCAAGTCGCGCGGAACAAGCGCGACCTCACTGAGGGACCGGCTGGTGAAAACCCGTGCATCAGCCGACCACACACATAAACGGGAAAAACTGGGAGCAATTCATGAAGACAACCAAAACATTGTTGACAGCAGCGGCACTTGGGGCAGTTGCTGGGGGTGCATTCGCAGAGGAAATGACGATCGTCTCCTGGGGCGGCGCTTATTCCAAATCGCAGCTTAAGGCGTATCACGAGCCCTATTCGGAAAAGACAGGTGTCACCATCCTGAATGATGACAGCTCGGCCGAAGCAGTTGCGAAACTGCGCGCGATGAACGAAGCCGGCAATATCACCTGGGACGTGGTCGATGTTGTGGCCGCAGACGCAATTCGTCTGTGTGACGAAGGGCTTGCGCTGGAAATCGACTTTGACACCCAGCTTGCCCCCGCGCCGGATGGCACACCTGCGTCGGAAGATTTCGGCGACCTGTTGGTCAGCGACTGCTTTATTCCGCAGATCGTGTACTCAACCACCTTCGGTTACCGTACTGACCTGGTCGGCGATACACCCCCAACCGATATCTGCGCTGTGTTCGATCTGGAGGCTTACCCCGGCAAGCGCTCGTTGGAAAAACGCCCGATCAACAATATGGAATGGGCCCTTTTGTGCGATGGCGTCGCGAAGGAAGATGTCTATGACGTTCTGGCCACTCCGGAAGGTCAGGATCAGGCGCTGGCCAAGTTAGACACCATCAAAGACAGCGTTGTCTGGTGGTCTGCGGGTGCCGACACGCCGCAGCTGCTGGCCGATGGAGAGGTTGTCATGGGTTCTACCTATAACGGCCGTTTGTTCAGCGTAATCGAAGAGCAGAAGCAGCCGGTCGCCATGCTTTGGGACGCTCAGGTGTTCGATCTGGATGGTTGGATCATTCCCGCTGGTCTGAGCGAAGAGCGTCAGAAGCGCGCGCTGGACTACATCATGTTCGCGACCGATACCCAGCGTCTGGCGGATCAGGCCAAGTACATCTCGTACGGCCCGGCCCGTGCATCGTCGGCTCCGCTGGTGGGTAAGCATGCCGAACTGGGTATCGATATGGCACCCCATATGCCAACCGATCCGGAAAACGCCAAGAACACGTTCCTGTACAACTATGAGTTCTGGGCGGACTACCGTGACGACATCGACGCCAAATTCCAGGCGTGGCTGGCGCAATAATCCAGTTTCGAATTGGTGACACTGTCAGGGGCGGGAAACTGCCCCTGACCCCAAAAAAGCCAAGGGGCAACAATGACCGACGCCACCCAAAACGCGGGCCCTATGCTGGCCGCTGATGGAACACCGCTCAAGCAGTCGCTGGCGCGGTCGCTACGCAGGCAAAAGCTCCGGGCGTTGCTGTTGGTTGCTCCGCTTCTCCTCTTTGTCCTGTTTTCATTCATCGTTCCCATTGCATCGATGCTGTTCAGGTCCGTTGAAAACAGTATCGTGTCCGACACGCTTCCCTTGACCGTGGAAGCCCTGAACAACTGGGACGAGCAGTCAGGTGAGTTGCCGGGTGAGGATGTATACGAGGCCTTTGTCCGCGACATGATTGTTGCGATTGACAACAAAGAGCACACAAGGCTCGGTTCGCGTTTGAACTACGAAGAGACTGGCATGTCTTCGATGTTCCGCAGGTCCGGGCGCCAGATCAAAAAACTGGACCCTGAAACGGATGGGCCGTTCAAGGAAAAATTGATCGAGATTCATGACGGATGGGGAGATCCGCAAACCTGGCGAGTGATCAAGACCCACTCACCAGCGATTACCAATGGTTACTTCCTGAATGCCGTCGATATGCGCAGAACCCCGGAAGGCGCACAGGCCCAACCCGAAGACAAGCAAATCCTGATAAAGCTTTTTGGACGTACTCTGTTCATGTCGCTCGTAATAACAGGTGCTTGTATCCTGCTTGCTTATCCTGTCAGTTATTTGTTGGCGACGCTTCCGATGCGGGTATCGAACTTGTTGATGATACTGGTCCTTTTGCCCTTCTGGACGTCTCTTCTGGTGCGAACGTCCGCCTGGAAGGTCATGTTGCAACAACAGGGGGTAATTAATGATACCCTCGTTTGGCTGGGTCTGGTCGCTGATGATGCCCGGCTGATCATAATCAACAACCAGATCGGCACCATCATCGCGATGACGCATATCCTTTTGCCGTTCATGATCCTGCCAATGTATTCGGTGATGCAGACCATTCCGCCGTCTTATACGCGTGCGGCCAAATCCATGGGCGCGACGAACTGGACGACATTCTGGCGTATCTACTTCCCGCAATCCGTGCCCGGGATCGGGGCCGGTTCGATCCTCGTGTTCATTCTGGCAATTGGGTACTACATCACGCCCGAGATCGTGGGCGGCACCAAGGGTGTCTTCATCTCGAACCGGATCGCCTATCACATTTCGTCCTCACTTAACTGGGGGCTGGCCGCGGCCTTGGGTACGATCCTTCTGGCGGTCGTGCTGCTGCTCTACTGGGTCTACGACAAGATCGTGGGCATCGATAACGTAAAGTTGGGATAATCAAGATGGCCGCACTGACACCGATATCCCGCAAACCCATGTCCATGGTTCTGCCCAGTGTCGCACTTGCCGGGGCATTTGCCGGTATTTTCGTCGGGGCGGGAAATGGTTCGGTCCTTCTGGGCATACTGGCCGGAGCCGTCCTGATCGCGGGGCTGGCTTGGGTCTACATAAACATCGTGAAGAACGAAAACCTCGCACGCTGGATCAATATCATCGGGTTCGGTGTCGTGGGGTTCATAGTGGCCGGGCTGATGGGTGGTGTATTGGGGCTGCTCGGCGGTTGGTTTTTTGCCTGGTTTATCTTCTGGTTGTATGAGGGGCGGTATCGGCGCAAGTTGCTGCCATACCTCACGGCACAACAGGTTTTCTATCACTACCTGTTTCGCGTGATCTGTGGTGCGATCTTCGTCTTCCTGATCACACCGATCCTTGTGGTGTTGCCGCTGTCTTTCAACGCAGAGGATTTCTTTACATTCACCCCGGAGATGCTGCGGCTGGATCCGGAAGGCTATTCGCTGAAGCATTACCGAGATTTCTTCACCAACAACGAATGGCAGCGCAGCTTCAAGAACTCGCTGATCATCGCGCCGATTGCGACGGTTATTTCGGTAACGTTGGGAACGCTGGCCGCCATTGGGCTCAGCCAGTCTCACGTTCCCGGGCGCCGTGCGATCATGGGGATCCTGATATCGCCGATGATTGTTCCGCTGATCATCTCGGCGACGGGCATGTTCTTTTTCTACAGTGATATCGGGCGCTTCCTCGAAGGTACGCTGGGCATGAACAAGAACTTCGTAGGCTATCTGAAAGTCATCCTGGCCCACGCGGTTCTGGGTATTCCCTTTGTGATCATTACCGTGACGGCGACCCTGGTAGGCTTTGATCGATCTCTGACCCGGGCGGCGGCCAATATGGGCGCGGGACCGGTGCGAACCTTCTTCAAGATTCAGATGCCGTTGATCCTGCCGGGTGTGATATCTGGCGGTCTCTTTGCCTTTATCACATCATTCGACGAAGTGGTCGTGGTGCTGTTTGTAGGCTCTGCCAGCCAAAAGACGTTGCCGTGGCAGATGTTCACCGGCCTGCGGGAGCAGATCAGTCCAACCATTCTTGCGGTTGCGACAATCCTTGTGGTCCTGTCCATTGCTCTGCTGACGACGGTCGAACTGTTGCGGCGTCGATCCGAACGTCTGCGGGGTCTTTCGCCTGCTTGACGCAGCAAACCGTCTGATCTAACGATTCACCTGTTCATCTCCGCTGCGATGGCGTCGCGGCGACTACGGAGGTGATCGGCTCTCGGACCCCGAGACCGCCTGTCCTGAACGCCGGGACATGTGGCCGGGAAATGCACGCCCGGCATAGATGAGAGACCAAGGATGACTGACATTTCTAACCGCCCTCAGTTCTTCACCTGCCACAATGGTGAAAAGGCCCCGTTGCCGTTCAGCAAAGCCGAGTATGACCGCCGTCTTGGCAAGCTGCGCGCCATCATGGCCCAGCGGGATGTCCCGGTGGTGCTGCTGACGTCGATGCACAATATCGCCTATTATTCAGGCTTTCTGTATTGTGCGTTCGGGCGCCCCTATGGCTGCGTTGTGACCCAGGACAGTTGCACCACCGTTTCCGCCAATATTGATGCCGGGCAACCCTGGCGCCGGTCGGTTGAAGACAATGTGATCTATACGGACTGGAAACGCGACAACTACTGGCGGGCAGTTGCGAGCCTGATCGGGAACGCAAAGCGGATCGGCATCGAAGGCGACCACATGACGCTTGCGGCGCGCGACACGGCGCTGAAAATGCTTGGCGCGCCAGAGTTGGTTGACATCGCGGCCGACACCATGGCCGCACGGATGATCAAATCCGCTGAAGAAATCGAATTGATCAAAGGCGGTGCCCGTACTGCCGATGTGGGTGGTGCTGCGATCCATGCCGCAATTCGCGAAGGCGCAACCGAAATCGAAATTGCGATGGCCGGCCGAGACGCGATGGAAGTGGAAATCGCGCGGGCCTACCCGGAAGCCGAATACCGTGACACCTGGGTTTGGTTTCAATCGGGTTTGAACACCGACGGCGCCCATAATCCGGTCACCAAACGCGCGTTGCAAAAAGGCGATATCCTGTCACTGAATACCTTTCCGATGATTTCCGGCTATTACACCGCCCTGGAACGGACCCTGTTCCTGGGCGAGCCGGACGCCGACAGTCTGCGCCTGTGGAAGGCCAATGTGGCCGCGCATGAACTTGGCCTGAGCCTGATCAAACCCGGTGCCACCTGTTCCGGTATCACCGCCGAGATCAACCGGTTCTTTGCCGACGAAGGCCTGCTGCAATATCGGTCCTTCGGCTATGGCCACTCGTTTGGTGTTCTGAGCCACTATTATGGTCGCGAGGCCGGTCTGGAACTCCGCGAAGACATCGACACAGTGCTGGAACCCGGCATGGTGGTCTCGATCGAGCCGATGCTGTGGATCCCCGAAGGACATCCCGGTGCGGGCGGCTACAGGGAACACGATATTCTGGTTGTGGGTGAAGACGGAGCCGAAAACATCACCGGATTCCCCTACGGACCGGGGCACAACATTATCGGCGCCTGATGCTTTGGGGTGGAGCTTTGGCTCCACCCGCTTATCACGTGCGCCGGGCACGTTCGTGAAATATGAAACCCAAAAAATTCAGCAGAAGCTGCGCCGCCAGAATCTGAGTGCTTTCGGTGGGATCGTAGGCAGGGGCCACCTCGACCAGATCGATGCCGACCACGTCACCTCTTTTCGCCAGCCCCTGAAGAATCTCCAGAACGTCATAGTACAGAAACCCTCCGTGGCTTGGGGTTCCGGTTCCTGGTGCGATCGATGGACAAAATGCATCGATATCAATAGTCACGTAGTACCGTTTTCCCTCGGGTATGCGGTCAAGAACAGCCTGTGTTCCCAATCTGCGAACCTGCCGTACCGACAGGATATCCGATCCGCGCGCACGCGCGTCGTCATACCCTTCCTTGGACGTGGACGAAACGTTCCGAATACCCAACTGGGTCATCCCCGAAACATAGTCTTTTTCTATCGCGCGGCGCATGGGGTTTCCGTGCCCGCTGGTGACGCCATGACGTTCATCGACAAAGTCCAAATGCGCATCGATTTGAACGACATGTATCGGTCCGTTTTCGGCGCAGTTGCTTTCAAATTCGGAAATGCAGGGGATGTTGACCGAGTGATCACCGCCAATCACCAGCGGAAGTGCCCCGGCCTCCAGGATCTTTCGCACACCAAAGGCTATGTTCTCGTGGCTCGCCTCGGTCTTGGTGTGGACAATATCCGCATCCCCCAGGTCGACGATCCGAACCGAGCTATCCAGATAGGTTGCGTCATCCTCATGATCATAGGCACCGGCATGGCCAAAACTGAAAAGGGTCGATGCCTCTCGAACGGCCCGAGGACCAAAACGGGCGCCGGGGCGCCACTGCGTTCCAAAGTCGAACGGCGCGCCGAGCACGCAAACATCGGCCTCAATTCCGTCCCAGTTTTCGACATATGGAGATTTCGCGAAGGTCGATATTCCGACGAAAGGAAGATTCAGGCGCCCGGACGCATATCCATGTTCCTGCACTTTTGGTCCTTTCAATGGTTGTGTCACATTTTCTGCATGTGAACATGAGGACACGCCGTATTGAAACTAAATTCTCTTTGATGGCGGGTTACTGAGGGTATCAGAGGAAGCTTTCTTCCAGAAGGGCGGGCTGGCTTGCATTCAAAACTGACCCGGCCCAGCCCATCAGAGCGCTTCAAGATCAGTCAAAAGACAATCCCGCTGATGGTTTGCCTTTCCTTCGTTTCCCATCCCCAAAGAACGTATGAAAGCTTTGTTTCGGTCTCAGTGATGCTCTGGCAGGTTTTCCTGTGCGGAAAGACGGTTTTTGATCCTTCCCGGCCAGAAAATCATAAGCGTTAACAAAAATATCGATTTGATATAGAGTTGTGGGGTTATTGATTGGTAACGCGCGGGTATTCGTGTGGCACAGACACTTTATGAGAAATATGGCGGTTTCAAAACGATCAGCCGGGTCGTGATGACCTTCTATGAAATGGCGCTGGATTCGGATGAGATCGGCCATCATTTCGAAGACATTGATATGCCGCGTTTGATCGACCATCAAACCAAGTTCGTCTCGTCCTTGATTGGCGGGCCCGCATCTTTCAGTGATGACAGGATCGAAGCAGTTCATCGGCATCTGAACATTTCGCACAATGAATTCGACGTCATGGCCGAGCTGTTTGGCGACGCGCTCAGCCAGCATGGTATGTCGGACGGCGACATCAAAACTGCGCTGAACGCGATCGAGGGAAAACGTTCGATCATCGTCGCCCGGAATGCGGCATGAGCATTCTTGCAATAAACGAACAATTGCTGCGTGCGATCGGAGTCGGCGTCGCCGTGGTGCGCGCATCCGACCTGCAATTCGTGTTTTACAACGGGCCTTTCACGGAATGGTTCGGTACTCCTGAAAAGGGCAGCGCCTTGAGCGACGTTCTGTCGGATCTCGACCCCAAGGAACTGGAGGATGTAAAGCAGTCCGGCCTTCGGTACTCGGTCGAATTGCAGATCAAACCAAAGCGAAGGACACTGATCTTTGCGGTCACGGTCTCGCTGGCCAGCGGATTGTCCGAACAGGTGTTGATCGTTGAATGTCAGAACATCACCCGCATTCGCGAGTTGGAAAGCATGATCGACAGCTATTCCACCATGGTCGAGCGAAATACCCGAGAGCTTGAGCGCGAAAAGGAGAGGGTGGAACGGCTGTTGCTGAACCTGATGCCACGAGCGGTGTATGAAGAGTTCAAGACGTTCGGCGTTGTCACACCGCAGCTGTATCAGCAGGTTTCGGTGGTGATGCTGGATTTTGTCGGGTTCACGGATTTTGCGGCCAAGACCGACCCGACAGTCACCTTGAGTGAGTTGAACGACATCTTCACGGCCTTTGACCGGATCGTCGAACAATTCGGGTGTGAGCGGATCAAGACGATTGGCGATGCCTATCTGGCCGTGTCGGGCATGCCCGATCCCACACCGGATCATGCGACCGCCGTGGCGCATTGTGCGGTAAGGTTCCTGCGCTATCTTGAACGCCGCAACGAAAGCCATCCGCATAAGTGGCAGGCCCGGATCGGATTGGGAATGGGGGCGGCGGTCGGATCGGTCGTGGGCATTCAGAAATATGTCTATGACGTGTTTGGCCCTGCCGTGAACATCGCATCCCGGTTGCAGGTCTTTGCCAACCCCATGAACATCGTGGCCCCGGAAGAGATGAAATATGCCCTGATCGACGAGTTTCAGGTCTCGGAACTTGGGTGCGTTGATATCAAGGGGATGGGTGAGATGGATCTGATCAACGTGACATCGGGCTTGAGTATGCCTCAGGGCAGTCGTTCGTTCTGACCGCGTCACTCATCCTGGGGGATCAGACCCAGACCGCGCAGGTAGATGCCGATACCGCTTTCCAGCAAATCTTCGGGGGGAAAAGGCGAAGTTGCGCCGGTGTTTCGGGCATACAGCTCGACGACTCCGTGGCTCATCGCCCAGATATGGGCGCTGAACATCGACGCGGGCGGGCGCTTTTCCGGCGGAATATGCTGGGACAGGTCCGCGGCCGCTTTTTCAAGAACGGACTTCGCCCGATTGGCGGCCAGGGACAATTCGGGCGTGCGGTTCAGGGATATTCCACTTTCGAACATGGCGATGTAATGCCCGGGATTTTTGCGCGCAAAGGCCAGATACGCACGCCCCGTTGCTTCAAAGGCGGCAAGGGCTGAAGGCTGTCCTTCGTCATAGGCGTATTGCATCAGGTCTGCGAACATCTCAAACCCCTGCCGTGCGGCTTCGGCGATCAGGTCCTCGCGCCCTTGAAAATGACGGTAGACGGCGGCAGGCGTGACACCGGCAGTTTTTGCGGCCTCGGACAACGTGAAACCGGTTGGGCCCTTGTCTTCGATCAGGGACAAGGCTGCCTCGATCAGGGCTTGCTTCAGGTTTCCGTGGTGATAACCGCGTTTCGTCATCCCGGCCTCAGGTGCATTGATTGGGTGTTGGAAGACAAGGACATAGACCACCGATGCATTGTCGTCCAATACATGCTCGTGATGGCATCAACAGGGCAGGGCAGAGCAGCATTTTATGCCTCCCACACGTCCGGGCCACCGCAGATATGGGCATCAACCTCGCCGATACTCTTCTTGTCCTTCTCATCATAATCCAAGGCATGCAGAACCGTTCGGATGGCCGCAAGGCGTGCGCGTTTTTTGTCGTCAGAACGGACAATTGTCCACGGGCAGGCATCAGAATGCGATCGGGTCAGGGTTTCCGAGATCGACTGCGTGTATTCGTCCCATTTGCTCAGCCCGGCCACGTCGATCGCGCTGAGCTTCCATTGCTTCAAAGGGTCGTTTTCGCGCGCCAGAAAACGGTTCAGTTGTTCTGCACGACCGACATTGAGCCAGAATTTGAAAAAATGGATGCCGTCATTCACCAGGCCCGTTTCAAGCGGAAGGACCTGACGAAAGAACCGCTCACGCTGTTCCTGTGTGCAGAAACCAAAGACATTCTCGACGACGCCTCGGTTGTACCAACTGCGATCAAAGAACACGATCTCTCCTGCGGCGGGCAGATGCGGGATGTAGCGCTGGAAATACCATTGGCTGCGTTCGGCGTCTGACGGCTTGCTGAGAGCCACATTGCGCGCGCCGCGGGGGTTCAGGTTTTCGCGAAACCGCTTGATGGTGCCACCTTTGCCCGCGGCATCGCGGCCTTCGAATATGATGGCAACACGTTGATCGGTTTCCTTGACCCAGGATTGCATTTTGACCAATTCAATCTGAAGCAGGTCCATCTGCTCATCATAATCCTTGGTCTTCATTTTTTCGGAATACGGGTAGGTCGGGTTCAGGATATCGCCCTTTTTCGCGTTTTGAATCTCTTCCCGTACAGATTTGGGCGCGTCTTTCCGAAAATACTTCTCGATTGAGCCTTTTCCTGACCGGGCCATATGTCACCTCGCGATAAAATCCATATCTGACTATGGATTAGAGCGTGGGCTAACGCAAACCCGCGCGCTGCGCCGCGCGATCTATCGCGGCGGCAACTTCGGGTGCTGCGACCACCTGCGGCATATGACCGACACCCGGTAACTCGATCAACTCGGCCCCGGGGATTTGTTCGATCAGACGTTCAGAATGCCATTCAAGACCAACGGTGTCGTCGGCCGTTCCGTGAATGATCTCGGTCGGAACGGAGATCTCGCCATATCTGGGTTGCATACGGGTAATTTCGTCCAGCAGGTTTGCGCGCTGCTTGGCATTTGCATGCATCGAACCACGCCGGATCGTCAGCCCGGGCCCGAAATGTTCAGCATAGCCTTCGGGTGCCGTTTGCGGTGCAAAAACTTTGTCCAACGCCTGCGTGACGTACCATTCGGGCACGAAAGAGCTGATCAGGGGCAAGGCCAGCACATTGCCCGCCGTGGTTGACGCAAGCCGGTTGAACCCATCCAAAGGCGTTTCCCATGGGATAGCGGCCGGAGCGATCAGAACCAGAGCCGAGATATTCTCGGGTCGGGTCACGGCCCAGGCCAGCGAGACCGATCCGCCATAGCTCTGCCCGGCCACGATGGGTTTTTCCGCACCAAGCTGAGCCGCCGCCCGTTGCAGGATATCCGCCTGTTCAATGAGGGTTTCGCCATCCGGGTTGAAGCTTTCGGAATAGCCCAGGCCCGGTCGGTCAAAAACGATCACACGGTATGACCTGGCCAGAATGGGGGCCAGCGCGAAGGTCATGTCACGCGTGTTCCCGCTGGATCCATGGATCAGAACAACATCGGGACCGTCCCCCATGACCACGGCGTGCACGGCGATGCCGCCTACATCCAGAATCCGACCCTCGGGGGGGAAAGCCGCCTCGGCCAGCGCTTCGTTCCGGGCGCTGCGCCAGGTTGTCAGTATGACAAGGCCCAGAACGGCCAAGCCAAGGCATATCAGAACTTTAGTGGCCAATTTTCGTTATGTCGAAAGGCGTGGTCTGATAGATTTCGTTGATCCAGTTACCGTACAGCAGATGTGCATGACTGCGCCACCGGTTCTGCGGCGTTTTGGATGGATCATCGTCTGGGTAATAGTTTATCGGCACGTTGATAGGCGTGCCGTTGCTGACGTCACGATCATATTCCTGTTTCAGCGTGTCGCTGTCATATTCGAAGTGATTGAAGATATACAACGCGCGATGGCTGGGATCTTCGACCAGACAGGGGCCGACATCGTCGCTGCCCAACAGGGTCCTCAGCCCGGGTGCGCGATCGATTTCATCCTGTTTCATTTCCGTCCATCGGCTGACCGGAATGACGCAGTCATCCGAGAACCCCCGCAGGAACGGAGACGCCGGATCCAGGTTGCGATGCCGGAAACACCCAAAGGCTTTTGCGTCCAGCATGTGCTTTTTGACACCGTGAAAATGGTTGATCATCGCCATCCCGCCCCAGCACACACCAAAAGTGGAATGTACGTTGGTTTGGGTCCAGTCGAAGATCTCGCAGATTTCATCCCAATAAGTGACATCACCAAATTCCAGATGCTCGATCGGGGCACCGGTGATGATCAGGCCGTCGAACTTCTGATCCTTGATCTCCTGAAACGGGCGATAGAACTCGGACATATGCTCGGCGGCGGTGTTCTTGGTCCGGTGTTCGGTCATGCGGATCAAAGACAGATCGATCTGCAACGGGGTTGCCCCGATCAGACGCGCGAACTGGTTTTCGGTCTGGATTTTCTTGGGCATCAGGTTCAGCAAACCGATGCGCAGCGGGCGGATGTCCTGACGCATTGCCTGATCTTCGTCCATGACCATGACGCCCTCTTTGGTCAGGACGTCAAAAGCAGGCAGTTCCGATGGGATTTTGATGGGCATATGTCAGGCTTCTAAGAGATCAGTGAAAACTGATAGTTAGGCGTTATTGCGCGTGGTCTCAAGGGTGTGTTCGATCAACTCATCGAAATCCGCGGCATCGCGGATTTGTCCGATGTCGTTGGCGGCAATCGTCACGCCCCAGTTGTTCGCCATGGCTTCATAGCGCGGCTGACGGTGTGCCAAGGCCTGCGCATAGGTCCAACGGACGAAATCATCGGGATCCACATCTGCTTCCGAACAGCCTTGCAGATCCAAATAATCCGTCCAGGCCTTGGTCAGAAACTCGGCCTGATAGGACATCGGCTTTGGGGCTTTGTCAAAACGGCGTACAAGCTCTGCCGTGTGTTCCTCATCCCCCTTCAGCCAGATCATCAGGGTATGTTGCGAAAGCTCGGACAGTACCCGATCGTTCGGATCGTCGGGGTCCACCCATTCGCAGATCGATCCACCGGTGTCGCAGATGAAATGGGGGTATTTGTACAGACGCTCGGCTCGGTCGATGAAATACTCGGTATCCAGCAGAGCGTGTATTTCGGCCAGTCGAAACTGTTCCTGCCTGCGGCGGTATTCCGGCATTTCCAATCCGCCAAGGTCAGGGTTGCCCGGTTTGCCCAGATAGGCTGCGACCGGGGTCAGGTTTGCGAACGAGATATTGGAGCCGATAAAAATCGAATCCGACAACAACAGGTCACGCAAGAACGGGACTTTCATCGCCTCGGCCTTTGCATTGTCGGTAATGTATTCGCCCATGTACCGGGTGCCGATGCGATAATCGATCGAGTAGTGAAACCAGTTCCCTGAGTCCCGAAGAATGTTCGAGACATATGTCTTGCCCAGACCGGACATGCCAAAGAACAGCACCTTCTTGCGGCGTGCCGTGCGCCAGTCTTTGGCTGTGTTATAGATCATCTTGTGCCGTCCCTTTTTTGCCTTTGCTAAATCGGGCAGCGCACGGCGTCAATCACGGCGGCCAGCTCGGTTCAATACCAGAAGACCCATGGCAAGGATGACAAAGCCGAAATAGGCATTCGACGGCAGCGCTTCGTTCCGCACAATCGCGCCAAGTACGATGGCGACAGGAGGGATGACAAGCGTCACCAGCATCAGGTTGCCGCTGCCCGCCATCGCCAGGACGCGATAGTACAAAAGGTATGCTCCCGCTGTTGCCACAATGGCGTAATAGCCAATCGCAGCCCAGGTGATAGCGGGCAGAGCAAGCGTTGGCACCCCGTCCGTCATGAGCGCCAGCGGCAGGATCAGCAGGGTCGAACCCGTCAGCATTCCTGCCGCCGCGACAACGGGGTGAAGGCCAGACAGATGATACCGCGCCCAAGCCGCGGCAAAAGCATACGAGAGCGTTCCGGCCAACACGGCAAGCTGGGCTGTGTTTTGCAGGCTGAAAGACGTGAAGGTCTGTATTCCGATGATGATCGAGACACCGAGAAAACCCAAAACGACTCCGATGACCCGGGCTTGTGTCAAACGTTCATCCTTGAAAAACAGCGCCGCAACCAGAACACCAAAGATGGCCGTGGTTGCGTTCAGAATGGCCGTTAGCCCCGAGTCGATGTAAAGCTGACCCCATGCCATCAAGCTGAACGGGATGACATTGTTCAGCAACCCCATGATCAGAAATGCACCCCAGATGCGGGCTGAGCGGGGTAGGGATAGTCCCTTTGCCCAGGCCACCAGCCAAAGCACCAGCATCGCCCAGAACGTGCGGTGCAAAACCGATGTCATAACGGGAATGGAATCCAGGGCGATCCGGATGGCCACAAAGGACGCGCCCCAGATGACGGCCAGAAGAAGAAGTTCGACCCAGGCGCGCCGAGAAAGGTGTTTTTGCGTGTTCATGGCCGCACAATTCCATTCATTCGACAGATATACGACCCGAAACCTGCGCATAAAAAAGGCCCCGCTGAAACAGCGGAGCCTTGAGGTTAGTCACCTTTGGATTAGTTCAGCGCGTATGTAATCTGGAAGCCAACGCTCCAGGCGCTGTTGCCAGTGAATGTTCCGCGCGCATTCGGGCCAGCGCCATTGGCTGTCGCGTCACCGATGTCGGTGTAACGAACACCGCCGGAAATCTTGGCATTCTCCAGCGAGTACGTTCCGCCCAGACCAACGCTCCAGAACCCGTCGGTCGGGCCGAGGTTTGATACTGGCGTGCCCTGGGATGTCTCGTAGCCCAACGTCACAGCGCCGCTGAACTCTTCCGAGAATTGATATCCCAAGCCCAACGAATAGGTGAAGGTCGCATCGGCGTAGTCAACAAGGTTGCTGGTCGGCGGGTAGTTTGGCGGATTGTACACCAGCTGTGGCCAGTCGACCCAACGGATGGAACCAAACAACAGCGTTTTGGGTGCGACGCCTGTCTGGAAATCCAGGTTGATCGACTGGGGTGTCTCGATTTCGCTGTTTGTGTTGAAGGTGGCCACGGTTCCCGGCGGAATCGGCGGGACCGGTGGTGGGTTCAGAGTTTCTGTTTGCGACAGATCGTGGCTGATCTTGGAGTTGTATGTCAGTGCCACACGTGCCGCGATTTCCGGTTTCTCCCATGCAACCCCGATCACGTAGCCGAATGCTGTGTCGGTATTGGTGTCAACCTGGTATCCGGCTGCAAGCGGGACGGTTACCGAAGCCTTCACACGCTGCGCACGAATACCGCCGATTGCGCTGAACCCGCCATCGAATTTGTAGCGCAGCAATGCGGTGATTGCGTCCGTGTCCGCTGTGGCCCTCAGAGTGTCGGTGCGACCACCCGGAATAGGGTTGATCGAAAGAGGGTAGGTGTTTGCGTATTCAATGTCTGCCCCAAAGGGCTGGTCATACATGATCGCGAAATCGAGTTTTTCGGTCAGTGACGTTTTGTAGCCCAGATGCGGAGTGAAAAAGTCGTTCGCAACCTCACCGGAATCGACCGGTTGCCCAATGTTTGGTCCGGCCAAAGCTGGCATGGTGCCCGTTACGCTGGGGTTGGTGTATCCCAACCGAAACTGTACCACTGATCCTTCTTCGAAGATCAGGTTGATGCCCTGACCGCTTCGATCCAGTCCGCCTGCGTATCCTGCCGTCGCTCCAGCACACAAAGCGCAGGTCGCGAGTAGTGTTTTTTTCATTCTGTCCTCCCTAACAATCCCTGGCGGGCTTCAATGGCGTCTGGCTGAGTGTGACGAACGCCGATCCCGTGTATGATGAGCAATACTCTCTTTTTGGTTACTTTAAGGTCAACTGGTGACGGTGCGTTACGTATTGCGACTAGTGTTTTCAACTGTTGCTAAACTGTTACGGCTTTCAGACCAGATATTCAGGAAAATTCCCGAAAAGATGACCGCCGCACCGATCAGAACCCAATGGTCAATGGGCTCGTGGTACAGGATCATTCCGACCACCGCGATCGTAGGAAGTCTTGCAAAATCAAATGGGATCACGACTGTCGCCGGGGCAATGGCCAATGCGTTGGTTATACAGAAATGGGCCAGCAGCCCCGCCAGCCCGACCAGAACCAAAAACGGAACGGTTTGCGCCGTAGGCAAGGCAATCTGCCCATCAAAACCGGCCGCGACGGCCCCAAGCACCGCTTGCATGGAAGTAAGCCAGAAAACGATGCATCCGATGCTGGCAAAGCGTGTGAGCTTTTTGGTCGTGATCGTTGTAAATGCAAAGAAAACCGCAGATGCGGCTGCGGTTGCAAGGCCGGGACTCAACGGTGCCGCACCCGGGCGCGTGACAATCAGAACGCCCGCAAAACCGATAAGCGCTGCTGTTATCTTGAGGGTCGTCAGACGTTCATTCAGCAGCAGCGGCGACAGCAGGATCACCCAAAGCGGCTGTGTGAATTCCAATGCGAACACCTGCGCCAAAGGCGCAACAGCGACCGCATAGAACCAGAGGTTTTGCCCCGTGAAGTGCAAGGTGTTTCGCAAAGCGTGCAACCCCAGGCGTTGCGTGGAAACCTGGACCCAACCGCCTGTGGCCGTGAGTACGAGGGCGACAACAAGAAACCCGACGAGGCTTCGGTACATCATGATCTCGAACGTGTCGTGCACGAGGCTCAGTTCGCGACCGGCAACCGCCATCGAGGAGAAGGACGCAATGGCTCCGGTCATCCACAAGGCGGCCTTGAAGGTGTTTTTTTGTGTCTGATTCACGTGCCGCACCCCGACCTGGCCGCGCGGTCACGTCCCCGGTATCAGGGCCTTCGCTACGCGATCAAAAAGATTGAATTCGTTGAATCATTGAAACGCTTATGAAGCGTCAGGTTCAAGGTCGTGCCCGACATTTTCAGGCACGGCTTGGGAAGAATTCCTGGAATCGGGTCGTTTTGGCGTCGAACGCAGGTGCGTTTTTGCCCGATCATTCCCACTCGATGGTTCCGGGTGGTTTCGAGGTGATGTCATATGTGCATCGGTTGATGCCCTTGACCTCGTTGATGATCCGGGTTGCCGTTTCACCAAGGAACTCATGGCTGAACGGGTAGTAATCCGCCGTCATCCCGTCGACCGATGTGACGGCGCGCAACGCACAGGCGTAGTCATATGTGCGCCCGTCGCCCATCACGCCGACGGTGCGTACGGGAAGGATGGCGACGAAAGCCTGCCAGATGTCGTCATAAAGCCCGTGTTTGCGGATCTGATCGATGTAGATCGCGTCGGCCTCGCGCAGAATCTCCAGCTTTTCGCGGGTGATCTCGCCGGGGCAGCGAATGGCCAGGCCCGGTCCGGGGAAGGGGTGGCGCCCGATGAAGCTCTGCGGCAGACCAAGCTCGCGACCCAAGGCACGTACCTCGTCCTTGAACAATTCGCGTAGCGGTTCGACCAGTTTCAGGCCCATCTTTTCCGGCAGGCCACCCACGTTGTGGTGGGACTTGATCGTTACAGAAGGTCCGCCCGAGAACGACACCGATTCGATCACATCAGGATAGAGAGTGCCCTGAGCCAGGAATTCGGCGCCGTCGATGGTATCGGCGTGTTTCTGGAACACGTCGATGAACAGTTTTCCGATGATCTTGCGCTTGGTCTCGGGGTCGCTCTGACCTTCCAGTTCGCCAAGGAACAGCTCGGATTCGTCGGCGTGGATCAACTGAATGTTGTAGTTGTCCCGGAACATGCCGACGACTTCTTCGGCCTCATTCTTGCGCAGCAGCCCGTGATCGACGAACACGCAGGTCAGCTGATCCCCGATTGCTTCGTGAATAAGGATCGCGGCAACCGAGCTGTCGACGCCACCGGACAATCCGCAAATGACCTTTTTGTCTCCGACTTGTTCGCGGATCTTGCGGATCATCTCTTCGCGATAGGCGCCCATGGTCCAGTCACCCTTGAACCCGGCCAGCTTGACGAAGTTTTCATACAGTTTCGCGCCCTTTGGCGTATGGTGTACCTCGGGGTGAAACTGCACGGCATAGAAATGCCGCGATGGATCAGCCGTGATCGCATAAGGTGCGTTGGGCGAGGTTCCGAAAACCTCGAACCCCGGTGCGATTTCACTGACATGGTCGCCGTGGCTCATCCAGACTTGTTCATCGCCGTCCGCGAACCAGCCTTTCAGGATATCCAGTTTGTCTTTGGGTGTAACAAAGGCGCGACCAAACTCGGCTGTGCCATGGCCGCTTTCGACCTTGCCGCCAAGCTGATGCATCATCACCTGCTGTCCATAGCAGATGCCCAGGATCGGAACGCCAAAATCAAAAATCTCTTGCGGAACACGGGGCGAGCCCTCGCGCGTCACGCTGTCCGGACCGCCCGAGAAAATCACGGCGCGCGGCGCCATTTCCCGCACGAAATCCATCGTGACATTCTGGTAAGGGTGAATTTCACAATAGACATTCAACTCGCGCAGGCGGCGGGCGATAAGCTGCGTAACCTGGCTGCCGAAGTCGATGATCAGAAGGCGGTCGTGGGATGTCTGGGTCATAACCGGCTCATAAGTTGCAAGCCTTGCATGTGCAAGCGGTATGGCGTCATTTGGTGCAAAAGCTGAGTCAATCCGGCGGAAAGATCAGGTGCCATGTCAAAGATCGAGTTCAGAACGGCTGCTGTGGCGGATGCAGACGAGGTAACGCGTTGTCTGGGAAGTGCCTATGCAGATGCGATGAGCCGGATCGAGGATCTGCCGGACGTTACTGCCGGAATCGCGGATGACATCAAGACCCACCGCGTCATGCTTGCGATATCCGGTGGTATAGTCGGGGTGATCGTTTTTGACCAAGTTGACGACGCAATCATGGTGTTCAACCTTGCGGTTTCGCCCGAAGCCCAAGGGCAGGGGGTTGCGCGGCGATTGATGCAGTTTGCCGAAGAAGAAGCACAGGCGCGGAATCTATCCAAGTTGAAGTTGCGAACTCATAAAATGATGAAAGACACGATTGCGATGTATCGGCACATGGGCTGGAAAGTGACGGATCAGGCGGGCAGCGGCCTTACCATGGAGAAAGCGTTGGCGGTCGATCCTGACTGACCGGTTGCTTCTTGGTGGGGCGGCAATGTCGCTTTTCCCCCCAGAGCGCCGCAATCCCTATGCTTGAGTTCCGGCAAACCTGTATCAAAACGCTCAATCTAACCAATCAGACGGGATTTTCTCATGGCAGAGGCAAACACCCGGCGCAGGGCGAGAGGTGGCGGTGGCGCTGCCCGCCGTGCCGAGCGTACCGCAGTTCGTATCGAGACTGCGAAATACATCGAACGCAACATTCCGAATTTCGAGATCCTCAACGAAGAGGCGCTTGAGATTATCGAAAACAACGCTGAAACCGTGCTGGAAGAAATCGGCGTCAACTTTGTCGACAACCCGGCCGCTTTGGAACGTTGGCGCGACGCAGGCGCGGATATTGACGGTGAGCGTGTGCGCATTCCGCGAGGTCTGGCCCGTGAACTGATCAAGACAGCCCCCAGCCAGTTTACCCAGCACGCCCGCAACCCCGAAAAATCGGTTGTGATCGGTGGCCGCAACATGGTTCTGGCCCCGGTCTACGGTCCTCCGTTCGTACGTGATGCGCAGGGTGGACGCCGCTATGCAACCATGGACGATTTCAACAAGTTCGTGAAACTTGCCTATATGTCCAAGTGGTTGCACCACTCGGGCGGTACGGTGTGTGAGCCGACCGACATTCCGGTGAACAAGCGCCATCTGGACATGCTGAAGGCGCATATGACCCTGTCGGACAAACCCTTCATGGGCTCGGTGACCGATCCCAGCCGGGCACAGGATTCGGTTGAAATGTGCGAAATCCTATTCGGTAAGGAGTTCGTGCAGGAAAACACAGTGATGACTTCGCTGACCAACATCAACTCGCCGTTGACATTCGACGATGTGATGATGGGCTCGCTGGAAGTTTATGCGCGCAACAATCAGGCCTGCATCATCTCGCCCTTCATCGTGGGCGGTGCGATGGCGCCGGTCTCGGTGGCCGGTACTTTGACGCAGGTTCTGGCCGAGGTCATGGCCGGCGTTGCCTACAGCCAGATCATCCGTCCGGGTGCCCCCGCGATTTTCGGTGCATTCGTGACATCGATCGATATGAACTCGGGTGCGCCGACCTTCGGCACACCAGAAGCCGCGCATATCACGTATGGTGCAGGTCAGCTAGCGCGTCGTCTGAACCTGCCATACCGGTCGGCCGGATCGTTCTGCGGCTCGAAGCTGCCGGATGCGCAGGCAGCGTATGAAACAGCGAATTCGCTGAACATGGGTCTGCTGTCGGGCGTGAACTTCATGCTGCATTCCTGCGGCTGGCTGGAAGGCGGTCTGGTCGCCGATTTCGAGAAGTTCGTCATGGATGCGGATCAGTTGGGAGTGCTGCATTCGCTGGCCAAGGGCGTTGCATATGATGAAAACGCGCAGGCCATGGACGCAATCCGCGAAGTCGGGCCGGGTGGTCACTATCTCGGTTGTGCCCACACGCAGGCCAACTTCAAGGAATCCTTCTGGAAATCCGAAGTGCTGGATTACAAGCCATATGAAACCTGGCAGGAAGAAGGCGCGCGTGACACACGGGCTTTGGCGACGGCACGGGTTGAACATTTGCTGGCCAATTATCAGCAACCCCAGATTGACCCGGATATCGCAGCGGCGCTGGAAGCCTATATCGCCGAGAAAAAGGCCTCCATGCCGGATGCATTCGGTTGATTATTGAAGAACCGAGGCGCGGCTGGCCTGATACAGCTGCGCCTCACCCAACAGCGCAATAAGAAGATCCAGATGCCGCACCAATGAATAGGCGGCATCATCTTCTTTTCGCAGTTCATTTACCTCTCTTTCCATCTCGAGCAAACGCAGCAGCGCCTGACCTGAACCGGGCAGCGACCCGTATCCCAGGATGCGTTGCAGATGCCTGTCCCGATTGTAATCCCGCGCCCCGAATCTGGCAGCACGCGCCAACATGCGTGGGCGGCGGAGGGTTGCGATCATTGTCATCAGGTCCTGCATGTCATGTGTCCCTTTTCAGAAAATTGATGGGTCCTGTTTGACACAACCTAAGCGGGTGTTGCCTTAGTCAGAGTCTCCCCGAACGATGGTTTCACGACTGTTTATCTTTTTGAATCAAATCTGGTTCTTGCCTTGTGTGGTTAACGAACGAGTAACGAATGGACCTCTAGTTAGATTTGGTTAACCCACATTCCGAGGGCGAAAAGTGGCAGTTTGTTTTGTCGACGAGGGCAAATAATTATGGAAAACAACATGGCTTTCACCATTCCGGCATGGGTTCCAGAAGGGGCGCAAAGATACCTTGCTCATACCGAGACCGGTCGCTCGATCCGCGATATCGCGCGATCAGCCGGGTGCCATGCGTCAACTATCCTCAGGCAAATTCGACGCATCGAAATGCGCCGCGACGACCCATTGGTGGATGCGGCGTTGCAATCGCTTGCAGAGACACATTTTTCAGCTTCGGATTGCGCCGACGGTCCGGCAAGCGGGTCAGAAAACGCGGCTGAAGAAGAGTTTGAAAATGAGGCATTGCGTGTGTTGCGCCGCCTGAGCGAGACGGGTTCGGTCCTTGCCGTGGCCGAGGAAATGGACAAGGCGGTCGTCGTACGCGACACCGGCAATGCCGGGGCAACAAGAACCGCGGTCGTAGAGTGCAGGATCGCGCAGGCCTTGGCCTTGAAAGACTGGATAACCTGTGACAATCCCGGTCGTATTTCGCGATATCGGATTTCCGCAGCCGGGCGAACGGCGCTAAGTCATCTGATCGCCAAGGCAGAAAACAAGGCGCGTGCCGGGACTGACTTTGGTTTTGCCGAAGCTCAAACTCCCTTTCAGGGCAGGTCTTCAGGCGGGTCCGCCGAGCGGGTCAAGCGCATTCGGTACAGTGCCGCGGAAAGCCCGTTGATTGCATTGTCGCGCAGACGGGATCGTGACGGAAAACCGTTTCTGGATGAATCCCTTGTCAGCGCCGGCGAGCGCTTGCGCGAAGATTTCGAGCTGGCACAGATTGGGCCTCAGGTTTCACAGAACTGGGATCGTTTTCTGACGACAGGTGGTCGAAGCAGCTTTGACAGTGAAAGCCATGGAGGAAAGGGGGCTTCTGATGCGAAGGACCGCGTTGCTCGCGCCTTGTCCGACCTGGGGCCGGGGTTGAGTGATGTTGCGTTGCGATGCTGTTGCTATCTGGAAGGGTTGGAGCTGGCGGAAAAGCGAATGGGTTGGTCAGCACGGTCCGGAAAGATCGTCCTGCGGATCGCCTTGCAACGGCTGAAACGGCATTATCAGGAACAGGCGGAACGAGACCGGATGATCGGCTGAACAGAAAAAAGGCCCGGTGTATACGGGCCTTTTCTTTGGATTTGCGGCTTAGGCCATTTCAGGTTCTACTGACGCCTTCAGGTGCTTCATCAGGTTTTCCGGCGAGGACACGCCATAGGGGTCTTCCGGGCAGTTATCCATCAGTCCGGGCTCTTCGAACCACGCCTCGACAACGCCATCATTGACGATGGCCGCGTAGCGCCACGAACGCATTCCGAAACCCAGATTGTCCTTTTCGACCAACATGCCCATTTTCCGGGTGAACTCCCCCGATCCGTCGGGGATGACTTTTACGTTCTTCAGGTTCTGATCCTGGGCCCATTTGTTCATCACGAAGCTGTCGTTGACGGACATGCAGTAAATCTCGTCGATCCCCATGGCCTTGAAATCGGCATAGCCGTTCTCAAATCCAGGCAGCTGATAAGTCGAACAGGTCGGGGTGAACGCACCCGGCAATGAGAACAGGATCACGCGCTTACCGGCGAAATAGTCGGCTGTTGTCTTGTCTTCCCAACGGAATGGGTTTGGTCCTTCGATGGAATCGTCGCGGACACGGGTGTGAAAGGTCACGTCGGGCAGTTTTGCGCCGGTTTTCATAGTCAAACTCCTGTGATTCACATATGATTTTGGTGTGAGTTAAAACAGTTCCAAACCGCATTCAATCGCGTAAACGCTGGGATGGCGAATAAGGCCAACCTCTTGCTAAATATCGGATTTAAATCGCAAATACGAATATGCGCATGATGCCCTTCTGCGCTTGCGAGGATGCAACGCATAGCGGCTATGCGCCGCTGGTGTAACACCGCGCTTCTGTCTATGTTATGAGCGACAAGAGTTGACCCAAAGTCAGGAAAACGACCGTGCGAGATCTGAAGATCCCCGAACAGCGCCATCCGGAAAAAGCCCACCGTCCGGACAATGCACAGCCCAAGAAACCAAGTTGGATCAGGGTCAAGGCACCTGGCGGCAAAGGCTATGCGGATACGCGGCGGATCATGCGCGACAACAATCTGGTAACGGTCTGCGAAGAAGCAGGGTGCCCCAACGTAGGGGAATGCTGGAGCCAGGGTCATGCCACCATGATGATCATGGGCGAGATTTGTACGCGCGGCTGTACTTTCTGCAACATTGCAACCGGTCGCCCCGACGACCTTGACGCGTTTGAGCCCGGTCGCGTGGCCCATGCGGTGGAAAAACTTGGCCTGAACCACGTGGTGATCACCTCGGTGGACCGTGACGATCTGCAAGACGGTGGGGCCGAGCATTTTGCGCAAACCATTCGCGCGGTGCGTCATCGGTCTCCGAAAACCACGATTGAGATTCTGACGCCTGACTTCCTGAAATGTGATGAGGATGTCCTTGAGATTGTGGTCGAAGCGAAACCGGATGTGTTCAACCACAATCTGGAAACGGTGCCGGGTCTCTACCCCGAAGTGCGCCCGGGTGCGCGATACTTCCATTCCCTGCGCCTGCTACAGCGCGTGAAAGAGCTTGATCCGTCGATCTTCACCAAATCGGGCATCATGGTCGGGTTGGGTGAAAACGAACAGCAAGTGCGTCAGGTCATGGATGACATGCGCGCGGCGGATATCGATTTCCTGACCATCGGCCAGTACCTGCAACCGACCCCGAAACATCACGGAGTGGATCGGTTCGTAACCCCGGAAGAGTTCGCATCTTACGAAAAGGCGGCCTATGGCAAGGGGTTCCTGATGGTATCCGCGACACCTCTGACCCGGTCTTCATACCATGCGGGCGACGATTTCGCCCGGCTTCGCGCGGCCCGGCAAGCAAAGCTACAGCAAGCGTGACGCCAGAGCGGATCGCGCAGCTCATCCGCCTGCGCCACGAGTTTCATCAACAGCCAGAGCTTTCGGGGCAGGAGGAGAATACCGCAGCGCGGGTTGCGGATCTTTTGCGCCAAGCGGATGCGGACAGGGTTCTGTGCGGCATCGGCGGGCACGGTGTTGCTGCCGTTTACGACAGCGGTGTTCCCGGCCCAACAGTTGGAATTCGATGCGAACTGGATGGGCTGCCAATTCAGGAACTCTCGGATCTGGCTTATGCGTCTAAGATTGCAGGCAAAGGGCATCTGTGCGGCCATGATGGCCACATGGTGATGGTCCTCGGGGTTGCAGAAGCGTTGAAGGACCAGCGCCCGAAGTCCGGCCGCGTGGTTCTGATTTTCCAACCCGCCGAAGAAACCGGACATGGTGCGATTGCTTGCCGGGCCGATCCTCAGTTCGCTGAGGTTTCGCCTGACATCGTGCTGTCTCTGCATAATTTGCCGGGGCTGGAACTGGGGGCGGTAGAACTGTGTGAAGGCCCCGCGAACTGCGCCTCGCGCGGGATGCAAATCGTTCTGACAGGCAAGACCTCACACGCAGCCGCCCCCAAGGACGGCGTGTCACCGGCAGGTGCTTTGTCCACGTTGATGCCGGCATTGGCCAACCTGGGGGCGGGCGGTGACTTGGATGACGCCTACGCTCTGACCACGGTCACCCATGCCACACTGGGCGAGCGGACAGTTGGCGTCGCACCGGGGCAGGCCGAGTTATGGGTGACCCTGCGCACGGTTTCGGACGCGCGGATGGAGAGCCTGATGGCCGAGACGGAAACTCTGGTCAGAAAGACGGCGAAGGCCGAAGGGCTGGCGGTGGAAATCAGATATCACGAGGTGTTCGAAGCCTGCGTCAATGACCGAAAAGCCGTTGCTGTTTTGGCAAAGGCCTGTGCCAAACAGGGCGTCGCGTGCAGGCTGGTCGATCAACCACAGCGCTTTTCCGAAGACTTCGGCCAGTTTGGCAAAGGCGCGCAGGCGGCCATGTTCTGGTTGGGGGCGGGGCAGGACCATCCGCAACTGCACAACCCGGATTACGATTTCCCGGATGCGCTTATTCCGATTGGAACCGGGATTTTCCTGAGCGCGATTGATGTCGTGCTTCGCAAAACCTGCTAGACGCGATCCACTTACTTGACCAGATCACCAACGATTCCAACGGCTTCTATAACTGTCTTCGTATCATCAGATATAGAGAGAATTTCATCATCCACCCGGATATAGCGCTGGCCGGGGCCCAACGGCTTAAGCTTCCAGTTGCCGAGATCGTCAATGTAGTCGAAACTCAGATCATCGGGCAATTTCTGGCCACGCGTATATCTTTTGATTTGACCGGGCGGAACAGCTTTGCCGTTTGACTTGATAGATTTCTCTACCTTGTTTTTATTGGCACCTTGCCCTTTGACCTTGTTGTCTTTTGCAGCACCCGAACTTGCAAGTGCCACGATCGCCGTAACGACAGCAGCTGTCGCGACTACACGCTTCATCCATAGTCCTCCCAAGCTGATAGGAAGGGTAAGGGGGGCAATGATGCCTGTCTATTGCTATTCGGTTTTTTGAATTTGGGGCGCTGGGTCGACACTCAAGTTGCCCGACAATAGTACATTTAGTTGTCGGTAAACCGAACCTTGCCGATAAACGGCAGGTTGCGGTTGCGCTGCGCGTAGTCGATCCCGTAACCCACGACGAATTCATCCGGAATTTCAAAGCCAATCCAGTCTGACCGGAAATCAACTTCGCGACGGCTGGGTTTGTCGAGCAGGGCAATCGACTTGAGCCGTTTCGGCTTGCGGCTGCGCAGCAGGTTGGTGACGTGGTTCAGCGTGTGCCCGGTGTCGACGATATCTTCGACAACAAGCACGTCACGGCCTTCGATCGCGCCGCGCAAGTCCTTGAGAATGCGCACTTCCCGGCTGCTCTCCATCGAATCGCCGTAAGAGGACGCCTCAAGAAAATCTACCTCGATTGGAAGATCCAGCTCACGTACTAGATCAGCGATGAAGACGAAACTGCCGCGCAGCAATCCTACGACGACAAGCTTGTCCGTATCGCCGAACTCATCCGTAATTTCGCGGCATAACTCTTCGATTCGGGCGGCGATGGCCTTGGCCGAGATCATCTCATCTATCACATATGCGCGGTTAGTCATCGCAGCCCCCTTGATCTTTGGCGCGCAACATACGACATGACGCGCCATTGTCACCTGCAAATACCGGACATCATGCCAATCCATTCGGAAACCCGCCACCTGCCATACACAGCCCAGCAGATGTATGATCTTGTTGCGGATGTGGGCAATTACCCCAAGTTTCTGCCCTGGTGCGCCGCGGCCCGGATCCGCAAGACCTATGCGGTTGGTGAGGCCGAGGTGATGGAGGCCGATCTGGTCATCTCGTTCAAAGTTTTCCGCGAACGGTTCGGCAGCCGGGTGACCCTGTTTTCCGATCAGAAAAAGATCGATACCGAGTATCTGGACGGGCCTTTCAAATACATGAAATCCGACTGGCAGTTCGAGGACGCGCCCGATGGGGGCTGCAACGTCTCGTTCCATGTGGATTTCGAGTTCAAGAACGCCATCCTGCAAGGGATCATCGGCGTTGTGTTCAACGAAGCCATGCAGCGGATCGTCCGCGCCTTCGAGGCGCGTGCGAAAGAACTCTACGGCTAGGCCTTTACCCTGCAAGGGCGCACGCTAGACTGCGCCCATGACGGATTTCACGGCAGCATTGGCCACCTTCGCGGCGGGCCCGGTTTCAACGACGGCTCAGGCGCGGATTGTCACGTCGCTGTCCGTTCTGGATTGGATGGCAGTTGGTCGTGCTGGGGCGTCCGAGCCGGTGTCCTGCATCGTTCGCGATATGGTCCTGGCCGAGGGCGGGAACGCTCAGGCCCACCTGTTCGGAGGGGGCGCGGCCCCATTGCGCGGCGCGGCTTTGGTGAATGGAACCATATCCCACGCGCTGGATTACGATGACACGCATTTCGCGCATATCGGGCATCCGTCAGTCGCCATTCTGCCTGCGGCCCTTGCCGTGGCCGAGTGGGATGACCGCATTCTGGTCGATCTTCTCGAAGCCGCGCTGGTCGGTATGGAAACGTCAATCCGTGTCGGCCTGTGGCTGGGCAGGGGGCATTATCAGGCCGGGTTTCACCAGACAGCGACATCCGGTGCATTCGGGGCCGCTGTTGCCGTGGGGCGGTTGCTAGGATTGGATGAAACCCAGATGCGCTCCGTTTTGGGTTTGACGGCAACGCGCGCGGCCGGGCTCAAGGCCCAGTTCGGAACCATGGGCAAGCCTTACAATGCCGGGCTAGCCGCTTCGGCCGGGGTCGAGGCGGCTGTGCTTGTTCAGCGTGGATTTCAGCCCAACGCCGACGCGTTGGGAGGCACGTATGGATTTGGCGCGACCCATCAGGGTGCAGCGGATCAAGGCGCGCTGGAGGGTTTGGGCGATGAATGGTTGTTCGAAACGGTAAGCCACAAGTTCCACGCCTGTTGTCACGGCCTGCACGCGGCGTTGGAAGCGGCGCGCGCGCTGGACATCGCGGAACCCGAAGTGGCCGAGATCAAAATCAAAACCCATCCCCGTTGGATGAGTGTGTGCAATCAGCTGTCGCCCACAACCGGGCTGGGGGCCAAGTTCTCTTACCGGACGGTCATCGCGATGCAGGCGCTGGGGTACGATACGGCTTTGCCGGGCAGCTACACCGACAAGGTCTGCGCGGACCCGCGCATTACGTCTCTGCAAGACCGCATCACGGTCGAAGCGGATGAAAGCCTGTCGGAAACGCAGGCGCACCTGGCCTTGCTGCGCCGTGACGGTATTCGCCGCGAGGCGACGCATGACCTGATGACCCCAATGTCGCTGTCTGACCGCGAGGATCGTGTGCGCGCCAAAGCGTCGAAGCTGATCGGAACGGATGAGGCGGACGCGATCTGGTCGATGCTGCGCACCGGCGGTCGCGCCCGTGATCTGGCCGAACGTATGGCGGGTTAAGCCACGCGCCAGTGCAGCGGAAAGCCCGGGTCGAACACAGTGACAGGTCCATCGCCCGTGTCGATCTTTGACGGGTATGCAACCGGCTCGCCCTTGGTCAGGGTGATCGTCTCTTCGTTCACGGGCAGGCGGTAAAAGCCCGGCCCGTTGAGAGAGACGAACGCCTCGAGCTTGTCCAGCGCACCTTCGCGGTCGAACATCTCGGCCACCAGAGACATGGTATTCGTCGCAGTGAAACACCCCGCGCAGCCGCAGGCCATTTCCTTGTTGGCATCCGTGTGCGGAGCGCTGTCCGTGCCCAGGAAGAACCGCGCGTCACCCGACGTGGCGGCCGCCAGCAGGGCCAGGCGGTGTTCCTCGCGCTTGGCGACCGGCAGGCAATAGTAATGCGGTTTGATCCCGCCCACCAGAATATGGTTGCGGTTGATGATCAGGTGGTGCGCGGTGATCGTCGCGCCCAGATCCGCCTCGTTGGCTTTGACATAGTCCACGCCATTGGACGTGGTAATATGTTCCATCACCACGCGCAGGCCCGGCGTCGACTTGCGGATCGGGTCCAGAACGCGGTCGATGAACACGGCCTCGCGGTCAAAGATGTCGATCTCGGCGTCGGTCACTTCGCCATGAACACACATGGGCAGGCCGATCTCGGCCATTTTCTCCAGCACGGGGCGCACCTTGTCAAAGTCACGCACGCCCGAGGCCGAATTGGTCGTGGCCCCCGCCGGGTACAGCTTGACCGCTTTTATCAGCCCGCTGGCATGTGCGGCCGCGACGTCCTGCGCATCTGTATCCTCGGTCAGGTACAGGGTCATCAGTGGCTCGAACGTCATGCCGTCGGGCAACGCAGCCATGATACGGTCACGGTAAGCGGCGGCCTGATCGCCGCGTACAACCGGTGGCACGAGGTTCGGCATTATGATCGCACGGGCGAAATGACGGGCGGTTTCGGGCAGAACGGCCTGCAACATGGCGCCATCGCGCAGATGCAGATGCCAGTCGTCGGGGCGGTGGATCGTGAGGGTATCAGTCATGATCTTCCGCTAGCATAGCTGCCCTGAAAGACCAACCAGCCCGGAACGTGTTGGCGAAAAAACTTGTCAACCAACCGGAACGTCGTAGCTCTGACAGGGGCTAGGGCCTTGACGCAAAGGCGCATGCGTGACCTGTTTGTCCGCGAAGAAGAGAGGGGTTCCATGACGCAGCCAAATTCCATCGATGCCGTACAGCAGGTGCTGGGAAGTCAGGGCTATGTCTGCGGACGCGCCCTTGCCACGGTTGTGTTCCTGTCGCTGAAGCTTGGACGCCCGTTGTTTCTGGAAGGCGAGGCGGGTGTCGGAAAGACGGAAATCGCCAAGGCGCTGGCATCCGGTCTGAACCGCCGCTTGATCCGGTTGCAGTGCTACGAAGGTCTGGACGCGTCCACGGCCGTTTACGAATGGAACTTTCCGGCGCAGATGGTCGCGATCCGAACGGCCGAAGCTTCGGGCGGAGCCGACCGAGGCGCGTTGCAGGCGGAACTGTTTTCGGATGAATACCTGATCGAACGCCCGCTGCTTCAGGCAATGCGCCCGGACGAAAACGGTGCACCGGTTCTGTTGATTGACGAACTGGACCGGACCGATGAACCGTTCGAAGCCTTTCTGCTGGAGGCCCTCAGTGATTTTCAGGTCACGATCCCTGAACTGGGCACTGTTGCAGCACCCGAACCACCCATTGTGATTGTCACGTCGAACCGGACGCGGGAAGTGCACGATGCCCTCAAGCGTCGCTGCCTGTATCACTGGGTCGATTATCCCGATTTCGAACGCGAGATCGAAATTCTGCACGCGCGCGCGCCCGAGGCCGCCGATGCGCTCAGCCGCGAAGTCGTGGCTTTCGTTCAGCGTCTGCGCACCGAGGACCTGTTCAAGAAGCCCGGCGTGGCCGAAACCATTGACTGGGCCAAATGTCTGCTGGCGCTGGACGTGATGAACCTCAGCCCCGAGGTGATCGGTGACACGCTGGGGGCGATCCTGAAATATCAGGACGACATTCAAAAACTTCAGGGGTCCGAGGCCAAACGCATCCTCGACGAGGCCAAGGCCACGCTCGAACCGGTCTGATGTTTCATCTTTTTCCAAATACTCCGGGGGCATGGGGCCAGAGCCCCCATTACGTCTGATGGCCGAGCAAATCCCGCTGGATATTCCCGACAACCCGAAGCTGGCGCAGAACATCACCCATTTTGCCCGCGCGCTGCGGAAGGCGGGGCTGCCGATTGGTCCGGGGCGCGTGATCGATGCAATTCGCGCGGTACAAGCTGCGGGTTTCACCCAGAAACGGGATTTCTACTGGACGCTGCACGCCTGTTTCGTGAACCGCCCCGAACATCGCACGGTGTTTGCACAGGTCTTCCGAATGTACTGGCGCGACCCGCGATATATGGAACACATGATGGCCATGATGCTTCCTGCCATTCGGGGCGTGCAGGAGGATCGCAAGGCGGATGCTGGCGAAAAACGCGCGGCTGAGGCCCTTCTGGACGGTGTCGAACAGGACGCGCCCGAACAGCCGGTGCAAGACGAAGGCGAAACCGAAATCGAGATTGATGCAACGCAGACGGCATCGTCCGAGGAGCGTCTTCGCAATCTGGACTTCGAACAGATGAGCACCGCCGAAATCGCGCAAGCCAAGCGCGTTCTGGCGCGGTTGACCCTGCCGGTCAAACCGATTGAATCGCGCCGCGGACAGGCCAGTCATCTGGGGCACCGTATCGACCGCGCCCGCACCTTGCGCGCAGCCATGCGGCAAGGGGGCGAATTGCGCGATATCGCACGGCTAGAGCCCAAACCGCGGTGGCCAAACCTTGTGGCCCTGTGCGACATCTCAGGTTCAATGAGCCAGTACAGCCGTGCCATCCTGCATTTCCTGCACACGGTCTCGAACGCCAAGGGGGCAGGTTGGGCCAAGGTTCATGCCTTCACTTTCGGCACACGCCTGACCAATATTACCCGCCACCTGCATCATCGGGACGTTGACGCAGCGCTTGCAGCTGCCGGGGCCGAGGCGCAGGATTGGGAAGGGGGCACACGCATCGGCGACTGTCTGCATCAGTTCAACAGAGACTGGTCAAGACGTGTCATGGGGCAGGGGGCCGTTGTTCTGCTGATCACCGACGGTTTGGAGCGGGGTGACCCGGAGAGCCTCGAGAAAGAGATCGAGCGGCTGCACCTGTCCTCAAAACGCCTGATCTGGCTGAATCCGCTGCTGCGCTGGGACGGGTTTGCCCCCAAGGCTCAGGGGGTGGCAGCCATGCTGCCCCATGTCGACAGTTTCAGGGCAGGGCATTCCATAGCCTCGCTCGAAGATCTGGCCTCTGTGATCTCACAACCCGATGACCAGGGGCAGAAAGCACGGCTGTTGGCCGCGCTTTCCGAATAGTTGCCTATGACAACTGTTCTTCGTTGCACTTACGCGCCATCTCCATGGCTTTGTACGTGCCGGTCAGATCGACGGTAAATGCATAGGATGTCTCGGGAAACACGATCATGACCTTTTTCTTGGCCAGATCATCCGCGAATTGCGGGCTGTCTGACAGGACATAGCCACCGGAATAGCCCTTGGTGATATTGCCTTTCATGCCTGTGGCTTCACCCAGATAGATGTTGTCCCCGATCAGGATGGCCACTTCTTGCGTCTCGCCACGTTTGATGTCGGTCTCGGCTTTGGTGAACACCCCCACATATCCCACGCCGCGATCTTCGGTCAGGCCCATCTGAACGACGTTTTCCGCATCGTCCACGGCCTCGATCAGGCAGGACTTCTTTTCGTTGTCGATGAAGACTTTCCAGCCTTCTACTTCTCCGTAGCGTTCGAATGTGTCAGCCCACGCTGCGGTTGAAGTCAAAAGGCCAACCACTGCGCCCAGTGCAAGAAAATGTTTCAACTGCTTGTCTCCGAAAAAATGTGTTTGATACGCGGCTCGGTCGCTTGGCCGGCTGCCCGCGCAGGCTAAAACCCGTGGCACTAACAATCAATGCTGTGATTTCTTGAATGCAGTTCAGGCCTTAGCTTCTGCTCGCTGGGTTCAATATAGACGTTTTGACAGGGGCGTCGCGCTTTTCATCACGCCAATCCTGCTTATGTTGGGAAACAGACGACGTCTGGAGGTTCTGATGGAGCGATTCGACAACAGCCCGGAAACGGCACTGAAGTGGCACCGCGATGGCAGCGGCGCCGCCCTTGCCACGGTTGTCGAAACCTGGGGCAGCGCGCCGCGTCGGGTTGGTTCCCAGCTGGTGATCGGCGGCGATGGCCGGATCGAAGGCTCGGTGTCGGGCGGCTGTGTCGAAGGCGCGGTGATCGTCGAAGCGCTTGAGGCCATTGACGAAGGCGAAGCCCGCTTGCTGGAATTCGGGGTGAGCGACGAAGATGCCTTTGCGGTCGGGCTGGCTTGTGGTGGAACCATTCGCGTCCTCGTCGAACCCGTTGGAAAGGTTCTGCCCGAACCGATGCTGGCGGAACTGGTTGCAGCCCGCGCAAGGCGCGAACCCATCGCTTATGAAGTCAATACCGATACCGGGCACAGAGCCTTGCGCCGAAACGCCTATGCCGAACGGCTGCGCATGGATCGATCAGGTTTTGAAGAAGATGGCCGGACCTTTGTGGCCGTTCACAACCCGCCGCTGCGATTGATCATTGTCGGTGCGGTTCACATCGCGCAGGCGCTGGTGCCGATGGCGCGAATTGCCGGGTATGATCCGACCATTATCGACCCGCGCGACGCATTTGCCTCCAACGCCCGTTTCCCGGGGGAAACGATCCTCACGGATTGGCCGGATGAGGCCGTTGCAAAACTCGGGCTGGATGCGCGCACCGCAATTGTCCTGCTGACGCATGATCCAAAGCTGGATGATCCGGCATTGCAAGCTGCACTGGATGCGGATGTGTTCTATATCGGTGCATTGGGATCGACACGCACCCATTCCAAACGCGTCGAACGTATGAAGGCGGCGGGTTTCAGTGATAAGCAAATCTCGAGGATTCATGGGCCAATCGGGTTGGATATCGGGGCTGCCGGCCCATCCGAGATTGCCGTTGCAGTTCTGGCGCAGATGACGGCCGTTCTACGAGGCAGGGCATGAGGTTTGGTCCGGTAGCAGTCTCCGAAGCGAAAGGTGCCATTCTAGCCCATTCGGTGACGGCTGACGGGCAAAAGCTGCGCAAGGGGCTGTCACTGCGGGCAGAGCATGTGGCGCAGTTGACGCAGGCGGACATCCGCGAAGTGATCGTTGCCCGCCTTGAACCCGGCGATTGCCACGAAGACGAGGCCGCACGTCATTTGGCCGCAGCTCTTGCGCCAGATGCGGCGTCGGCCAATCTGCGCGTGACCGATGCGTTCACCGGCCGGGTCAACCTGTTGGCGGACGGGCCGGGCGTGGCGGTTCTGGATGTGGATGCGCTGGAAATGTTCAATCGGGTCAACCCGATGATTACGGTTGCGACGGTTCCGCAATACCAGCAGATGGGCCCGAAGGGCATGGTCGCTACCATCAAGGTAATCTCATATGCCGTGCCAGAAGCAGATGTTCGGCGGGCCGCCAATCTGGCGCAAGGGGCCGTGCGTCTGGCAAGACCCGTTCACAAGACGGCAGGTTTGATCGTTACGGATATCCCCGGAGGCCCCCCCAATGACAAGGGGATCGCCGCCATTCGCGGACGGACCGAAGCCCTGGGTCTGGATTTGTGTGATGTGCAGATCGTGCCGCATCGCGTGGATGCGCTGGCCAAGGCGGTTTCCAGAACGACCGGTGATTTGCTGATGATCCTGACTGGTTCCGCGACCTCGGACCCGGACGATGTTGCGCCGTCTGCTGTTCGGCTTGCCGGCGGGCAGGTGGATCGGTTCGGTATGCCGGTTGATCCGGGGAACCTGCTGTTTCTGGGTTCGATGCAGGATCGACCGGTGATCGGGTTGCCCGGGTGCGCGCGATCTCCGGCGTTGAACGGGGCGGATTGGGTTCTGTCACGGGTTGCCTGCGGGATCGAAACGACCGGGGCAGATATTGCCGGAATGGGTGTCGGGGGATTGCTGAAGGAAATCCCGACCAGACCTCAGCCGCGCGCCAAACGAAAAGAATGATCCGCTGCTGATCCTGAGCGGGGCTGAATTCTGAGGTTGACGCCAGAGGCTTTGACGGATCCGGCCTATGGTTTTCTGAGCTTTGGCAATACGCCGTGTCGCCAATATGCTCCGGTATCCTCCCGCGCTTTCTGATAGGCATCCACTCTTTCTCTGGCGGTCTCTCCGCCGGCGTCAAACAGATGCCCCAGCAGACATTCAAGAACGGCCATTGCCCCCGAAAAACTGGAAAACGGGTGCAAGGTTCGTGTGCTGACAGGCAGGACGACATCCGGTTCCACCCCCGGCGCGATAACCTCGCTATCCGACAACAGGATGATGCGCATCGAACGGTCCCGAGCATACCGCATCGCCTGAATCGTGTCGGCGGAATAGGGGTGAACCGTGATGGCGAACAGACAATCCTCGGCGGTGGCTTCGACCAGATCGTCGATGGCCGAACCCATGTGGCGGGGCACCAGCTGAAGCCCGGGATGGGCCATGCGTCCGGCGTAGTGAAAGTAATAGGCCAGCGCATGGCTGGATCGTGTGGCCGTCACATAACAGCGGCGCGCCGACCTGATGTGCGCGACGGCCTGTTTAGTCAAATGAGGGGCCATGAGGCGCAGCGATCTGGACACGACGTTTATTTCGTTCTGCGCAAACCGTGCCTGCGCCGCACCAAACTGCCCTTGTTCCTTTAGGTGTTCCAGCCAGTCCTGCCCAAACCTGTCCTCACCGTCGGTTGTCAGAGCGCTTCGAAATGGGCGTCGAAAAGCGTTAAAGCTGTCAAACCCCATGCGTTGCGCCAGCCGGATCAGAACGTTCGTGCTGATGCCGATGCGATCGGTGGTGGTTCGGATCGAATTCAGCGCAAACTCGGCGGGATGATCGATGATGTACTTTACAGCGACCTGCATTTGCGCAGGCATTTCATCGATCTCGCGGCGCATTTGCGTAACGATGGCAGTTAGAGCGCGGGTCATGCGACAAGCAAAACATATGTTTTCCAATTGGTAAATTGAAAACGAAACTTGAGATCATTAGCTGAGGACAGACGAACACGAGGGCGCAATGACCGAGAGCACAGTGAAAACCACCGGGCAGCCATATATACTGGTTGCTCCGAACGGGGCCCGGCGGGGCCGCGCGGATCACCCGGGCTTGCCAGTCACGACGGATCAGATCGTCGCAACGGCGCGGGGCTGTCACGAGGCTGGTGCGAATGGCATACACCTGCATGTACGGGATGCCGACGGACACCACACGTTGGATGCCGGATTGTATCGCGAAACAATCGCGGAACTGAAAAGGGTGGTGCCGGGCATGGATGTGCAGATCACCACCGAGGCAGCAGGCGTGTTCGACGTATCGTCACAGTTTGAATGTCTGCAACGGGTCCGGCCTGAATGGGCCTCGATTTCAGTCCGGGAAATCGCGCGGGCCCTTGATCTTGCGCCTCGGGTCTATGCGCTATGTGCGGCTCAGGGCACGCGGGTTCAGCATATTCTCTACGATTCAGAAGATGTGAAGCTGCTGGAAGACTGGCAGTCAAAAGGTATCGTCCAGACGGACCAGACAGACCGGTTGCTTGTGTTGGGGCGCTACAGTCAAAATCAGCAATCCGTGCCAACGGATCTGGATGCGTTTCCGTCCAGCCCGGCCAATTGGATGGTGTGCGCTTTTGGGACGCAGGAACATGACTGTCTGGTCGAAACCGCACGGCGCGGCGGCGATCTGCGTGTTGGATTCGAAAACAGCCTGACGGCACCGGATGGCACGCTCTGGGCTGACAACGCGGCCTCGGTCGCGGCTTTGGTTGAAACACTTGGAAGGACCGGAACATGAGCCATGTTTTCCCACGCCACACCAAATCTGAACTTCCCGTCGCGGCGGGTGGCGACGGCGCTTACCTGATCGATGCCGACGGCAAGCGATATCTGGATTGCGGCGATGCGGCCGTGTCCTGTCTGGGGCATTCCAATCCGGCAGTGATCCGGGCCGTGCAACAGCAGGTGGAGCAGATCGCATTTGCCCATACCGGGTTCATGACCTCGGAACCGGCCGAGGCATTGGCGGATCTGCTGATCCAGCACGCGCCGGGGGATCTGGACCGGGTGTATTTCGTCTCGGGCGGGTCCGAGGCGACCGAAGCGGCCATCAAATTGGCGCGCCAGTATTTTCTGGAAATCGGGCAGCCCGAGCGCCGCCACGTGATCGCGCGCAAGCAAAGCTACCATGGCAACACTCTGGGGGCCTTGTCTGCCGGGGGAAATGCCTGGAGACGGGCTCAATTCGCGCCGATGCTGATCGAAATGACCCATATCTCGGCCTGCTATGAATATGCCGAAAAGCCCGGGGATGAGAGCAGCTTTGACTATGGTCAGCGCGTCGCCAACGAGCTGGAGGCGGAAATTCTGCGCCTTGGGCCTGAAACGGTTATGGCCTTCATGGCCGAGCCGGTTGTCGGCGCTACGCTTGGCGCGGTTCCGGCGGTTGAGGGGTATTTCAAACGCATCCGGGAAATCTGCGACCAATACGGCGTGCTGCTGATTCTGGATGAGGTGATGTGTGGCATGGGGCGCACCGGTCATTTGTTCGCCTGTGATCACGACGGTGTTGCACCGGATATTCTGTGCATCGCCAAAGGGTTGGGCGCAGGATATCAACCGATCGGGGCGATGCAGTGCACCGATAAGATTTTCGGTGCGATTCGGGATGGGTCAGGGTTTTTTCAACATGGGCACACCTATATCGGCCATCCTGTCGCCACGGCTGCGGCTCTTGCGGTGGTCCGTGAACTGACAGAGCGTGATTTACCGGCGCGCGCCGGACGCATGGGCAGCAAACTGCAATCCGCACTGGAAGCCGCGTTTGGACAGCACCCGAATGTGGGCGATTTGCGTGGCCGTGGCCTGTTCCGGGGTGTGGAACTGGTGGCCGATCGCGAGACGAAGAACCCGTTTGATCCATCCCTGGGCATTGCCGGAAAGATAAAGAAGGCAGCACTTGCCGAAGGGTTGATCTGTTATCCCATGGCGGGCACCCGGGATGGCCGGAACGGAGACCATATCCTGCTCGCGCCGCCTTTCATCATAGAAGAGGACCAGGTAGGCGAACTTGTCAGCAAACTGGAACGCTCTTTTTCAGCCGTTTTCTGACAATACCGTGAGCACCCTGTTTGCCTGCGACACGTTTGCTATGTGTCGTGGGCAATGGATCTGGAAAAGGCGACGTCCATGGTGCTGGATATCTGGCGCAGTTTCCGAGCGCTCCCTTCCTGGGTGCAGATCTGGGTGGCCGTTGTTTTGGTGCCGGTAAACCTGCTTCCGTTGGCATTTCTGGATCAGCCACAGGGGTACCTGATTGCATTGCTTGCAGTTTCAGGCATGGCGCTGAACGTACCGATCATGGTGGCTGCCCGCGGGATGAGCGGTGCGATGGCCTTGCCGCACATTCTGTGCTGGGTGCCACTGGTCATCATCGTGACGCTTCTGTTGTTTTCCGAAGACCCCCTGAGCCCAGCCTTTGCCGGCTTTCTCCGGGTGCTTCTGATCGTCGATATCACCTCGCTGGTGTTCGATTTCCGGGACGTGGCCCGTTGGTTGAAAAGCAGGAAGGCGACTTAAAAAAAGCCCCTTCAAAGGCGAAGGGGCTTTGTTCGTTTCGGTATTTGGGCCGGGTTATTTCTGCGGAAGGGGGCCGATCATCATGATCATCTGACGGCCTTCCATTTTCGGCATGTTTTCGATCTTACCCAGTTCTTTGACGTCCTCAGCGACACGCTCCAGCAATTCGCGGCCCAGGTTCTGGTGTGCCATTTCGCGGCCACGAAAACGCAGGGTGACTTTCACCTTGTCGCCGTTTTCCAGAAACTTGAAGACGTTGCGCATCTTCACGTCATAGTCATGCGTGTCGGTGTTGGGTCGAAACTTGACCTCTTTCACCTCGATGATCTTTTGCTTCTTGCGGGCTTCGGCTTCGCGTTTCTGCGTTTCATATTTGAATTTGCCGAAGTCCATGATCTTGCAGACCGGTGGGTTCGCATTGGGCGAAATTTCGACCAGATCAAGACCGGCATCGGCGGCCATCTGCATGGCTTTGGCGGGATGAACCACCCCGACATTTTCACCTTCGGCACCAATCAGGCGGATTTCGGGGGCACGGATCTTGTCATTGACGCGCGGGCCGGTGTCACGTTGTGGCGGCGCGTTGTGAGGTCTGCGGGCTATGGGTTCATTCCTTTGATAATTGCAGAATTTCGAGCCCGGAATTTAAACCGGGCCGAGCCGCACTTCAAGCGTCATAAACACCGGTAGTTGCGAAAAAACAGTGTTTTGTTCGGTGTTTTTTGCGTTCGGGGCCACAAAGCTCTGAACGCAGCCTGCCTTTAGCCGACAAAGGCTTTTTCAATCACGAACTCCTTGGGTTCGGAATTCGCGCCTTCGCGCAGACCGAAACCCTCAAGGATTTCCTTGATGTCCAGATTGAATGCCAGCGAACCGCAGACCATGGCGCGGTCGGTTTCGGGCTTGATTCCGCCTTCGATGCCCAGATCCCTGAACACGGTACCATCCTTCAGCAGGTCGGTGATCCGACCCATCTTGGGGCTCTCTTCGCGCGTGGTCGTCGGGTAATAGCGGATCTTGTCAGCGAAGCCTTCGCCAATCAGTTCGGCCAGCATTTCATCCTGACGGATGCTGTCGATCAATTGGCGGCCATATTCCAGTTCAGCCACTTCGCGGCAGGTGTGGGTGATGATGACCTCGTCATAATCTTCATATGTTTGCGGTTCACGCAGCAGCGAAGCAAACGGGGCAAAGCCGGTGCCGGTTGCAAAGAACCACAAACGCTTGCCGGGCAGCAGGGCGTCATGCACCAATGTGCCAACCGGCTTGGGGCGCAGGATGATCTGGTCACCGGGCTTGATATGCTGGAGCTTCGACGTCAGCGGGCCGTTCTGAACCTTGATCGAATAGAACTCCAGCTCATCGTCCCACGAAGGCGAGGCGATTGAATAGGCGCGCAGCAATGGCTTGCCATTGTCGCCCAGCAGACCAATCATCACGAACTCGCCCGAGCGAAAACGCAGCGAGGCGGGGCGCGTCACCTTGAAAGAGAACAGGCTGTCGGTCCAATGCTTGACCTCGGTTACGGTTTGCGCGTCCGGCAGGACGGGGGCCTTCACGGCAGTTGCTTCGCTCACGGGCTTCATCTCTGTCATCGTTTACCTGCCGGTCTGCTAAACCGACATCTCCGTTTAATCATTGATCCAGGTCAGGAAAAGGGGACAGATTGCCCCCTTTGTGTCACAAGCCGGCGATGTGCGGCTTTTAACCGCGCAAACGGGCCTGATAGTTGTTCTCTTTCCAGTTGGCCCGGGAAAGCCACTGATCTTCGGGCTGGCGGTCTGCCAGGTCTCCGTCAATCTCAACTTCGTCAAAGCCGCTGCGACGCGCCATGGCGTATTGGTCTGCCAGAACATGACCCTTGGCGCGCAAGCGTCCCGTATAGCCCTTCAGGCGCAGGGTGCGGGCGATGGTAAAGCCGCGACCGTCGGCAAAGGATGGAAAATCCACCCGGACCAACCTGGCACTGCCCAAACGGTCAAAAAGCTCATCCGGGTCCGTGTCCGAGCTGACGTCCAGCGCAACCACGTCATTTGCGGCATCGTCCAGAGTGACAAAGCCGTCGGTCCAGTCATCGGGCGAAAAGCCCTCATCCGTTACGATTACGTTCATGTTTTCTCTCCGATGCGCACCATCTTGCCATCGACAAAATGTATGCCGCATTCTTCCTTGTTCTGATCGCGCCAGCGTCCGGCGCGGGGGTCTTCGCCTTCTTTGACCGGCGAGGTGCAGGGCGCACAGCCGATCGATGGGTATCCCTTGGCCACCAGCGGATGCCGGGGCAGGTTGTTTTCTTCCATATAGGCGCGCACATCGCCCGGCGCCCAATGGGCCAGCGGATTGACCTTGATCCGGCCCGTGCCATCTTCGACCTCGAAGAACTCGAGCGCGGCGCGCGTGCCGGACTGGAACCGTTTCCGGCCGGTAATCCAACCGCAATAGCCTGTCAGGGCTTGTTGCAACGGAAAGGTCTTGCGCAGGTTGCAGCACGCATCCGTATCCCGCAGGCGTAGCGCGCCATAGGGGTCTTCGCGTTGCAGTTCTTCGTCATCCGCCCGAATGATCTTGATGTTCCTGAGCCCCAGACGCTCGCTGACTTCCTGTTGGTATTCCAGCGTTTCGGTAAACAGCAGTTGAGTATCCACGAACAACACCGGTGTCATCTTGTCGACCACCGCAGCCATATGCAGCAACACCACCGATTCCGCACCGAAGCTTGAGACCAGAGCAAGTTCGTCGATCTCTTCAAGGGCGCCATGCATCACGTCATGGGCGCTGTGGTGACGGAACCGGGCATTCAATGCGTTGACCTTCTCAGTCAGGTCGCTGCGGTCTTTGCCCAGTTCCGTTTGGATCAGGTCAAGCGGCATTCGCCCGAGCCTCGGGGTAGAGGGCGGCCTTGAACGGCTCCATGCCGACGCGGCGATAGGTCATCAGAAAGGTCTCTTCAGCACTCTCGCGCAGATCCAGGTAGGTGTCGACGATGCGTTCCACGGCCGGCACGATCTCATCATAGGCAAAGCCCGGACCGGTGCGGTCGCCGATTGCGGCCGTCTCGGTGGCGTCACCACCCAGGGTGATCTGGTAGTTTTCGACGCCTGCACGATCCAGACCCAGGATGCCGATATGGCCCACATGGTGGTGGCCACAGGCGTTGATGCAGCCCGAGATCTTGATCTTCAGGTGCCCGATGTCATGCTCCAGCTTCAAATCCTCAAAGCGGGCCGCGATTTCCTGAGCAACCGGGATCGAGCGGGCCGTCGCCAGCGCGCAGTAATCCATGCCGGGGCAGGCGATGATATCGCTGATCAGGCCGATATTGGCGGTGGCCAGTTCGTGTTCCTTCAGCTTCGCATGAATGGCAGGCAGGTCCGATTTGTGGACATGCGGCAGGATCACGTTCTGCTCATGGCTGATACGCAGCTCGTCATAGGCGAACTCTTCGGCCAGATCGGCCATCACGCGCATCTGCTCGGCGGTCGCATCACCCGGCGTTGCCCCGTGCTTCTTGATCGAGATCGTGACGATCGAGTGGTCCGCCTGCTTGTGCGGCGCGATGTTGGTATCGACCCACGACCGGAAAACCGGATCGTTGGTATAGGCGCTTTCAAACGACGCAACCGAACCTTCGCGGAAGGCCGGAGGCGCAAAATGGCCCTTGATCTCATCCAGCAGGGCCATGTCGGCGCCCTTGAACTGCGGGCGCACCTGCAAGAAACGCGCGTTCACCTTGGCGCGGATGGCGTCGATGCCGTGTTCATGCACGGTGATCTTGATGCGCGCCTTGTACTTGTTGTCGCGGCGACCGATCTGGTTCCAGACCGAGACGGTGGCTTCCAGATAGGCCAGCAGATCATCGAATGCGACGAATTCGGACAGTTCCTTGCCGATCATGGGCGTCCGGCCCAGGCCGCCACCGACGATGACGCGCGCGCCCAGAACGCCGTCACGTTCGACCAGTTGCAGGCCGATGTCATGCGCTTTGATCACGGCGCGGTCGTTTTCCGAACCGGTAATCGCGATCTTGAACTTGCGCGGCATGAACTGGAATTCCGGGTGGTCGGTCGACCACTGGCGCAGAAGCTCAGCATAGGGGCGCGGGTCGGCGACCTCATCCGCTGCGGCACCGGCGAAATGGTCGGCGGTCACGTTGCGGATGGTGTTGCCCGAGGTCTGGATGGCATGCATGCCGACCTCGGCCAGTGCGTCCAGCATGTCCGGCACATCTTTCAGTTTCGGCCAGTTGTACTGGATGTTCTGACGGGTGGTGAAATGGCCATAGCCCTTGTCCCACTTTTCTGCCAGCAGGGCCAATTGGCGCATCTGGGCGCTGTTCAGCGTGCCGTAGGGAATGGCCACCCGCAGCATGTATGCGTGCAGTTGCAGATACAGGCCGTTCATCAGGCGCAGCGGCTTGAATTCGTCTTCGGTCAGCGAGCCGTCAATGCGGCGCTCGACCTGAGCACGGAACTGCGCGTTACGCTCTGCCAGGAAATCTTTGTCAAACTCGGAGTAGCGATACATGTCTAGCTGTCCTTGGTTGCAGCCCCGAACCCGGGGCCTTGAAGGGGAGAGAGAAGGGCCAGAGGTCAGGCCCGGGGCTGCGGGGAAGCTTCCTGTTTGCCGTGGGCATAGTTGGACGGACCAGTGCGGCGGAAGTCTTCCCGGAAATGGGTGGGCTCGGGGCCGTTTTCGCCAGCAACGGCATCGGCCAGATAGGCGCCCACGATTTTGTTTGCCTGACGCGCGGCATCCAGCAGGCGAACCTGCGCATGTGCCTCGTCGGTGATCAGTTCTGCTTCGCTCAGGTCACGGGACCAGCGGTCATCTTCGGTCAGATAAACCACGTCACCTTCGAGCAAGTCATTTGCAGTGACGACTTTGGGGGTAAAAGCGCGGGCCATCAGGCAAGCTCCTTGTTGAATTCGGTTACAGCCTGCGTCGCTTGGCGCGGGGCAAGGCCATAGAAAGTCAGGGCCGGTCCATCCATTTCGGCGGCGGCCAGATCGGTGGGCAACTGGTCCAAGGTGGTGGCCAAAATCCGTTGGTCTGGGCGCGATGCATTCTCGACCAGGGTAATGGGCGTGGCGCGATCGGCGCCGTGCATGATCAGACGGCCCTGAATGAACCGAGCGGATTTCTTGCCCATGTAGATCGCTGCAACGGAACCCGGCTGAGCCAAAGCGTTCCAATCGTGATCCGCGAATCCTCGCATGTCGTGCCCGGTCAAAAACCGCACCGATGAGTTGCGCCCGCGGCGGGTCAGGCTTTGGCCGATGCCAGCCACTGCGGCAGAGGCCGCCGTGATGCCGGGAATGATCTGCCAGGGTATACCGGCCGCATCCACGGCCTCGATTTCTTCGTCCAGACGACCAAAGACCGTGGGATCACCCGATTTCAGCCGCACCACGCGGTTGCCATTCAGGGCGTATTCAACCAGAAGCGCGTCGATATCACTTTGCTTCCACGAGGGGCCGAACCCGGCCTTGCCGACATCTACCAAAACGGCCTTTTGAGCGGCCATGTCCAGCACGGGTTTGCTGATGAGGCGATCGTGCAGCACCACATCCGCCTGCTCAAACGCAGTCAGCGCCTTGAGCGTCAGCAACTCGGGGTCACCGGGCCCAGCGCCGACAAAGTCGACATGGCCTATGGGGTTGGTCGTGTGAAAATCCTGCATCGGATCGTCTCGGGTGTTGTTTGACTTGACCCTCAATATAGGAAATATTCCCATCAAAGCGCCATATCGCGGCTGAAATAAGGACAAATGTTCCGAAATTCGGGAAAACCGGAACAGGGGCATCGAAACAGAAGGAAAATTGGAATGTCGGTGCGGATAGACGACACGGATCGAAAAATTCTGGCCGAGCTGCAACGGGACGCAGGCCAATCTTTGGACGAAATTGCGGCTCGGGTCGGCAGTTCAAAGACGCCTGTCTGGAATCGCATTCGCAAGCTCAAAGGGGCGGGAATCATCGGCCAGCAAACGGTTCTGCTGGATGCCGAGGCACTTGGGTTCGAAGCCACCTTTTTTGTTTTGATCCGCACCTCGGAACATGAGGCGGATTGGCAACGTAAATTCCTGAAAGCATTGAAGGATCACCCCGAAGTGCAAGAGGCGCACCGGTTGGCGGGTGATATCGACTATATTCTGAAGGTCCGGGTCAAGAACGCACGTGCCTATGATCAGTTCTACCAGTCGCTCATCTCGGAGGTGCGCGTGCATAACGTCACGGCGTTGTTGTCCATGGAAGAGATCAAATCCACGACGATGCTGCCGCTGAATGCGTTGGCCAAGGGGGCTTAGAAACCGAGGCTCTGCCGCCTCCACCCGTTCCGCGCGCGTTCTTCGGGGTGTTTTGAGCCAGATGAGTTGATGGGGGGCATCCGGCCGGATTCATAAGCGCCAGAGGCATCGGCAATCTGCGCGAGTTGGAATGGTCAAGTTCTGACCAACAGCTGATTCAACCCGTGAAAGTGATAGCTGTCCGAATAATGCGGTGGTGCAACCAGTTGCAGGTCTGGACAGCTTTCGAACAGGATCGGCAAAGCGATACGCATTTCCAGACGCGCCAGAGGTGCCCCCACACAGAAATGAATTCCGCCCCCAAAGCTTGCGTTGACTTCAATCGGACGGCGCGGCTGAAACATGTTCGGTTCAGCCCAGACAACGGGGTCGCGGTTGGCCGCGCCAAGCAACAATGCCACTTGATCGCCGCGTTTGAATGAATGGCCGAACAGGTCGACGTCCTCATAGGCGTAACGCGTGAACATGTGCAGAGGCGGGTCATAGCGCAGGATCTCTTCGATGGTTGCGTCGAGTCCATCCGGTGCCAGGACGTCGGGGCCGGCACCAGTCTGCAACAGGGTTTTCACCCCGTTCCCCAGTGAATGCACGGTAGCCTCGTGGCCTGCGTTAAGCAGCAAGATGCAGGTGGCAACCAGTTCGTCCAGTGACAGTTTCTGGCCTTCTTCTTCGGCGCTTATCAACCGGGTTATCAGATCGTCCCGTGGATCATTGCGCCGCAACGCTATGTATTCCTTCAGGAATTCGGTGAACTCCTGTGATGATTTGGCGGCCCTGTCTTCGGTGTCCTGCGTGCGGTTGGCCTGATACATGGCAACCATATCGTGTGACCACTGTAACAGGTCGGGCGCCATCGCTTCAGGGACGCCCAAAAGCCGGCAGATCGTGATCACGGGCACCTGAGTGCAATAGGCTTCCAACAGATCGAACGACTTATGAGGGAAGCCTTTGATCAGGTCGTGGCAAAGGTCTTCGATGGACGGTTGCAGCGCAGAAATCGCCCGTGACGTGAAGGCGCGCATAACCAACGACCGAAGGCGTGTGTGCCTGGGTGGTTCTGCTTCAAGCAGTGAATGGGCCTCGATGGCCAGCCAGGGCGCCAGGTGGGCTGGACCTTGCTCTGCCAGTTCGGGCGGTACCTCGCGGCCAAATCTGCGGTCCCGAAACAGGGCGCGAACCGCGCGGTATGAAACCGCGGCGACCATATCGTAGTCCTGCCAATAGAACAGATCGCCTGCGCGTCGCGTCTTGTCGTAGAACGGGTAGGGGTTTTGGACGAAACCCGGGTCTGTCGGCGATTGCGAAAAAGACTTCATGCGCCTCACACTTGCCATGCGGCGCGTTGAATGCAAGACCCTGTCTATGCACAGGGTTTGGTTCATTTCCGGTTTTTTGCTCGCCGTCGGGCTATTGTCGGGGTTTGTCTGGTCTTATGGCTATCGACAGGCCCTGTCTCAGTTGAGCGAGAAGGCAGAGGCCGATCTTGAGCTGGCGGCTGACCGGCTGAGCACGCAGATGCAGGTGTACCAGGAACTTGCCGTGCTGATGGCGACACATCCCGTTTTGCATGAACTGGAAACCCAGGCCGACAGACGCCAGGCTCGGGAAATGCTGCTGGACGTTGCAGACAAGACTGCCGCCGTAAACATGATGTACCTGGATACGAACGGGCAGGTGCTGGTATCGGCGCAGCCGGTGTCCCAGCGCAACATGGCCGGGCACCCAGCTTTCCGCCGCGCGATGCAGGGCGCCCTAGGCAGTGCGCATGAGGTTGTACCTTCGGGCGATGACCGGATCTATTCCTACGCCGCCCCCGCTTTTGGCCCGTCTGGCCAGATCGAAGGCGCGCTGATGGTTGTTGCTGATGTTCAGGACGTTGAACAGACGTGGCGCGGCAGTACCGAAGCGGTTTTCTTTGTCGATTCCGATGGTGTTGTTTTCATTTCCAACAGATCCGACCTGTTGTTCTGGCGCCAGGCGGACGGTGAGGCGGGATTGACGCCGCCAGATGGCGCGACCGTTGATTTTTCTTCAAAACAGGTCGGCAGGCACGAGTTGTGGCATTTGAACTGGGGGCGTTACCTGCCACGAGATGCGCTGCATCTGACCCTTGATTTGCCGGTTATCGACATGACTGCCGAGGTTCTGGTGGATGTGGCACCGGCCCTTCAGCTTGCCAGGCTACAGGCGGCGGCCGTCGCGGCGATCTGTCTGGCCTTCGGGGCAATGCTCTTTCTTGCCATGGAGCGGCGGCGGGCACTGGCTGAAGCGAATGCCGTTCTGGAAAGCCGTGTGGCCAAACGTACCCATGACCTGACGGTAGCAAATGCCAGCTTGCGCAAGGAAGTGACGGAACGGGAAGAAGCCGAGGCGGCGCTGCGGCGGGCCCAGGCGGACCTGGTTCAGGCGGGGAAGCTCAGCGCTTTGGGACAAATGTCGGCGGGGATCAGTCATGAACTGAACCAGCCGCTTATGGCCATACGGCAATTTGCGGATAACGGCTCAGCGTTCATGACGCGGGGAAAACCTGAAATGGCCGCCGAGAATCTGGGCCGGATCTCGGAAATGGCGGCGCGGATGGCGCGGATCATCAAGAACCTTCGCGCCTTTGCCCGCAACGAAAGCGAACCAATGGGGCGTGTTGACCTGATACAGGTTCTCAACACCGCTGTTGAACTGACAGAGGCCCGCCTGCGAGACGACGATGTAACCCTGAACTGGACCACCCCGAATGGCGCTGTGTATGTTTGGGGGGGTGAAGTACGTTTGGTGCAGGTATTCGTGAATCTGATCAACAATGCGGCGGATGCAATGCTGGGGCGACCAAAACGGATTATAACGATAACGCTGCGAAAAGGTGCCCGGCTGAGTGTTTCCCTACAGGACACAGGCCCCGGCATTGAAGACCCCGATCGGATGTTCGAGCCCTTCTATTCGACGAAAAGCGTTGGATCGTCGGAAGGTTTGGGGCTGGGGCTTTCGATTTCATACGGGCTGGTTCAAAGTTTCGGTGGTGATATTCGGGGCGCGAACACGGCGGATGGGGCCATGTTCACCGTCGAACTGGAACCTTGCGACAAGGAAGAGGCCGCATGATGCGCAGGGTTTTGTTGGTCGATGATGATGCAGCCGTACGCGAGGCCCTGTCTCAGACTCTGGAATTGGCGGACTATCTGCCAACGACTGCGGGGTCTTTTGTGGCGGCCAAGGATCACATCAGTCGCGATTTTCCCGGTGTCATCATCTCGGATATCCGCATGCCGGGGCGGGACGGATTCCATCTTTTGTCATATGCCCGAGAGGTCGATCCGGATCTTCCCGTGGTTCTTCTAACGGGTGAGGGCGATATTCCCATGGCCGTCGATGCCATGGGAAAGGGTGCGTTCGATTTTCTGGAAAAGCCGTGCGCCGCTTCCGACCTTCTGGAGGTGCTTGAACGCGCCTTTGCATCCCGTTCGCAAGTATTGGAGCAAAGGGCGGCGAAATCCGAGCTGGAACGAGGAGACCCGGCCGCGCGTTTGCTGTTCGGTCTGTCGCCGCAGGCCGAGGCCCTGCGCGAGCGGGTTCGGACCGTCGCTCCGACAGGTGCCGAAGTTCTTGTGACGGGACCGCCAGGCAGCGGCATCTCGAAGGTCGCCGAGGTCGTGCATCTGATGTCACCAGCAGGGCAGGGCCCGTTTGTCAAACGCACGGCCTCCAGCCTCAGCCCCGACGACCTGGCCAAAAGCTGCGAGGATGCGGCAGGTGGGTCATTGTTTCTGGACGAAGTCTCGGCCATGCCCCATGCCACGCAATTTGCGGCGTTGGAGATCATCGAGCAGGGGCCGGGCGGGCGTATCATTGCGGGAACGACCGCTGATCTTTCAGCGCTGAGTTCTGAAGGCCGGTTCAATGCAGACCTGTTTTACAGGCTGGATGTCATGCGGGTGCGTATTCCATCGCTGGCAGAACGCCCCGACGACATTCCGGTGATCTTCCGCCATTACGTTGCACAGGCCGCAGAACAGGCGGGGATCGTGGCGCCGGAAATCTCGTCCGAGCATCTGGCGTCGCTAATGGCCAGCGACTGGCCGGGGAATGCGCGATCCCTGATGTCAGCCGCGATGCGCTTCGTGCTGGGAATGCCGGAAGAAGTCGCGCAGGCAACTGATCTGGGGCTCAGCGAACAGATGGCGCGGGTGGAGCGGTCGCTGCTCATCGCGGCGCTGGGTCGTCACAACGGCAAGGCATCAGATGCGGCGAAGGCATTGAAACTGCCGCGCAAGACATTTTACGACAAGCTGGCACGGTACCAGATTCGGGCCGAGGATTACCGGCGGTAACGGTCGGGCTCCCGCCACCTTTTTCCGCATTAACATGCGTCTAAAGCTGTTGGGCCGGGCAGCCCGCTGTCGCGGGCTGCGGTTTCGCACCAGTTGATTCGGGTGTTTTGATTCGCAGGGTGTGCGGATTTCCGCACAAACTGGAAGATTGCTGTGCGGAATCTCGCACTCGGGGTTTCGAATGGATCGAGTATACATTGCAAAACGCTTCATAACATTTTGAAATAAATAATATTAATAGAAAATTGAGGGGCAAAAAACAAATCGTTGAGTGGATCGTGCCGATTCGTTTCACTTCGCTTCATCTGACACCGAATTGGTGTCGAAGGACAGTTTCAAGGAAGTCTGGGAGGAAAAGACAGATGAAATTCCTGACAACGGCCGCAACCGCTCTGGCGCTGACAGTCACAGCCACCGCAGGCATGGCAGCCTGTGACGATGGTGAAATCGTCGTCAAGTTCGCGCATGTGACCAACACTGACAAACACCCCAAGGGCATCGCCGCATCGCTGCTGGAACAGCGCGTCAATGATGAGATGAACGGCGTGATGTGCATGGAGGTCTATCCGAACTCGACCCTGTACAACGACGACAAGGTGCTGGAAGCGATGTTGCAGGGCGACGTTCAGCTGGCCGCGCCGTCACTGTCGAAGTTCGAGAAGTTCACCAAGCAGTTCCGCCTGTTTGACCTGCCGTTCATGTTCAAGAACATCGATGCAGTGGATGCATTCCAGGCTTCGGCTGATGGTCAGGCGATGAAGGACAGCATGCAGCGCCGTGGCCTTCAGGGTCTGGCCTTCTGGCACAACGGCATGAAGCAAATGTCGGCCAACAAGCCGCTGGTCGATCCGTCGGATGCAAACGGTCTGAAGTTCCGCGTGCAGTCTTCGGACGTTCTGGTGGCACAGATGGAGGCCATTGGTGGCAGCCCGCAAAAAATGGCGTTCTCGGAAGTTTACGGCGCGCTGCAACAGGGGGTTGTGGATGGTCAGGAAAACACCTGGTCGAACATCTATGGCAAGAAGTTCTTCGAGGTGCAGGACGGCATCACCGAGACCAACCACGGCATCATCGACTATCTGGTCGTAACCTCTGTCGACTGGCTGGACAGCCTGGATCCGGACGTACGTGACCAGTTCCAGACCATTCTGGCTGAAGTCACGGAAACACGGAACAAAGAGGCCTTTGCCGTGAACGAAGCAGCCAAAGCTTCGATCGTTGAAGCAGGCGGTGTCATCCGCGAATTGACCCCGGAACAGCGTCAGGCCTGGGTTGATGCGATGAAGCCTGTTTGGGACCAGTTCGCAGGTGACGTGGGTCAGGACAAGATCGACGCGGCTCAGGCCATCAACGCCGGCTTCTGAATCTGGCTAAAGGCCGCGCGTCCGGGGACTGGGGAGTATTCGACGCGCTGGCCGGGCGGGCTGAACAAGCCCGCCCAACACTCTCTCATCACAAAAAATGCGGGGACAGAAAGATGTCTGGTGCGAATTCCGGCCAAGGCGGGCTGGTCGACCATATCGAAGAAACCCTGATCGCGTGTCTGTTGGGCCTGATGACGGTCGTGACATTTGCCAACGTGATCGCGCGGTTTGTTTTCAATTCCAATATCCTGTGGGCGCTTGAACTGACGGTGTTCACTTTTGGCTGGCTGGTGCTGCTTGGCGCCTCTTACGCGGTCAAGAAACATTCTCATCTGGGTGTTGATGCGATCCTGAACATGCTGGCCCCAGCGCCGCGTCGCATCCTAGCGCTTATCGCTGTGGGGTGCTGTCTGGTGTTTTCGCTGCTGTTGCTGAAAGGCGCCTACGATTACTGGGCCGTCTTCGCGGATCTGCCGCCGACATCCGGACGCTGGTTCCCGACGGGGTTCAATTTCGACGCCCGCAGCCAGAGTTTCTACGAAGTGGACGATATCCCAATGGTCGCTCCGCTGCGGTTTCTGGAAGACCTGATCAACTATGGCGAAGGGTACGAGAAGCTGCCCAAGGTTGTGCCATACCTGGTGCTTCCGGTGTCGATGTTGCTGCTGGTGATCCGGTTCGCCCAGGTTGCCGTTCAGATCTGGCGTGGTGAAACAGACCGCCTTGTTGCCAGCCACGAAGTCGAGGACGAGATCGAAGAAGTCCGCGCTCAGCAGGGAGAGCACAACTGATGGACGTCGTACTTCTTTTCTCGATGGTCATTGGCCTGTTGCTGATCGGTGTTCCGATTGCAGTTGCGCTTGGCCTCAGCTCGACCCTGTTCCTGCTGATCTATTCTGATAGTTCGCTCGCATCTGTGGCGGGCACTCTGTTCGAGGCTTTTGAAGGGCACTTTACCCTGCTGGCGATCCCGTTCTTCATTCTGGCCTCGTCTTTCATGACGACCGGCGGTGTGGCGCGGCGGATCATCCGGTTCTCAATAGCCTGTGTCGGGCATTTGCCAGGCGGTCTGGCGATTGCCGGTGTCTTTGCCTGCATGCTGTTCGCAGCCCTGTCCGGGTCGTCTCCGGCGACCGTGGTCGCCATTGGCTCGATCGTCATCGCGGGGATGCGTCAGGTGGGCTATTCCAAGGAATTTGCCGCCGGTGTGATCTGCAACGCGGGGACGCTGGGTATTCTGATCCCTCCGTCCATCGTCATGGTCGTATATGCCGCCGCTGTTGAAGTCTCGGTTGGGCGCATGTTCCTTGCAGGTGTTATTCCCGGTCTGATGGCCGGTTTGATGCTGATGATCACCATCTATGTCATGGCCAAGGTCAAGAACCTGCCCAAGGGCGAATGGAAAGGCTGGGGAGAGGTCTTTGCCTCGGCCCGTGAGGCCGGTTGGGGTCTTTTCCTGATCGTCATCATTCTGGGTGGTATCTATGGTGGCATCTTCACGCCGACCGAAGCCGCCGCAGTCGCCGCGGTCTATGCGTTCTTCATTGCCAGCTTTGTGTACAAGGACATGGGCCCGCTGAGTACGGAAGAAGGCTCACGGAACCTGCCGCTGCTGAAAAAGCCCTATGCGCTGATCACGGCGTTCTTTCATCCGGACACCAAGCATACGCTGTTCGAGGCGGGCAAGCTGACGGTCACCCTGCTGTTTGTCATCGCCAACGCGCTGATCCTCAAGCATGTTCTGACCGACGAGCAAGTACCGCAGCATATTGCCGAGGCGATGCTGTCGGCGGGTCTTGGCCCGGTCGCTTTCCTGATCGTGGTGAACGTGATCCTGCTGATCGGCGGTCAGTTCATGGAACCGTCTGGCCTGCTGGTCATCGTGGCGCCCCTGGTGTTCCCGATCGCTATCGAGCTGGGCATCGACCCGATCCATCTGGGTATCATCATGGTGGTCAATATGGAGATCGGGATGATCACGCCTCCGGTTGGTCTGAACCTGTTCGTGACTTCGGGCGTTGCTGGTATGCCGATGATGAGCGTTGTGAAGGCGGCGCTGCCGTTCCTGGCCGTGCTGTTCGTCTTCCTGATCATGGTGACGTATATTCCATGGATTTCGACCTTCCTGCCCAACACGTTCATGGGCCCCGAGATCATAACGAACTAGCAGGAAAAACCCGTTCCGAACCGGCGCGCGGTTCGGAACCCTCAGGTCGGGTGGCCGTATTTCGCCAGATAGTCCCTGACCCACCGGATGCCTCCGTACGCCCGCCGCCGGCGCGCGCCCCAGGATCCGATGTTGTCATTGACAAGTTCGTGCGGATTGGGCCGTCCGTTGAAGATCACGATCTTGGGACGTCGCGGCAGTTTCCGGTATGGCTTGTAGATCAGGCCGAACGGCCAGTACGGCACCAGGTGAATCAGGCCGGTGCACCAGTTCTTGGGGAAACACCGGCGTTTGTAGGCCTGGGCCGAGATATAGTCCTGGTCGTTTTCGTATTTCGGCAAATGGATGTCACCGTCAAAGGCGTCGAACAGGTGGAACTGCTCTGACGGGAAAAAGGCCACCACGGATGAATTTCCACGGGTGACCTTGTTCATCAGCCACGGCACAAGGTCCCAGACGCCAGCCGGAATCATCCGCCAGACGAAGCCCCGGAACTTGGGCATAAGATACAGCCCGCCCTTGTCCAGCGTAATCTGGAACAGCGGATCGAGATCACCGGTGATCAGCAGGTCGAGGTCCAGGAACAGTGCCGCATCGTATTGGCCGACGATCCGGCGGTCGAACATCTGAAGCTTGGGCCATTTTCCATGCGCCCACAGCGGGCGGTCCAGCTGGGGAAAGGCAAAGGGCTGCTGTTTGATGCCGGGTTCGAGCCCCGTGAAATCATCGGAAATACAGATGAAATCATGTTCAAGCGACAGGTTGTCCTGAACCGCCCTGTACAGCAGGTTCACGTATTCGGGGCCATAGGCATCGCCCCATTTCATGCAGATGACACAGACTTTCATTGTTTCCGGTCCCAGGTTTCGGGTGATCGTGCGGCCAGGCCGCATTCAAGTGGCAGTAGATGGGTCAGGCCTGTTCGAGCGCCGAGATGATGCCCGAGAAATCACGGGCCTTCAGACTGGCCCCGCCGACCAGCGCACCGTCCACGTTCGACACGCCGAAAATTTCGGCCGCATTGCCGGGTTTCACCGAACCACCATAAAGCAGGCGGACGGAACGGCCCACACCTTCGCCAAAGCGGCGCTCCAGTCGGGCGCGCATGAAGTCGTGAACTTCCCCGATTTCTTCCAGGGTGGGAACTTTGCCGGTGCCAATTGCCCAGATCGGTTCATACGCGACGATCAGGTTCTCGCCGGTCGACTGATCCGGGATCGACCCGGACATCTGGCCGCCGATGATGTCGAGCGTATTGGCCGCTTCGCGCTGCTCAAGGCTTTCGCCGACGCAGATGATCGCTTTCAGCCCCGCATCCATCGCTGCGCGCGCCTTGGCCCGCACATCCTCGTCATGTTCTCCGTGGTCCACACGGCGTTCGGAATGGCCCAGGATGACCGATGTTGCACCGGCATCCACCAGCATATCCGCACTGATATCTCCGGTATGCGCGCCTGATTTTTCGGCATGACAGTCCTGACCGCCGACAGAGATGGCAGTGCCCTGAACGGCAATTGATGCGCGGCTGAGCAATGTGGCCGGCGGGCAAATCAGGATATCCACAGATGCTGTCGGGTGGATCTGAGACAGTGCCTTCAACTCGGTCAGCTCAGCGCCGGTCCCATTCATTTTCCAGTTCCCAGCCGCCAGTTTCTGCCGCATTTCGGTATCTCCCTGATCATCCGATGATTTTGGGATGCGGATAGCATTGTCAGGACCATCTTACAATTCTGCTCGCAGGTTGATCCCGGGCGGAAAAATCGAAGATCGGTCCGCATGCGACGTTCAATTGAAAGGTAATGAGGCGGGCTTAGCCTTGTTGGGCGATGTTTTCATCGAACTTGATCGATTCTCCGCAGCCGCAGGCATCGACGACGTTCGGGTTCTTGAATTTGAAGCCGGCTTCCAACAACGACACTTCGTAATCGATCTCGGTTCCGAACAGGAACATCTGGGCCATGGGCGCAATCATGATGCGCGCGCCATCCTGTTCGACGACTTCATCATGAGGATCTGCCTGATCGACATATTCCATGGTGTATTCCATGCCTGCACAGCCGCCTTTTTTGACGCCGATGCGCAAACCAGCGTGACCGCCTGATTTCATCAGGCGGGTAATCTGCTCTGCGGCTTTGGGCGTCATAGTCACAGCCTGTTTGCCGGGGATGCCGAACATGTAAGTCTCCGTTGTCGCGCGTTACACCCAATCTAGGGTCCAAGGCTCTTATGCTCAAGGCAAGGAAGCGCAAAGAATCCGAATTCGCTGTAAAGCTCTGGTGTGTCCGCGCAGCCGATCCGCAAACTTGCTTTGACGCACGATGCAGGAGTAGCATTGGCCCAATGGATTGATGACCCTTCATTTGGACGCTCGTGCAGAAAGAAAGAGAAATAAAATGAATAAGTTAACTGTCGATATTAAGGCATCAACGCTCATGATGGCACTGGTTTCCGTGACCGCCTGTGCGATGTCCGACGAAGCTTGGGCAGCCACGGGATCAGAACGGCATCCGGTGAATTGTGCAACGGCGGAAGGGGATCTGCGTGCGATTGCATCGGAAAAGAAACATGCGGAAGACAAACAATTGGAAAGCATTGCTGCCATAACTCCTGCCGGTGCTCTGTTGGGGCTGGTCACGGGGACCGAGCAAAAAAGGCTGCAAATGCTGTCAGGTGACTACATCAAGCAACTGGACGCCAGAGCGGCAGAGATCAAGGAAACCTGCAAACTGAATTGATCGCCGTTGTCGGAACGGCAAATGAAAAAAGGACCGTTCTCGGGCAAGAACGGCCCATGTTCTTGAGCTGGGACGCGGGGGGCGGTCATGGCATACCCAGCCGATGGCACAGCAAACGCGAATGCCACCGTCAGATGTTATCCGTCAGGAATGTGACAGGGACTGCATGATAAGGTGACGAAAATGCCAAAGTTTCGTGACAGTTGGCTGGGGCCTGTGCCGGATGGCTACATAAAGCCCAATTCCAGGCGCGCCTCATCTGACATCATCTCCATGCCCCAGGGCGGTTCCCAGGTCAGTTCGACATCAACTTCCTTGACGCCCGCAACAGGCTCAATGGCCTCGACAATCCAGCCGGGCATGTCGCCCGCGACCGGACATCCGGGTGCTGTCAGGGTCATGATGACCTTCACTGCGTTGTCCGGAGAAATGTCGATCGTATAGATCAGGCCCAGGTCATAGATGTTGACCGGAATTTCCGGATCGTAAACCGTGCGGCACGCTTCGACGACAGCCTCGTAAAGCGGGTGTTCAATCGTTGACGGCGCAATCAGCGGGGTGCCTTCAAACTGTTCGCTCGGGTGGGTCATCTTTGCCTCGGGTCAGTTGCCTGAGTGATTATATAGGGAATACCTGCAACAGCGTCCAGTGGGGGAGTGACGCTCGGGTGAGCGTCACTGTGTCTTAGTCGTTGATGTCATGCGTGAAGGTTTTGACCTGACCATGCGGCAAGGCAAACAGCCTGCGCAGGACAAGCCATGCGATCAACGAAAGAACTGCGAAGATCAGCGCGAGAACATGCAACGATACTGTCATGCCGGGGATGACCAGGATTAGACCGGTAATCGCGGCCCCGATCGCAAAGCCCAGAAAGATGAACCCGGGCAGAACGATTTCCAGGATCCCCAGAGCCAGCGCGGCCGCCAGCCAGATCCACCAGGTCAGCCAAAAGGGATCAGCCATCATCTACCTCCTTTGAGCATTTTGAACGCGTCACCAAAGGCTTCGAGTGCATTGGCAGGCACAACTATGGTCTGCTTGCCGGAACCGTTGCCCAGTGCATTAAGGGCCTCAACCTGCTTCAGCGCAACCTGATACTGTGCCGCTTCTATGCCATTGTCCTGAATTGCCTTGGCAACAACGCCGGTCGCATAAGCTTCGGCCTCGGCCTGAATGCGGCGGGCCTTGGCTGTTTGCTCGGCGGCATACAACTCGGCATCGGCCTGTAGCTCGACCGAGCGTTTCAGACCTTCGGCCTCGGTCACCTGCGCGCGGCGGGCGCGTTCTGCGTTCAGCTGTTGCAGCATGGCATCGCGGGTGGCCTGATCCAGATTCACATCCAGAATCTCGGCACGGGTCACTTCGATTCCCCAATCATCCACTGCGGTTTCAACGCTTTCCTGAATGCGTGAAATCAGTTGCGATCGGTTCGATTGTACTTCGTCGAGATCCATCTTGCCAATCTCGGCCCGGACAATGCCAGCAACGGTGGTTGCAATCGCACCATCAACATCGCGGATTCGATAGACTGTCTTTTCCGGCTCGAGAATACGGTAAAAGACTGAGGTGTCGATCTGCACCAGAACGTTGTCCTTGGTGATCGCGTCTTGCGTCGCGTTCGGTAACTGGCGTTCAAGGATCGAGATCTTGTGGCGGGCGACGTCCAGAAACGGAACAATGAAATTGATGCCGGGGCCAAGCACCGAATGCAGTCTTCCAAACCGTTCAACCACATATTTTTCGGATTGCGGAACGATCTTGATGCCCTTGAAAATAACGATGACCACCAGCACGGCGGCCAGCAGGTAAATGATGTTTGACGAAAGCAGTCCGATGATCTGATCTTCGGTCATTCTGTCCTCTTTTTATTGTGTACTATGGTATACATATGGGAATTGAGTCGCGGGTTTTCAACTCTGGTATGGAGGGAAAACCGCCAGATGCAAACGCCTCACTATGGGAATTCAGCATTGAGCTGAACTGCTGTGACTGCTTTGCATCCCGGCTTGTTTGCGGTATCGGGCGGGGATGAAATTGATTATCGATACGGATCCCGGCATCGACGATGCCATGGCGATCGCCTATGCCGCCGCTGCGTCTGAATTTGACCTGATCGGCCTGACCACGGTGTTCGGCAATACGCATGTTCAACAATCCAGCCGCAATGCCCGTTTCCTGCTGGACAAGCTGGGCCTGGACCTTCCTGTGGCAGAAGGTGCGCCTTTCCCGCTGGGGGCTGACATGCACGTCCCCTCGGACCATGTCCACGGCCCTGAAGGGTTTGGCGATCTGATCGAAATTCCCCAGATCGGACGGAACCATGATCTTCCTGCCGCAGAGTTCCTGGCCGAGATGGCCCGGATGCACAAAAATGAATTGGTCGTGTGTGCGGTCGGACCACTGACCAACATTGCCAACGCCATGCGATTGGACCCGGAATTTGCCGGTAATCTTGGCCGGTTGGTGATCATGGGCGGTGCCGTCTACTGCAAGGGCAACGTTACCGACCATGCAGAAGCCAACATCTATCACGATGCGGTTGCCGCGGATGAGGTCTTTTCCTCTCCGCCCGAGACCGTGCTGGTTGGTTTGGACGTTACCCTGAAAACACTCTACGAGACCGCAGATTTCGAAGCCTTGGCGCAAAAATCGCCCGGCATGGGGTCTTTTCTGCGCGATATCTCTCGTTTTTACCTGAAATTCTATAAAGAAATCGGCGGATTGGAAGGGTGCGGGCTGCATGATTCAACCGCCGTGATCGCCTGTTCGCACGGGGCCATGTTCGACATGGTCGAAACCGGGCTGCGTGTCGTGACGGAAGGCGACCGGATAGGTGCGACGCAACCTGACCCGGATCGTCCTGTGGTTCGTGTGTGTCGCGATGTGGATGGGGCAGGGGTCGTGCGTCTGTTTACCGAACGTGTTGCGTCCTTGCCCTGACGGGTTGCAAAGACCGATCGGATCGGGCAAATCCTGCCCGGTTCGGCGATCCGAGGCGATGACATGACCCAGCAATTCTCTTTCAAGCTCAAGTCCACAGACGGCAAGGCCCGTACCGGTGTTATAAGCACTCCGCGTGGCGAAGTGCGTACACCTGCCTTCATGCCAGTTGGCACTGCGGCGACGGTCAAGGCGATGATGCCCGAAAGCGTTCGGGCCACAGGGGCCGATATTCTGCTGGGCAACACCTATCATCTTATGCTGCGTCCCACGGCCGAACGCATTGATCGTCTGGGCGGGTTGCACAAATTCATGAACTGGGACCGTCCCATTCTGACGGACTCGGGGGGGTTTCAGGTCATGTCATTGGCCGGTTTGCGCAAGCTGACCGAAAAGGGTGTGACCTTCAAATCCCATATCGATGGGTCGAAACACGAGCTAACGCCGGAACGGTCAATGGAGATTCAACGCCTTCTTGGCTCCGATATCGTGATGTGCTTCGACGAATGCCCTGCATTGCCTGCAAATCGCGACCGGATCGCCGAATCCATGCGTTTGTCGATGCGTTGGGCCGAGCGGTCCCGTGACGCATTCGGGGATCGCCCGGGGCATGCTCTGTTCGGTATCATGCAGGGTGGTCTTGAGCAGGACCTGCGGGAAGAAAGCGCCGAGGCGTTGAAGAGCATCGGTTTTGAAGGCTACGCCGTTGGCGGTCTGGCGGTGGGCGAGGGGCAGGAGGCCATGTTCGACTGTCTCGATTATGCGCCTGATTTCCTGCCCATGGACAAGCCGCGTTACCTGATGGGCGTTGGCAAGCCGGATGATATAGTCGGAGCAGTGGCGCGCGGGATCGACATGATGGATTGCGTCTTGCCCTCCCGCTCGGGTCGTACAGGTCAGGTGTTCACCCGCTATGGCGTGGTGAACATCAAGAACGCGCGCCATGCGGACGATCCGCGCCCGCTGGATGAAAACTGTTCGTGCCCGGCCTGCGCGAATTACTCACGCGCCTATCTGCACCATGTGTTCCGCGCCAACGAGATGATCTCGGGTATGTTGCTGACCTGGCACAACCTTCATTACTTTCAGGAAATCATGCAGGGGATGCGGGACGCGATCGCTGAGGGCACCTTTGATGCGTGGCAGGCCGCGTTCCATGCGCAACGCGCGCAGGGCGATATCGAGCCCCTGTAACCTGCCCATTCGGGTGACATTTGCGTGGTTTTCCGGTATTCTGAAACAACTTTGTTCAAAGTTGTTTTTGTTTGTGGCTCGGAGAATTGTTGATGTTCCGCCTTTTCCTCGGCGCAGTTGTTTTTTGCGCCACCCCTGCAATTTCAGACGTCTGGACTTTTGAAACCCCATCCGAAAACATTCAGTGTTCAGTGGGAGAAAGCGCGGATTCATCGGACATCCAGTGCACGATTATTGAAAAATACGGCCCGCCTGCGATGCCGCGCCCCGCGAATTGTCGAACTGACTGGGGGCATGATTTCCTGATGTTCGATACCGGCCCAGTGGAAATGCTGTGCCAGCCGCTGAACCGGAACCGGGACGGATTTGACCGTGCGGAATACGGTGTCACCGGTCGGTTCGGAGGATTCACCTGCGCCTCTTCCACGAAAGGTCTGGAATGTCGCAACCGGGACGGCCACGGGTTTTTTCTGTCTCGGGCGATGCAGCGGGTGTTCTGACCCTGAATTTGCGCATTGCATATGCATGTCGCACTAATTTCGGTGGATATGTCCCCGGGACATCTTGCAGTCCCGAAAACCTCGGTTCATGCTGCGACACATTACATGGCGGTAAGGTTGAAAAAGGGCGATGAGGCCCCACCTTTATCGTCCAAGACAGGAGATGGCCGGATGTTGCCTCGATGAGGGACAAGCGCCATCTTGCCAACGATAAGGATAGAGCATGCAAGAGCCTCTGAACTCCTCATACCCCGTTCTGCCGCTGCGCGATATTGTGGTGTTCCCGCATATGATCGTGCCGCTCTTCGTGGGCCGAGACAAATCCGTCCGCGCGCTGGAAGAGGTGATGCAGGACGACAAGCAAATTCTGTTGTCCAGCCAGATTGATCCGGGCGTCGATGACCCGGATGAGGACGGTATTTACCGGTCCGGCGTCCTGGCCAATGTGCTGCAACTGCTGAAACTGCCCGACGGCACCGTCAAAGTGCTTGTCGAAGGACAGGCGCGCGTGCAGATCACCGAGTTTCTTGAAAACGATGAGTTTTTCGAAGCACGGGCGGAATATCTGACCGAGATACCGGGTGACGTCACCACGACTGAAGCCCTGTTGCGCACCGTCGCGGACGAGTTCGAACGCTATGCCAAGGTGCGCAAGAACATCCCTGAAGAAGCGCTGACGGCTGTGGGTGAAACCACCGAGCCTGCAAAACTGGCCGACCTTGTGTCGGGCCATCTGGGCATCGAGGTCGAACAAAAGCAGGATCTGCTGGAAACACTCAGCGTCAGCGAGCGGCTTGAAAAAGTCTATGGTCTGATGCAGGGCGAAATGTCGGTCTTGCAGGTTGAGAAAAAGATCAAGACCCGCGTCAAATCCCAGATGGAGAAGACGCAGCGCGAGTATTATTTGAATGAGCAGATGAAGGCCATTCAGAAAGAGCTTGGCGATGGTGAGGACGGCGCGAATGAGATCGCCGAACTGGAAGCCAAGATCGCCGAGACCAAGCTGTCGAAGGAAGCGCGCGAGAAGGCGGAAGGCGAGCTGAAGAAGCTCAAGAACATGTCGCCCATGTCGGCCGAAGCAACCGTGGTGCGCAATTATCTGGATTGGATTCTGTCTTTGCCGTGGGGCACCAAATCCCGCGTCAAAAAGGACTTGGCGCGCGCGCAGGACATTCTGGACGCCGATCACTATGGCCTTGAGAAGGTCAAGGAGCGGATCGTTGAATATCTGGCCGTTCAGCAGCGTTCGAGAAAGCTGAAAGGCCCGATCATGTGCCTCGTGGGCCCTCCGGGCGTGGGTAAGACCTCGCTTGGTAAGTCCGTTGCGCGGGCGACCGGGCGCGAGTTCATTCGTATCAGCCTGGGTGGTGTGCGCGACGAATCCGAGATCCGCGGCCACCGCCGGACCTATATCGGCTCGATGCCCGGCAAGATCATTCAGGCGCTGAAAAAGGCGAAAACCACGAACCCGCTCATTCTGCTCGATGAGATCGACAAGATGGGGCAGGATTTCCGTGGTGATCCGGCCTCGGCGATGCTGGAAGTGTTGGACCCGGAACAAAACAGCACGTTCATGGATCACTACCTTGAGGTCGAATATGACCTGTCCAATGTGATGTTCCTGACCACGTCCAACAGCTACAACATGCCAGGGCCACTGCTGGACCGGATGGAGATCCTTCCTCTGGCCGGCTATACCGAGGATGAAAAGCGCGAGATCGCCAAGCAGCACCTGATCGCCAAGCAGGTCAAAAACCACGGTCTGAAGGACAAGGAATTTGAACTGACCGATGAGGCGCTGACCGCGATCATCCGGTTCTACACCCGCGAAGCCGGCGTGCGGAACCTCGAGCGTGAAATCGCCAAAGTGGCACGGAAGGCGCTGACCAAGATCATCAAGAAAGAGGCGGAAACCGTTACGGTCACGCCTGAGAACCTGGATGAGTTCCTGGGTGTGCCGAAATTCCGTTACGGTCTGGCCGAGCAGGACGATCAGGTCGGTGTCGTGACCGGTTTGGCCTGGACCTCGGTGGGGGGCGATCTGCTGCATATCGAGGCGCTGAAGCTGCCCGGTAAGGGTCGGATGAAGACAACCGGCAAGCTGGGCGATGTGATGAAGGAATCCATCGATGCGGCATCGTCTTATGTGCGGTCGATTTCTCCGAAGATCGGAGTGAAGCCGCCGCAGTTCGACAAGATCGACATCCACGTGCACGTGCCCGATGGCGCAACGCCCAAGGATGGTCCGTCGGCTGGTCTGGCGATGGTGACTTCGATTGTCTCGGTTCTGACAGGTATTCCTGTTCGTAAAGACATCGCCATGACGGGCGAGGTCTCGTTGCGCGGGAACGCAATGCCAATTGGCGGCTTGAAAGAGAAACTGCTGGCTGCGTTGCGCGGTGGTATCAAGACGGTCCTGATCCCGGAAGAAAACGAAAAGGACCTGGCGGATATTCCGGACAATGTGAAGGAAGGCTTGAAGATCATCCCGGTCAAGCACGTCTCGGAGGTTCTTGAGCATTCTCTGGTTCGTACACCGGAACCGGTTGAATGGGACGAAGCAGCCGAGGAGGCCGCCGCAGCCGCCGCAGCCTCGTCAGAGGCGACGGGACCCTCGGCCACGGCACATTAAGCAGATTGAGCGAATGAAAAAGGCGGGGCGAATGCTCTGCCTTTTTTACAATCCAATGACCGGTTGCTTTGGATCAAGTATTTCTTCTTCCGCTATGTATTCCTTGAACTTTTTAGGTGGCAGAGCCGAACGAACGGCAAGTACGAATATGATCGACGAAAACAGGATGCAAAGCAGAAGGTCCCACCCAAACGGGATCTGCTTCAACGATCCGGCTCCGAATTGCCCAAGGAATGAGATCAACCCAAGACCGGAGAAATAAGGCACAAGCCACAGGGCCTCGGTAACGTCCATTTCGTCCAAACGTCCCCGGAATCGGATCAGCAACAGAATACTGCCGACAATCAGCGCGATGCCAAGCCGCCAGACCGTGTCCCATCCGCTCCAATAGACGATCAGCGTGGCGATGGCGAAAGCGGACAGCGCGACAAGACGCACGGCCGGTATTCGGATCGATCTGGGATGATCTGGCAACAGGTTTCTCAGGCAAACCACGGCTATTGGCCCGACGGCAAATGACAAGACGATGGCTGCACCGTTCAGGGCAATGACGGTGGTAAAGGGTACTGTCAGCAGGAAAACCGTTCCGATCAGAAAGTTCAGCGCCAGCGCCCACAGCGGAACCCCGAATGACGACAATGTCTGCAACCGTCTGGGCAGGAAACCGTTTTTTGAAAGGGCGAGGGCGATACGGGCGTTCGACCCGGTTGCGACCAGCCCGTTGCCAAAGGGGCCTATCACGGATCCGACATTCAGCAAGCTCAGAAACCAGACCAGCCCGACAGACATGATGATGGCGTCCAGTGGTCCTTCGCCTCCAAAGCTCAACTGCGCCCATCCTTTGGACAGCATGGATGGGTCCAGCGCACCGATGAAGGCCACTTGCAGACCAAGGTAGATGAAGGCGCAAAGAACAATCGACAACACCAATGCGGCCGGAATCGCGAACTTTGGATTTCGAACTTCGCCAGCCATATCAACCACATGGCGAAAGCCAATGAATGAAAAAATAACGCCCCCGGTTGAAACGGCGGCCATGATACCCTGCGCGCCGTAGGGCGCAAACCCTTCCGGTTGCGTGAAGTTCTCGATGTTGAACCGGCTTGCGACAAGAAGAACGGACAGGACAACAGGGATGGCGATCTTGGCCCAGGTCAGCGCTGCATTGACGCGCGTGAAGAACTTGACCCCAAGCGCATTCACCGCGACGAACAGCAGCATGAAAACCAGCGCGACGAAAACACCCGCCCCGGTCAAGCCACCTGTCTCGGCCGTATGCAACCAAGGCGCATACGGCGCCAGGTATTTCAGCATGGCTTCGACTTCGATGGGTGCTGTGGTGTTGTAGCCGATCCAGGCAGTCCATCCCATGGCCATCGAAACGATGTTGCCATGCGAAAAATGTGGCACGCGCGCGATCCCTCCGGGAATGGGCAGCATGGCGGAAATCTCTGCGAAGGTGATGGCCAATATGAACATGGCAACCGCGCCGATTATCCACGAGATCGTGGCCGCAGGCCCGGCATGCTGAACCGCCAGAAGGGGGCCGAACAACCAGCCCGAACCGATGATTCCTCCGACTGAGATGAAGGTCAGTCCCAGTAGGCCGATGTCGCGCTTCAACCCCGTCATGGTGATCTCAGCCTTTGCGTGTGGCCTGTTGTCGGGCCAAATAGGGCACGATAGCCGCCGAACGCGCGACATGGCAAGCCCGCTGGTTCCAAGCGAAAATCCGAAAAGGGGGTGGTGGGTGATAAGAGATTTGAACTCCTGACATCTTCGATGTGAACGAAGCGCTCTACCACTGAGCTAATCACCCATGACACGCGGTCATATCTTCCCCGGGGGTGCGCTGCAAGCGAAATTGAACAATTCGCGAGGGCAAAAAACAGCGGGCAAACAAAAAACTGGATTCTGACAAAAAACTGCAAAACGCCGCTTGACGCTGCCCGACCGTGGCCATAATACACCCAAACGTTCAGCAATGAACATGCAGCGGGCGGTTGTAGCTCAGTTGGTTAGAGTACCGGCCTGTCACGCCGGGGGTCGCGGGTTCGAGCCCCGTCAACCGCGCCATCGCTGCCAACCTTGGTCCAGGATAAAGGCCATGAAATAGATGCGCGGTTGTAGCTCAGTTGGTTAGAGTACCGGCCTGTCACGCCGGGGGTCGCGGGTTCGAGCCCCGTCAACCGCGCCATTTTCTTCTCAAAACCGTCGGTCCGCCAGATAGCCAGGCATTGCGCTGTACGATTCCATGCCCATCGTTTGATTTGGTCGGCGAAAACCTGTACGTTCACTAAATGTTCTAACTTTTCTGTTGGAGACTCGGGCAAGCTCGCCTATCTCTAAACCACTTGTTTGTTGGGGGCCGGAAATGGCTGAGCTGAAGAATATAGAGGTGCGCGGCGCGCGCGAGCATAACCTCAAGGGCATTGATGTCGACATCCCTCGGGATCAGTTGGTGGTGATCACCGGGCTGTCCGGTTCGGGCAAGTCGTCGCTGGCGTTTGACACGATTTATGCCGAAGGTCAGCGCCGTTATGTCGAAAGCCTGTCTGCCTATGCGCGGCAGTTTCTCGACATGATGGAAAAGCCCGATGTTGACCATATCAGTGGACTGTCTCCGGCGATCTCCATTGAACAGAAAACGACCTCGAAAAACCCGCGATCAACCGTGGGAACCGTCACCGAAATTTATGATTACCTGCGCCTGCTGTTCGCGCGCGCAGGTACGCCGTACAGCCCGGCCACCGGCCAGCCGATCGAGGCGCAGCAGGTGCAGGACATGGTCGACCGCATCATGACGATGGAGGAGGGCACGCGGGGTTATCTGCTGGCTCCGATCGTGCGCGACCGGAAAGGTGAGTACCGGAAGGAATTTCTGGAACTGCGCAAGCAGGGGTTCCAGCGCGTGAAGGTGGATGGCCAATTCTACGAACTGGACGAGCCCCCGACATTGGACAAGAAGTTCCGCCATGACATTGACGTGGTCGTTGACCGGATCGTCGTGCGCGAGGGGATGGAGACCCGCCTTGCCGACAGCCTGCGCACCGCGTTGGACCTGGCCGATGGCATCGCGATTCTGGAAACCGCGCCACGGGAAGGGGAGCCGGAACGTATTACCTTCAGCGAAAACTTTGCCTGCCCGGTCAGCGGTTTCACTATCCCCGAGATTGAACCACGCCTGTTTTCGTTCAATGCGCCATTCGGAGCCTGCCCGGATTGTGACGGGTTGGGGGTCGAGCTGTTCTTTGACGAGCGACTCGTGGTGCCGGATCAGACGTTGAAGCTGTATGACGGGGCCCTGGCGCCATGGAGGAAAGGCAAGTCGCCGTATTTCCTTCAGACCATCGAAGCCATCGCGCGCCATTATGAGTTTGACAAGAACACGCCCTGGAAAGACCTGCCCGGCAAAGTGCAGCAGGTTTTCCTGCGGGGCTCTGGCGATGAGGAAATCCAGTTCCGCTATGACGAGGGCGGACGGGTGTACCAGGTGACGCGCAGTTTCGAAGGCGTGATTCCGAATATGGAACGGCGATATCGCGAAACTGACAGCGCGTGGATCCGTGAGGAATTCGAGAGGTACCAAAACAACCGTCCATGCGGCACCTGCGAAGGGTATCGTCTGCGCGCCGAAGCCTTGGCCGTGAAAATCGCCGGGCTGCATGTCGGTCAGGTGGTGCAAATGTCCATCCGCGAAGCGCTTGCCTGGATCGAGGATGCTCCGAACCATCTGAGCGCTCAGAAGAACGAGATCGCCCGGGCTATTCTGAAGGAAATTCGCGAGCGGTTGGGCTTCCTGAATAACGTTGGGTTGGAATACCTTACGCTGTCTCGTTCAAGTGGAACGCTGTCTGGCGGCGAAAGCCAGCGTATTCGTCTGGCCAGCCAGATCGGCTCGGGCCTGACCGGGGTTCTTTACGTGTTGGACGAGCCCTCGATCGGCTTGCACCAGCGTGACAATGACCGGTTGCTTGGTACGCTCAAGAATCTGCGGGATCAGGGCAACACCGTGATTGTTGTCGAACATGACGAGGAAGCCATCCGCGAAGCCGATTATGTGTTCGACATTGGTCCTGGTGCGGGCGTGCATGGCGGGCAGGTGGTCAGCCACGGCACGCCCGAGCAGATCGCGGCTGATGCGGCCTCGATCACGGGGCAGTATCTGTCGGGCGTACGCGAGATTCCAGTGCCTGCCGAGCGGCGCAAGGGGACCAAGAAAAAGGTAACAGTGGTAAAGGCTTCGGGCAACAACCTCAAGGACGTGACGGCCGAGTTTCCCTTGGGCAAGTTCGTTTGTGTCACGGGTGTATCTGGCGGCGGCAAGTCGACCCTGACGATTGAGACGTTGTTCAAGACCGCCTCGATGCGCCTGAATGGCGCGCGTCAAACGCCTGCGCCGTGTGAGACAATCAAGGGTTTGGAGCATCTGGACAAGGTCATCGATATCGACCAGCGCCCGATCGGGCGGACTCCGCGGTCGAATCCGGCAACCTATACCGGGGCCTTCACCCCGATCCGCGACTGGTTCGCCGGGCTGCCCGAGGCCAAGGCGCGGGGCTACAAGCCGGGTCGTTTCAGCTTCAACGTCAAGGGGGGAAGGTGCGAGGCGTGTCAGGGCGACGGCGTCATCAAGATCGAGATGCACTTCCTTCCCGACGTCTATGTCACCTGCGAAACCTGCAAGGGCGCGCGGTACAATCGCGAGACGCTTGAGATCAAGTTCAAGGGCAAGTCCATTGCGGATGTGCTTGATATGACGGTGGAAGACGCGCAGGAGTTTTTCAAGGCCGTTCCATCAATCCGCGACAAGATGGATGCGCTGGCCCGCGTTGGTCTTGGCTATATCAAGGTGGGTCAACAGGCGACCACGCTTTCGGGTGGTGAGGCGCAGCGCGTGAAACTGTCCAAGGAACTGTCGAAACGATCAACCGGGCGGACGCTTTATATTCTGGACGAACCAACCACGGGTCTGCATTTCGAAGATGTGCGCAAGCTGTTGGAAGTGCTTCATGAATTGGTCGATCAGGGCAATACTGTCGTGGTGATCGAACACAATCTGGACGTGGTGAAAACCGCCGACCATATCATCGACATCGGGCCTGAAGGCGGCGACGGCGGTGGTGAGATCGTAGCCGTCGGAGCACCTGAAGAAATCGCTCAAGTCGAACGCAGCCATACCGGTAGGTATCTGAAAACCATGCTCAACCCGGATCGGGTGGCGGCGGAGTAGGCGGCTTCAGGCTGTCTTCGCTCCACCGCCTGTCCAATCTAGTTTTTCTTGGTTGGGCAGGTGCTGATGCCCAACACCGAGTATATCGGGCATGTATTCAGCAGACCCGTGACCAACGGCACGATGCCGATCCACATCCAGGTTCCGTATCCCAACAGAGCGCCCAGAATAAGCGCGGCGCCTATTGCGATCCGAAGCGTTTTGTCGAGTCCACCCATGTTTTTGGTCATCACGTAAGAATCCTTTCCAATAGGTTGCACCCTTTGGATATCAAACATTCCGTGGGTGGAATATGACTTGGATCAACTTCGCCCACGCTTTTCAAACCGAGGCAGCATGGCGCTGAAATCGCGGCCCAGACCGTCCTCGTTTTCGACGAATTGCTCGTAAAGTGCAGTCGCGGCCTGTCCCATCGGTGTATCCGCATCCGCACTGGATGCGGCCTGTTGGCTAAGACGCAGGTCCTTCAGCATCAACTCGGCTGCAAATCCAGGAGTATAGTCATTGTCGGCAGGGCTTTGCGGGCCAACGCCTGGGGCAGGGCAATAGGCGTTCATTGTCCAGCTGTACCCCGATGAGGTGCTGACCACATCGAACATCTTTTGGCGGTCCAAACCCAGTTTGTCGGCCAGGGCAAAGGCCTCGCACGTGGCGATCATGGTGACGCCGAGGATCATGTTGTTGCAAATCTTGGCGGCCTGGCCTGCTCCGGCTTCGCCGCAGTGAACCGCTTTCTGCCCCATGATGTCGAACAGAGGAGCAGCCTTTGCAAATGCGTCGTCTGACCCACCGGCCATGAATGTCAGGGTGCCACCTGCCGCGCCGCCGACACCCCCCGAAACCGGAGCGTCGACGAACAGCAGACCAGCGCCGCTGGCCTGTTCCGCGACTGCGCGTGCGCTGTCCACGTCAACTGTCGAGCAATCGATCAGCACCGCACCCTTCGCCATGGCGGGAATGATCTGATCCGCAACTGACCGCAGGATGGCGCCATTCGGCAGCATGGTAATGACTTCATCGGCAGAGGCGACGGCTTCGGTCGCAGTACCGGCCTGCGTCACCCCGTCAACGGCAACGCCCGCCGTGTCGAATCCGAGAACCTGATGGCCGGCCTTTGCCAGATTGGCCGCCATGGGTGCCCCCATGTTTCCCAGCCCTATGAACCCGATCTGCATCTCTCAGTCCTCCTCGAATGTCAGGGTGTCCGCACCCAGTGGCTGCAACATTTTCGAGACGGCCACCAGGGGGACGTCCATATCGGGAAACTGCCAGTTCGGGTTGCGGTCTTTGTCTATGATCTGCGCGCGGATGCCTTCCAGAAAGTCACCATGCTCCATCGCCCGGTGGGTAAAGCGGTATTCCATCTCCAAGGCGCGCCGCATGGTCAGCGAGGGGCCACGCAGACGGTGCAGCATCTCGATCGTGCAGGCCACGGAAAGCGGCGCGTTTTTCGTTATTTTTTCCAGAGTTTTGTCTGCAAATTCCTGATCGTCATTGCGCAGGCTGATCAGGATGTCGCCCAGAGTTTCACCGGAAAAATGCTTGTCGATTTCGGTTTGCAACTCTGCCAATTCGCCCTTGGGTGGTGTTTCGGCATGATCGGCCACCAGTTCCGCATTTCCAGACGCTTCCAGCAATTCGATCAGATCAGACCATTGCGATTGCGGTATGAAATGGTCGGCAAACCCCGCAAAGATCGCGTCCGCAGGCCCCATTCTGAAGCCCGTGGTCCCAAGGAATTCACCCAGTCGCCCCGGTGCAAGGGCCAGCATCAAAGACCCGCCGACATCCGGAACCAAGCCAATCGAGCATTCCGGCATTGCAATCCTGGAGCTTTCTCCGACGACGCGGTGGCTGCCATGGCAGCCGATTCCGACACCTCCGCCCATGGTAAACCCCTGAAGAAAACTGATGACCGGTTTGGGATATTCGAAGATCAGGGCATTCAGACGATATTCATCGCGCCAGAACTTCTGACCATAGGCATAATCGCCCTTGGTGCCCGTTTCATAAAGTTCGGCGATGTCACCCCCCGCACAAAAGGCTTTTTCCCCCTCGGCGTCCAGAACGATCAGGTCAACGGCATCGTCTTCCCGCCAGTTGCGCATCGCCGTGTCGATGGCCATGCACATGTCATAGCTCAGCGCGTTCAGCGCATGAGGACGGGTCAGGGTGATGCGACCGGCACGGCCTGTGGTGCGGATTTCAATATCTGACATTGGGGCCTCAGCGATTGGCGAGCAACTGGCGTGAAACGATCACGCGCATAATCTCATTCGTGCCTTCCAAAATCTGATGCACGCGAAGATCGCGCACAAGCTTTTCGATGCCGTAATCCGCAAGATATCCGTACCCGCCATGCAGTTGCAGGCACTGATCCACCACCTTCGATCCGGTTTCGGTCACGAATTTCTTGGCCATGGCGCAGAATTTCGTGGCATCGGGCGCGCCGTTGTCCAGTTTCCACGCCGCCTGACGCAGGAAGGTGCGGGCGGCCTGCAATTCGATCTCCATATCCGCCAGACGGAACTGAAGCGCCTGGAACTGATCGATGGATTGGCCGAACGCCTTGCGCTCGGACATGTATTGCAGGGTCATTTCAAGCCCGGCTTGGGCAGCCCCAAGAGAACAGGCCGCGATATTGAGCCGCCCGCCATCGAGGCCCATCATCGCGTATTTGAAGCCGTCGCCTTCGGTGCCCACGAGGTTGCCTGCGGGAATTTTGCAGTCGTCGAACTGAACCTGCGCGGTGGGTTGGCTTTTCCAGCCCATTTTCTGTTCCAGCGCCCCAAAGCTGAGCCCCGGCGTGCCGTCTTCGACATATACGGTCGAGATCCCCTTGGGCCCATCCTGACCGGTGCGTACCATGCAAACATAGGCATCCGAATAGCCACCGCCCGAGATGAACGCCTTGGTGCCATTCAACGTATAACCTTCGTTGGTCCGTTCGGCGCGGGTTTTCAGCGCCGCCGCGTCAGAGCCGGAACCGGGTTCCGTCAGGCAATAGCTCAGAACCGTATTCAGGCTCAGAACATCCGGCATGATGCGTGCCTTGAGGTCGTCATCCGCGAAATTGTCCAACATCTTGGCGCACATGTTGTGGATCGACAGGAAGGCAGCGACCGAAGGACAGGCCATCGACAGGGCCTCGAAAACCAGCGTGGCATCCAGGCGGGTCAGGTTTGAGCCTCCGCTTTCCTCGGATACGTAAAGCGCGCCGAAACCAAGTTCGCCTATCTGGGGCCACAAGGTTTTGGGAATGGTTCCGTCTGCCTCCCACTGGCGCGCAAAGGGGGCGATGTTTTCCTGCCCGAACGCGTGCGCCATGTCGAATATGGCTGTTTGCTCCTCGCTGAGTGCGAAATCCATGACGCTCCCTCCCGTCGGCAATGAATTGAACGGTTGTTTATTTCTGAATTCTTACAGAAATTTTGCAGGCGCAACAATGAGTCGGTTGAAACGGATCACAAGCCGGAAACGTTCAGAGATCGGCGTGAAATTCCTCGATCAGGTGGCGCACGACGGCTTGCCCCGGATCGTCCCCCCGCGCTGTTGCCTCGGCATGAATACGGCGTTGGCGCGTGGCGGAAGTGCCGTTTTCAGCAATCTGCCTGAGCCGTGCGAGTTCAGTCATCGTGCCAAGCGCTTCGGTGTCTTCAGCCAACAACCCCATGAGGTCGCCGATCAGTTCAGACATGGGCTTGACCGACCGGTCGCCGAAATCAATCAGCCCTTCACCCACTCCGTAGCGTTGAGCGCGCCAGCGGTTTTCGCCGATCAGAAAACGATCATATTGCCGCCAGCGCAGGTTGCGGTCTTTCAGGCGGCACAGCATCCGGGTCAAGGCCTGCACCAGCGCCGCCAACGACAACGTGTGCTCCAGCCGGGGCTGAACATCCATGATCCGTGTTTCCAAAGTCGGGAAACGATGCGAAGGGCGCAGATCCCACCAGATCTTGGTGGTGTCTTCTATGACGCCAAGCTCGACCAGAATACCCGTGGTCCGTTCATACTCGCTCCAACTGGCAAAAACTGGCGGCAGCCCGGTGCGGGGCAGGTTGTCGAACACCGTCAGCCGGTATGAAGACAGGCCGGTATCCTCGCCGTTCCAGTAAGGCGAAGAAGTGGACAGCGCCAGGAGATGCGGCAGAAAGTATGACAGTTGCGGCATCAGGTCGGCCCGAAGCGCAGGGTCTTCGACCCCAACATGAACATGCATCCCGCAGATCAGCATCCGCCGGGCAACGCCGCCGAGTGCGTGTTGCAACGCGTCATACCGTTCTTTCCGGGTGTGGTGTTGATCTTTCCAGTTGGCGAAGGGATGGCACGAGACGGCGATAGGGGACAGGTTGTATTCACCCGCCCGTTTCGACACGCATGACCGCAGCCGCTTCAGATCTTCGCGCGCTGAAGCGACCGTGGTGTGTGGTCTGGTTCCAACCTCTATCTGACATTGCAGGAACTCGGGGCTGACCTGACCTTCGAAATCGCTTTGGCAGGCCGCCATCAACGCTTCGGGGGCTTCGGACAATTGCAGGCTGTCACGATCCACCAACAGGTATTCTTCTTCGATCCCGAGTGTAAATTCCTGCTGCATGGGGCCCCTCCCAGTTGTCAGTTCCATCAGTGAATACGGAAATTTTCGTTTTGCCAAGGGTTTGCCCGGCTTGCCCTTGCAGTGAAACGGTTTGCAACGGTAAGGAACATTGCATCACAGATCGCGGAGCCAGCGCCTTGAAACCCAGAAAATTCCCGAAGATCAACGCAGCCCTTGAAGAATTGGGGGTGAAACTGGTCGACAGAGTTACGGAACAGGATGAACGGGCGCGGCTGGAAGCCTTCGAAGCGGCAGGAGGGTTGACGCGCCCCGCCTATGCGTTGTCGCCGGGGATGGAGGGGTTCGACATCTCGCAACTGGTGGCGGAATACGAGCGTCACAAAACAGCCCTTGAGGCGCTGAAAGATCCCGCACGCAACCAGACCGGTTATCGTATCGGCAATGGTTACTATAACAGCCCGGATGCGGATGCATTGTATCTGATGATCCGCCGCTTTCAGCCCAAACGCGTGATCGAAGTCGGATGCGGCAATTCCACCCGTGTGACCCGTCAGGCAATCATCGACGGCAATCTGGATACCACCATTACCGCGGTTGATCCGTACCCACGCGCCGATATCGCCCATGTGGTCGACCGGTTCGAGCAGAAACGTCTTGAAGATACAGACCCGGCCCTGTTCGCTGAGCTGGAGGCCGGAGACATTCTGTTCATCGATTCCAGCCATGTTGTGCGGATGAGCAACGATGTCGCCCATCTGTTCTGCCGCATCATACCTTCGCTCAACACCGGCGTGGTGATCCACGTTCACGACGTGTTTTTGCCCTACGAATACCCCAAGCGCTTCTTCTATGACTGCCCAGGTTGGGGAGAGCAGTACGTGTTGCACAGCTTGCTTCAATCTGGCGCGTATTCAATGCTTTGGCCGGGATATTACCTGCAACAGGATCGGCCCGATGCCGTTGCCGCCTTGCCGTTCCTGGCCGAGGGGCGGGCGCAGAGCATTTGGGTGCAGCTCAAGGAAAACTGAAACCAGAGTGATCCATTGCGGCAAAAGCCCCGTACCCCTTTCCATAACAAGCTGGAGAGGAGAAGACAGCCATGTTCCGTCGTACATTCATGGGCGCAGCCGCCGCACTTGCATTCGCCATGCCGCTCAAGGCTCAGGCCGCTGATATCGTCGACACCGCCGTTGCCGCCGGGTCGTTCAACACTTTGGTTGCCGCCGTTCAGGCCGCAGGTTTGGTTGATACGCTTAAAGGGGAAGGTCCGTTCACCGTATTTGCACCCACGGACGAAGCCTTTGCCGCGCTTCCTGAAGGCACTGTCGAGACGCTTTTGAAACCCGAAAACAAGGATCAACTGGTCGCCATCCTGACCTATCACGTGGTTCCGGCCAAGGTTATGTCCGGTGATATCGCAGGCAAACGCGCCAAGGTTCTGACCGTTCAGGGCGATCGATTGAGCGTCAATGCCAAAAACGGCGTGAAAGTGAACGACGCCAAAGTCGTGCAGGCAGACATTGAAGCCAGCAATGGAGTGATCCACGTCGTCGACGCGGTGATCCTGCCGGAATAAACGCCGGGTTCCGAAAACAACAAAGCCCCGGCGATCGACCGGGGCTTTGGCTTGTCAGAAGGGGGGATCAGACCAGACGAACCTGTGTTCCGACCTTGACCAGCGGATACAGTTCTTCGACATGCTGGTTGTACAGGCCGATGCAACCTGACGAGCTTTGGCGACCGATCTTTCGCGTGTCGTGCGTTCCGTGAACCAGATATGCAGGCCAACCCAGATACATGGCGCGGGTTCCCAGCGGGTTGCCTGGGTCGCCACCTTCCATCCGAAGCGGCAGCGATGGGTCCCGTTCGCGCATCGATGCCGTGGGGGTCCAGCTTGGGAATTCGGTTTTGCGCACGACTTTCGTGTACCCGCGTTTGGTAAGCTCTTCGCTCATGGGTACGGAGCTTGGGTACAGTTTGTAGGTGCCGTCAGGCCCCCAGTAATGGACGGCGCGGCTGGTGATATCGGCCAACAGGCACCCGACGCCCAATTCATCGAAATGGTCCTGCCAGTTCTGCTGCGAGAAGGACGATATGTTGCGCCGGACCGGCAATTGCGTACTGATCGCGTCTTCCGTTTCCGGGAAAGCATCCGTGCTTTGCGCCCGAACAAGGGCAGGTGTTGCCACCAAAGAGGCCACGCCCAGCAAGGCAGAGCGACGGGTCATACGGGATTGGGACAAGTTTGCCTCCGATAAGTTCACTGCTCGGTAATCTGTTGGCGCCAAAATATGGGCATTGGTTGGTTTTTTCCAGAGTGAACCACTTGAATTTCCTGTGACCGGGCGGACGACAGCAGGTTTTTCGGCGGAAAGATGCAAAAAGCCCGGCCGTTGAACGGGCCGGGCTTCAAGCGTCAGGAAGCTGTGGGATCAGTCCATGGCCTTGAAGTTGAACTCGCCACCTTCCTTGATGCCCGACGGCCAGCGTGCGGTCACGGTTTTGGTGCGGGTGTAGAACTTGAAGCTGTCCGGGCCGTGCTGATTCAGGTCTCCGAACATGGATTTCTTCCAGCCGCCAAAGGTGTGATAGGCCAGCGGAACCGGGATCGGAACGTTGATGCCCACCATGCCGATATTGACCCGGCTGGCAAAGTCACGTGCGGTGTCGCCGTCACGGGTAAAGATCGCGGTGCCGTTGCCGTATTCGTGATCCATCGCCAGTTTAAGGGCCTCTTCGTACGAACCCGCGCGCACGGTGGACAGAACCGGGCCAAAGATTTCCTGTTTGTAGATGTCCATCTCGGGGGTCACGTTGTCGAACAGGTGCGGGCCGACAAAGAAGCCGTCCTCATAGCCTTGCAGGCTGAAGTCGCGGTTGTCGACAACCAGTTTCGCACCCTGTTCGACGCCTGAGTTGATCAGGCCCAGAATGCGCTGTTTCGCGGCAGCGGTCACAACCGGGCCCATGTCGACATCATCGCCGGCAGTGTAGGGACCAACTTTCAACTTTTCGATGCGCGGCACCAGTTTTTCGATCAGTGCGTCCGCGGTTTCTTCGCCCACGGGAACAGCCACCGAAACGGCCATGCAGCGTTCGCCTGCCGCACCGAAACCGGCACCAACCAGCGCGTCAGCGGCCTGATCCAGATCAGCGTCGGGCATGACGATCATGTGGTTCTTGGCGCCGCCGAAGCACTGGGCGCGTTTTCCGTTCGCCGTTGCGCGGCTGTAGATATACTGCGCGATCGGGGTTGAGCCGACAAAACTGACGCCCTGAATGATCTCGCTGTCGAGAATGGTATCAACCGCTTCCTTGTCGCCGTTTACGACCTGGAAAACGCCTTTGGGCAGGCCGGCTTCGACGAACAGTTCAGCCAGCATCAGGGGCACGGACGGGTCGCGTTCGGACGGTTTCAGAACAACGGCGTTACCGCAAGCCAGAGCAGGGCCAACGTGCCAGAGCGGCATCATGGCCGGAAAGTTGAACGGCATGATCGAGCCGACAACACCCAAAGGCTGACGCATGGAATACATGTCAATTCCGGGACCCGCGCTGTCGGTAAACTCACCCTTCAGCATCTGTGGCGCACCAATGCAGTATTCGATCACTTCCAGACCACGCTGCAAATCACCCTTGGCGTCTGGAATGGTTTTGCCGTGCTCGCGGCTCAGCGCTTCGGCCAGTTTGTCCATGTCGCGGTTCATCAGGCCGACCATGGCCATCATGACGCGCGCGCGCTTTTGCGGGTTGGTTGCGCCCCATGCGGGCTGGGCGGCGGCGGCGGCCTCGATCGCGGCGGTGGTTTCCGCCGCACTTGCCATCGGGCACTTGTATTGAACTTCGCCCGTTGCCGGGTTGTAGACGTCGTCGAAACGACCGGACGTTCCGGCGACCATTTCGCCGTTCAGGAAATGGGTCAGGTCTTGCATCAATAGCTCCTCCGATAGATTTGCGCGCAGAATAGGCTTGCAGAAATCCGGCGAACAGAGGCAATGTCTCAAAAGAGTTTTGCAAAAATGCAAAAGGGATCAAAATGACCCCAAATTGGGATGATATGCGGATTTTCCTGGCTGTCGCGCGCGAGGAAAGCCTGTCTTCCGCTGGTCGCATCCTGAAGATCGACCCTGCCACCGCCGGTCGGCGCATAGCACGCTTGGAGGCAACGCTTGATTCCACATTGTTTACCAAGTCGCAGCAAGGCTATGTTCTGACCCCGGCGGGACAGCGGCTGTTGGAACATGGGCTGCACGCAGAAGAGGCGATGCGCGCGGCGGCCGGGGCGGTAACAGGGCCAACAAAAACGCTAAGCGGGCAAATCAGGATTGGCGCGCCGGACGGCAGTGCCAACTATCTGCTGCCGCAGGTGTGTGCCAAAATCAGCGACGCAAACCCTGATCTGGACATCCAGATCCTTGCGCTTCCGCGCGTGATCAACCTGTCCCGACGCGAGGCGGATATGGCGGTTACGGTCAGTGCGCCGACCGCCGGTCAGCTGCTGGTGAAGAAAATCAGCGACTACAAGCTGCACATGGTCGCGACCGAAGAGTATCTGAAGCGACATGATCCGATCCGGAGCATCGCTGACCTGAAGGGCCACAGGTTGATCGGCTATATCCCCGACATGATCTTTGACCGGGAACTGGATTACCTGAATGATATTGGCGTTGACCGTGTCGCTCTTGCATCGAATTCGGTATCGGTTCAACTGCGGCAGGTCTGTCTGGGAACTGGCGTTTGCGTGGCGCATGATTTCACCTTGCCG